>JBPCTR010000123.1:0-12905 GCA_051011575.1 Acidimicrobiales bacterium | reverse complement strand
TCTACAACCGCACCAAGTCGAAGGCCGAGCCCCTCGTGGAGCTCGGCGCAAAGGTTGTCGACACGCCGCTCGATCTCGGTGGCTGCGACATCGTGTTCACGATGGTTGCCGGCCCGCAGGATGTCCTCGATGTCACGGTGGAGGACGGCGGCGTGCTGTCCGGTGACACTCGTCCGTCGATCGTGGTCGACGCGACAACGATCGACCCCTCGACCTCCGAGGAACTCAGCACGCGCGCGGCGGCGCTCGGCACCGCGGTTCTTGCCGCGCCGGTCAGTGGCAACCCCAAGGTCGTGTCCTCCGGCGGCCTCACGGTTGTCAGCTCCGGCCCGAAGGAGGCCTTCGATACGGTCGCTCCCTATCTGGCGCTGTTCGGCAAGGGCGTCACCTATGTGGGGGAAGGAGACGAAGCTCGACTCGTGAAGATCTGCCACAACCTGATGCTCGGCATCGTTGCGCAAACCATGGCCGAGACGTGCGCCCTCGTCGGCAAGGCCGGTGTGAGCCGGTACGACTATCTCGACTTCCTCAACAACTCGGTGATGGGATCGGTCTTCACCCGATACAAGTCTCCTGCCTACGTCAATCTCGATTACAAGCCCACGTTCACCTGGCCGCTTCTGCGCAAAGACCTCGAGCTTGGATTGCAGGCTGGACGCGAGCTGGAGGTTCCGCTCCCGGCCACCGCGCTCGTACATCAGATCGTCCAGGAGGGCATCGGTCGTGGAATGGGAGAGCAGGACTTCGCCGCACTCCTCACCAAGGCCTATGAGGAGTCCGGGCAGTCGATCGAGCCCGAGAACCGCGATGTCGACGACGGATTGAGCTGATCCTTGAGCCTGCTCGAAACTCTCACGAACGACGGTCACACTCAGCTCTTCATCGGGGGGCAGTGGCGCGAGTCCGGCGACGGTCGCCGCATCGACGTTCTCGACCCGTCGAATGCGGAGTCGCTCGCTGCAGTTGCGAGCGGCGGCGAAGCCGATGCCCGAGATGCGGTCGAAGCGGCATCTTCAGCCCAGGAGTCGTGGCGTGCCACGTCACCGCAGGAACGAAGCACGATTCTGAGCCGAGCGTTCTCGATCATGATCGAACGTCGCGACGAGCTCGCCGAGCTGATCGTGCAGGAGATGGGCAAGGCCCTTTCCGAGGCGGTCGGCGAGGTCACGTATTCCGCCGAGTTCTTCCGCTGGTACTCGGGTGAGGCCGTTCGCAACTCGGGAAGCCTCGGCGACTCGCCGGGCCGCGACAAGAAGATCGTGGCGATTCATCAGCCTGTCGGTGTCTCGTTGTTGATCACCCCGTGGAACTTCCCGCTGGCCATGGCCACGCGCAAGATCGGTCCAGCGGTCGCTGCCGGGTGCACCATGATTCTGAAGCCGGCGTCGGATACACCGTTGTCGGCTCTCGCGGTGGCACGCATTCTCGCCGAGGCCGGGCTTCCCGATGGGGTTCTCAACGTCATGCCGTCGAACCGGTCGTCCACCGTCGTGCCCACAATCCTGAGCGACGATCGCGTCCGCCTCGTCTCGTTCACGGGCTCCACCGAGGTTGGCCGGGGGCTCCTCGCCGAGGCCGCGAAAACCGTCGTGAATGCCTCGATGGAGTTGGGTGGTAATGCTCCGTTCGTCGTATTCGACGACGCCGACATCGATGCAGCTGTCGCCGGCGCCATGATCGCCAAGATGCGAAACGGCGGGCAGTCGTGCATCGCTGCCAACCGGATCCTCGTACACGAGGCGGTCGCCAGCGACTTCACCACGCGACTCTCCGAGGCGATGCATTCGCTGAAGGTCGGGCCCGGGCTCGAAGCCGGCGTCGAGCTCGGTCCGCTCATCAACCAGGGGGCGCAGGATGATATGGCCGAGTCGGTCGCGTTGTCGCTCGGCAGCGGATCGGTGTTGTCGACCGGCGGCGACGTCGGACGATCACCAGGCTTCTACTTCGAACCAACCGTGATCTCCGACGTGCAACCCGGTGACCCCATTCTTCAACGGGAAGTGTTCGGTCCGATCGCACCGATCATCACGTTCACCTCTGACGACGAAGCAATATCGATGGCGAACGACACGATCTATGGTTTGGCGAGTTACGTCTACACCGAGGATCTGGCGCGTGGCATGCGAACAGCCGAGGCGATCGACGCGGGAATGGTCGGCTTGAACCGAGGCCTCATCTCGGATCCGGCGGCGCCATTCGGGGGCACGAAACAATCGGGCGTTGGCCGCGAAGGCGGTCACGAGGGAATGATGGAGTTCCTCGAAACGAAGTACATCGCCGCAAACTGGTAGCGGCGGCGAGTCAGGCTGTGCCGGGCTGGTTGCGCACCTCCCCGGTTGAGCGACTCAGCTCGCGGCGCGGTCGGCGTGGAGTAGACCGGCGTCGGAGCTGTCGAGAAGCTCACGGTGCCCGATGTCGAGCGTCTTGAGCCAGCGCTGCTGGCCGGAGGTCAGGGCGATGAAGAACCCAAGTTCCACGAGCTCGGGCGAGGTGAACTCGCGGTCGAGTCGTGCCCACACGTCATCGGTCGCGAGCGCGGCATCCCACACGACCGAGTCGGTATAAGCGAGAGCTGCCTTCTCGCGCTCGGTGTATTGATCAGAGGTTTCGTACATCAGAAGATCGCGGTAGTGATCCTCGTCGACACCCGCGTCTTCTGATCGCTGAGCGGCGCAGTACCCGCACTTGACCGACGTCGTCACATAGACCCGGCACAGCTCCTTGAGTTCATGTTCGACCACACCCTCGACGAACGTTTCCATCCAGGCGGCGGTGAAGGTCTTCAAGACGGCGGGTACGTGGGCGCGCAGCGCCTGACTTTCCGGCCGGGGTGTACCCACCGCGGCTGCCCGCTGAAGAATCGCCGTGATCTCTGGGTCGGTGATGCTGTTCAGGTCGGGATACGGAATTCGAGCCATGGTGCCTCCTCGGGCCTCGACAAAGAAGAGTACCTGCAATCGTTTGCGTCGTCAGTCCCGCAGCGTCTCCGGCAAGCGGGTTGCGCCGACCAGAACCGCGCCCGCGAAAACGATCAGAAAGGACACCGAGATCTCAAGGCCGTGTCGCGAGAAGAGCCAGCCGGTCGCGAGCGGCGTGAGCATCAGCGAAAGGTCGCCGACGAGGCGAAAGCGTCCCAACCTTCGGCCGAGGGGACCACCCTCGCTCAGATCGGCGATGATCGTGCCTGCGATGTTGGCGGCCGCAGAGCCAATCGTGAGAAGCGCGATGCTCACCCACCAACCGACGGCGCCGAGGTCGGCGACGAACACAATCAACCCCAACAGCTGCAGAGTCAGACCGGGAACGAGCGCGACCTTGCGACCGAGCCGATCGGCGATCCGACCCGACACCATGGCCGCCACCAGACGCAGCCCGCCGCCGACCCCGAGCGCCACGCCCACGGTCGCTGTCGACAATCCGAGGTCCTCCTCGCCGAGGAACGGGATCAGCGTTTGGATGACCGCCGCACCGATTCCAAATTGTGCCGCGGGGAGGGCATAGAGAACCCAAAGGGTTGATCGTGCGACGTCTGTCTCCTCGGAGCGGCCCGCGCGAGTCGCCTCTCGGCCGGCGGTTTCGATTCCCTGCGCTCGTGTGAAAACGGCGCCGGCGATCGCGAGTGCGGCCCCTCCGCCGAGCGCAAGCACGATCCGCCAGTCGAAAAGCAACGTGGCCAGACCAGCGATCAACGGTCCGAAGGATTGGGCGGTGAGGAGCGCGGCCCCGTACATCGACACCGAGGTTCCTCGACTCGCGCGGGGTGCCGACGCAAAGAACGCCACGCCCGACGACGTTGCGAGGCTCGATCCAATGCCTAGGAACATCGCGCCCACGAGCAGCAGTGCAGTATTTGGGGCCACCGCCCACACGAACGACCCGGCCGCCACCGTGATGGCTGCCACGCTCATGATCGTTCCGATGCTGTAGCGGTCTGTGGCGCGACCCGCGGGCAGGTCGACGATCACCCGCCCGAGTCCAAAGGCGGCGACGAGGGCGCTGAGGCCGAACGCACCTAGCCCGAGGTCTCGTCCGATCGAGGGAAGGAGGGGTGTTCGAAGAAAGCCGATGAGCGTGATGGAGAACAGCGCGGCCGCGACCAGAACCGTTCCGGCTCGCATCTTCTGTTGTCTGGTATCGGTCACGCGGGCCGGGTCGACGCTCGAATCGAAAGGGTCGGCTCAAGGAGGGTGGTCGTCGGGGCGTCCTCTCCCTGAAGAATCTGCAACAGCACCTCGGCGGCTTTGGCCCCCATGTGCCGGTATGCGATGTGAACCGCGGTCATTGCCGGCTCTATGAGGTCGAGCATTCCGACGTCGTTGTATCCGGCGATCGCCACGTCGGGCCCGACCTGGCGACCCGACGTGCGCACCGCCCGGTAGGCGCCGAGCCCGATCAGGTCGTTCGCAGCCACGAGTGCGGTGATCGAGGGCTCGCGCTCGAGCAGCCGAGCTGCAGCGGTTGCGCCCGGCTCGACCTGGAACCCGGTGCCGTCCTCGACCAGCACCGGAAAGCCGTAGTCGCGCATAGCGGCCTCGAACGCTCGGCGACGGGCGATACCGGTGGACATCTGTTCCGGGCCGGAGAGGTGCCCAATTTTTGTGTGACCCATCTCGATGAGATGGTCGACCACGAGTCGGATGCCGAGCTGGTCGTCGCCGATGATCGCCGGGATGTCGACGTTCTCGGTGAGGCGATTTGCGAGCACCGTGGGAGGTCCGCTCTTGGCCAGTCGTTCGACGACCGGGTCGGTACGGGTGGCGCTGGCCAGGATGATCCCGTCGACGTGGCGGTCGACGAGGCTTCGAACAGCCTCGTCTTCGTGGTGGCTGGTCGATGCCGTGATGAGCACGGAGTACCCGTCGGCGGCCAGCCCGGCTTCGATTCCGGCGATGATCGGACCAAAGAGCGGGTTCTCGAGATCGGGGATCACGACGCCGATCGACAGTGTTTGGCTCGTGCGCAGACCGCGGGCGAGCGCATGGGGCCGATAGCCGAGTCTCTCGGCGGCGTCGAGTATTCGGGTGACCGTGTCGGGTTTGACGACAGACCGGGTCGCCTCATTGAGAGCCCGCGATGCAGTCGACACGTGCACGTCCGCCGCCGCTGCCACGTCGCTCAATGTCACCCGTTCCACGGGCCAATCGTAGGCGTATTGACCCTTGATACCAAATGGCTACAATCGATTGCAGCGACCCAGGAAGGCGAATGCCATGGCTAGGATCACATTCAATCTGCCCGACGGTCTCGACGACGCGGAGTGCCGCGATTGGCTCTTGGCGGCAATGGCGGCCGGCAAGCCCTGCCCCGAGTTCCAGTCGATTCGGGCCCACGTCCCCGGCGTGATGCGGTCGTTCACCAAGAGTCGCGAGTGGATCTACCACGACGGGGTTCTCGACTTCGACCTGAAGGAGCTGTTGCGCGCCTACATCGCGCTCGCCGGGGACTGCACATATTGCGGCGGCCAGGGAATCGCTCGTGAGATCCGGGATCACGACAGCCAACTCGACGACCTCCTCAAGTTCGAGAAGTCGTCGAACTACACCGACCGGCAGAAGCTGGCGCTGCGTTACGCCGACGCCATCATGTGGGACCCCACCCTCGTGGGAGACGCCATGTGGACCGACCTCCACGCAGAGTTCTCCGAACCCGAGCTCGTCGAGATGGGTTACTGGATCGGCTTCACCTTTGGTGGCCAGCGGTGGCTGCGCACACTCGGCAGCAGCCAGGGTCAGCTCCAAGCGACGATCGACGAGGCCGAACTGTCTTTGCAAGTTGCTGGACACAACCCCACGAGCGACTGAGACCGCGCGATGGCCATCACGGAAGAACTTGGTTTCGGTCCGAACGAGGACCCGTTTGTCGTACAGAACGGCGGCTTCTACCGCCGATGGTTCTCGATGATCGACGACATCGAGGAACTCAAAACGACGGTCGCAAAGATCGAAGGGACGACGCACGACAAGTGGGTGCCGGTGTGGCGCGAGCCGGGCGAGCGGCACGAGAAACTTGGCGACGATCTCGAAGCGGCGGGTGATTACGTTGGGGCTCGGCGGGAGTACCTGCAGGCCAAGACCTACTTCGCGATCGGACGATTCCCTGGCGAGATCACCGACGTGAAACGTTCTGTCTCCGAAGCGTGCGCTCGGTCTTACCTCAAGGCGTGCGCCCATCTCGACCCACCGCTCGAGGTCGTGCAGTTCGACCACGACGGCCAGACGATCTCCGCTCATTTCCGCTCACCGGTCTCGGCCGAACCGCTCCCGGCGGTGCTGATCATGTGCGGTGCCGACGTCTTCAAGGAAGACCGGGGGTGGGCTCAGGAATTCTGTGTCGAGAACGGCATGGCCAGTTTGGTGATGGATGGGCCGGGCACCGGTGAGAACCCGTTCCCGTGGGCGCCCGAATCCGTCGCGGCGTGGGAGGCAGCGATCGACTATCTCGCCGCCCGGCCCGAGGTCGACGCCGATCGAATCGGAGCGTTTGGAATCAGCCGCGGCGGCTACTCGGTGATGCAGCTCGCCGGCACGGCCCCCGAGAAGGTGAAGGCCGTTGTCGCAAACGCTGGTCATCCGTTCGGCTACGTGATGGGCGATGAGGAGCTCGACGAATACGTCAACGTTCGCAACATCCGGTCGACGTGGAAGTTCGGCGAACCTGGAGGTCCACCGTCGTTCGCCCCCACATCGGTCGAAGAGGAGCGGGAAGGGTTCTCGCGTTGGGCGCTGTCGGAACAGGGTCTGCTCGACAGGATCACCATGCCGGTGCTGATGATCAACGGCAAGCTCGACCACCTCGCACCGATCGGAAACATCTACTTCATGCTTGAACACGGTCCCGCGCTCGGTAAAGAGGCCCGGGTCTATGCCGATGGCGGGCACTGCGCGTTCAAGTACTACGACGACTGGGCTCCTGCCTCGTTCGAGTGGCTCCGCGAAAAGCTTTCCTCCTGATGCCCCGACCCTGATGGGTTATGTATTCGGGCTGGCGTCGGCCGTTTGCTTCGCGTCGGGGTCGATCCTGTTCAAGATCGGGCAGCGCTCGCGGCCCAACGACGACGGGCACCTCCTCGCGAACCTCATGAACACCGCGATCTTCGGGTTGATTGCGCTGTTCGTCACGTGGCAACCCTGGAGTACCTCGGGTTTCCTTGCGCTTGTCGCGGGCGGCATAGCCGGAACCGTTTTCGGGCGCTTCTCCATGTTGCGCGGAATCCGGCTCGTGGGACCGACCCGAGCGAACACATTCCAGACTGCGACTCCCGTGTCGGCCGCCGTCGCCGGGTGGATCGCTCTTGGCCAGAACGTCGAACTGCTCGAAGCGATCGGAGGTGCCGTCACGATCTTCGGCCTGGTGCGAATCATTCGAAGTCGAGGAGACGGATCGGGATTCGACGGCGTGACATTCCGGCACTACGTCATCGCATCCGGGGCGCCGCTCTTCTTCGGCATCGCGTTCGTGTTGCGGAAATGGGGGCTCGACCGGCTACCGGGGTCGGTCACCGGTGCGTTCATCGGATCGGCAGCCGGCTTCCTGTTGTTGATGCTGTGGGAAGGAGGGCACGGGAGGCTCGGCCACTTCGTGCGTCGAACCGTCGCGCATCCGCCGTGGCACTTCCTCGCCGCGGGGGTCATCACGTCGGCCGCCCTGCTCACGCAATTTCGATCGCTCGAGTTGATCGACGCGTGGATCGTCGGAATCCTCGGCGGCACGACCGCCATCTGGACGCCGATCCTGAGTGCCAGCTTCCTGAGGGAGGAACGGCTCTCGCTCGATCTGCTGGCGAACATCGCACTCGTCTTCACCGGCGTCGCCATCATCGCGATCGTGTAAGCCGGAGGGCTCGCCAGCTACAAATGCTTCTTCAGGTAGCTGACTACGTGGGCGATGGCGTCGCGTTGCGTGTCGTCGACCAGATAGGTGCCGTCGGGGCCGAGCTCGGGGTAGATGTAGCCGTGCAGCGGGTGGTCGTACGAGATCCACTCGACCTCTTTGCCCGCTTCTTCGAGCAGCTCATACGTGGTCCGGAAGATCCCTTGCAGGTGATCCTCGTCGCGACCCATGACGAGGAGCGGCGTCTCGATCCCTGCGATGCGCTGCGTGGCCACGTCGACGTCGATCCGACGACGCACCTTGTCGGTCTCGGCCATCTGCATGTCTTCGATGTTGCGCATCTGGGTCTCTTCGTTCACGAAAGCCGTCTGATCGGGGGTCAGAGCGAGGTACTCGTGCGACGCAGGTTCACAGCACACACCCACCGCCGCACCGTGATACTCCGAGGTGAGCTTCAGGATCATCTCGCCGGCGTGACTCACGCCCACAAGACCAACTCGATCGCCGTCGACGATCTCGAGCTGCTTCACGAATTCGATGGCGGCGATCTCGTCTTCGTACTCCAGCGGACTGCGGTTGAACATCTCGCGCCCCTGGCGCACGTCGCGCACCAATACACCACCATCGTTGTATCCGAGCTCGACCTCGGTCCGATACCGGAGCCATGCACATGCGAATCCGGCATCGATCAAGGCGTCGAGAATGTAGCTGCGATTGGCCAGTACGTCTCGATGCCACCGCATCGCCTCACCGCCGTTGCCTGAGCCGAGAAGGATGATGGGAAATGGCCCGTCGCCGTCGGGCAGCCGCAGTGCCATGGGCGCAAAGAGGCCGTCCCAGGTCTCGAAGTAGATGAAGTGCACATCGGCATCGCCGACCCGCTCGGTCCGGACGACAATGTCTTCGGGTACGTCAAACATCTGACTTCTCCTGGTTCTCGCTCATACCGAGTTGGTCGCACACCCAGTCACGCATCACCGGGAACGACTCGAATGGCAGGTTGTTGGCACCGTGATTCCCACCCTCGACGAGCACGAATTCGGCTGGACCCGAGGCTTCGTCGACGATTCGTTTTCCGTGCTCCCATGGGATCAGCGGATCGCGCTCGCCGTGCACGATCAGCAGCGGACACGAGATTTTTTCGGCCACGCCCTCGAGCGTCATCTTCGCCGCGATTTCGAGGGCGTCGGCCTGGTTCTGTGATCCGGAGTAGTGGATGAACGCTTCCCGGGTGACCTGGGGGATCAGGTTCCAGCATTCGGCCCAGTTGTATGGCCCGCAGTTTCCGACGGCGGCCGCGATCCGGGAGTCGTACGCAGCCGCCAGCGGCGCGTAGTAGCCGCCGAGCGAGACTCCGATGATCGCGATTCGGTTGTGATCGAGCTCGTCCTGCTGCTCGATCCAATCGATCACCGCGGAAACGGCCACGTTGTAGTCGGGGCGAATGGTCGACCACCGACTCGCTTCTCCCTGGCCCGGCCCGTCAACACTGACGACGGCGAATCCTCTGGCCACCCATGCACCTCGAGCTGCATGACGCGTTTCCTTCGTGGAGTCGAGGCCGGGCAGAAGAAGCACGACTGGAGCCGGACTCGATGCAGGGGTCGAGAGCAATCCGACGATCCGGTCCTCGCCGGCGCCGAGCTCGAACTTCGTCACGGCGGGCCGCATGTGCGGTAGCGCCTTGTCGTGGATCTCGAGCATCTTCGAGAGGCCGTGCTCGTGCAGGTCGTGATCGCGAATCGCAACGTGATATCCGACGTGGTAGCAGCTGCATGCGAGCATCCAGGCGGTCGTCGCCGAGTCGATGTGACCCGCCGCGGCGAGATCATCGCCGCGTGCATCGTGGAGCGCTCCGGTGCTCAGCCACTCCTTCGCCCAGTCGTCCCAGGTGTCGACACGTTCGACCGTTCTCGCGAGCTCGCCGATGGGGATCCCGGCCGACAGAAACCGCGGCGTCCACGTCTCCAGCACCTCGCGAACCAGAGGATCCGGGTGGAGCAGCGGCGTGAGGTCGGATCGATGGGCTGCGGTCATGGTGTGGCCTCCGAGCGTGTTCGACGACAAGAATACACCGCATACTACAATCGATTGCAACCACGTTCAGTGGGGGGATTCGACGGGAAGTCGGGGCTGGCTTGAATGCCCTTTGCGAACCAATTAGCGTGAACCGCAATCGTTTGCGCAACGTCGATCACCGGGGGGTGTGTCCATGAGTCCAGCAGGGGGCGCGGCGCCCTTGATCGTGGCCGAGGGGGTCACCGTCGGCTACGAACTCGAGCGCGAGCGCAAACTCCTCACCGCTCTCACCGACATCAACATCACGGTGGACGAGGGTGAATTCCTGATGCTGCTGGGCCCGTCGGGCTGCGGCAAGACCACGCTGATCAACGCGATGGCCGGCCTGCTCAAGCCATGGGAAGGCACGCTCACCTTCGACGGCAAACCCATCGATGGGCCCGGGTCCGATCGAGCGATGGTGTTCCAGGACTACGCGATCATGCCCTGGCGCACCGTCGAGCAGAACGTGATGCTCCCCTTTGAATTGCGCGACCTGGGAATGTCGAAACAAGACGCGAAGGACGTGGCTCGAGAAACGATCGGGAACGTGGGCCTCGCTGGATTCGAGAACTCCTACCCCCATGAGCTCTCGGGCGGAATGCAGCAACGCGTCGGCATCGCCCGCGCCATGGTCACCCAGCCTCGGGTGCTGCTCGCCGACGAGCCGTTCGGCGCTCTCGATGCCATGACCCGAGAGGTTCTACAGGGGCAGATCGAGACGCTCGTGCAGGGTTCAGGCCAGACGGTCGTGTTCATCACCCACAGCATCGACGAGGCGATCGCGCTCGGTGACCGCGTCGCCGTCGTGTCGAACCGGCCGGGAACGATCCGTGAGATCGTCGACATCGACCTGCCTCGACCTCGATTGGCCGAAGGCGAAATTCGCGGCGAAGCCCGATATGGCGAACTTCGCGAACACCTCTGGGATCTCGTGAAGTCCGAAGCAATCGACGCCACCGGTCTCACCGGTACGGACGCACTCGACCAGTCGGAGTCGGCGTGATGACCGCCGAGAAGACCAGTCCCGGAATCGCCGCCAAGCCCCGGCTGAGGGATGCAACCTGGACCTGGGAACGGATCTGGCGGCGCTGGCGCTACGTGATCGTGACCATCCTGAATCTCACGGTCTTTTTCATCCTGTGGGAAATCACCGGTCGCAACGACTGGATCGGCAAGTCGAACGTGTTCCCTTCGTTCACCGAGATGCTCGATGCGTTGCGAATTGGGTGGATAGGAAAGGAAAGTTTCGATGGCCCACTGAACCTGCTCGACGACCACATCATCGCCAAGAACTTCTGGGTCACGTTGAAGGTGTACACGGTCGGGATGTTCATCTCCATCGCCCTCGGCATCCCCATCGGTCTGGCGATGGGCGGTAGCAAGTGGATCGATGCGATCCTGAGCCCTTATGTATGGACGCTCTCGTCTCTGCCGAGGATCGCGATCTTTCCGATCCTCGTGCTGCTCCCGTTCATCGGCATTGGAACCGGGTCGCCGATCAAACACATCATCATCATCCTCACCGCCATTTTTCCGGTGATCATCAACACGTGGGCCGGCGTGAAAACCACTGATCCGTCGCTCGTGAGCGCGGCGCGGGTCTTCGGCGCGTCGAAATGGCAGATCAACCTGAAGGTTGTGATGCCGTACACCCTGCCGTTCATCGTCACCGGTATTCAGCTCAGCCTCGGCCGTGGTCTGATCGGCGCGGTCGTCGCCGAGTTCCTGAGCGGCGCGAACCGCGACGGTGGTTTGGGGTGGCTCATCTTCCGGTCGGCCGCCGCTTTCAACGCCGCGCTCACGTACGCAGCGCTCTTCACACTCTCGATCTTTGCACTCGTACTCGTGCAGGGAACGCGTTCCATCGAAACCAAAATTGCGCCCTGGAGGGCTCAGAACAACACGTAATTCGGACCCGGGAGGGACAAAAAACATGACAGCAAAGCCACGAATCAGCGACATGCTCACCAGACGTAGGTTCCTCGAAGGATCCGGTCTCGTGGCTGGGGGTGTCCTCCTCGGTGCATGCGGGAGCGACGGTGAGACCGTCGCGGCCACCACCGCCGCGCCAGCAGACACCGCCGCGGCCACGACCGCGGCGCCGGCCGGCGGCGGCATACCCATGACCACGATCACCAACCCCACGCTCGGGTACAGCAATCCGAACGCGGTCCTTCGGGCACCGATTTTCGTCGGTCAGACGAAGGGATTCTTCGAAGAGGTCGGAATCGAGAACATCGAGGTGAATGACGCCGACGAGTACATGGCGGCGCTCGTCTCGGGCAGTTTCGACGTCTCCCTCGTCGACTCCGACGTCCTCTTCGGATTCAACGAGAGCGAGGCGGAGGGGGAGTCGCTCGGCATCAAGATGATCGGCCTGAACCAGGGTTCGCAGCCGTTGATCATGATCGCCAACGAGGGTGTGACCGCCGAGAACCTCGGGGGCAAGAAGGTCGGCGGCGCTCGCGCTGGCAGCGTGAACGAGGCGATCTCGAAGTTCATCCTGGGCGAGCTCGGCTACGACTGGGAGACCGACGTCGAATTCACCACCCTCACGGGCGGTTCCAACGACTGGGTCACCGCCATGCTCAGCGGCCAGATCGATGCGACCGTCGCGTTCCCGAGGCACATCCAATTGGCCACCGACGAAGGCGGCAGTGCACTCTTCTAGGACTTCCTGAGTGCTCCGCAGGCCGGATTCGGCGTGACCGAGGCGGTCCGTGAACAGGACCCGAACTTCACGGCCGCGTGGAACTACGCGTGGATCAACTCGCAGCGGTTCTGCAAGACGCAGGCGAACAAGGACGAGGTGATCCAGATCCTGGCCGACGACTGGGAGATCGAGATCCCGCCGAACCTCGAGGCGGTCTACGACGTCGTGTCGACGATCATGACCGCCGACAACGGATTCGACCCGGACGAGATGGACGCATGGATGGACTTCATCGGACCGTTCAACGACGTCGCTGACGACATCAACGAACGGTGGAGGGGCTACTTCGACGTCTCGGGTC
>JBPCTR010000122.1:0-8380 GCA_051011575.1 Acidimicrobiales bacterium | reverse complement strand
CCGAACGGCCGACTGGTCGAGAGCGGACTGTTCGATCCCGGCCGCAACCAGCGAAGTATCCTGCGGGATCGCGATCGTCGACCGGCCGAGAGTTGAGAGATGGACCTGCAGCGAATCGGAGTTATGGGTGCTGGGGTCATCGGCACGACCGTCGCCCAGGATCTGGCTCAGACCGGGCACGATGTCGTGCTCGTAGATACGACCAGCGAAATTCTGGCTCATGCCCTCGACGAGATCGCGTCGGCAGCCCGCTTCCATCACCTGGTCGGTGGGGGCGAACGACAAGACGTGGGCCAGGTCACCGCCCGTGTCCACCCAACAACCGACATCGCGAGCCTGGCTGAAGTCGACTACGTGATCGAGAACGTCACCGAGGACCGCGACGTGAAGCGGGCCGTGTACACCGAACTCGACCGCGTCTGCCCGCCCGCCTGCGTCTTCGCGGCCAACACCTCGGTGATCCCGATCACGACCATCGCCTCGTACACGTCCCGGCCCGAGAACGTGGTCGGCATCCACTTCATGAACCCCGTGCCCCTCAAGAGCGCAGTCGAACTGATTCGCGGCGACCTCACCAGCGACCGCGCCATCGACACGACCGAGACACTCCTCTCCCAGATGAACAAGCGGCCCATCGCGGTCGGTGATTCACCCGGTTTCGTCTCCAACCGCGTGCTCATGCAAACCATCAACGAGACGGTGTTCCTGGTCCAGGAGGCTGTCGCCGACCCCCGAGACATCGACGACGTGTTCACCTCGTGCTTCGGCCACAAGATGGGACCACTCCGCACCGCCGACCTCATCGGGTTGGACACGATCCTCCGCTCGATCGAAGAGCTGCAGATCGAGCTACCGAACGGCAGATTCCAACCCTGCCCGCTGCTACGAACGATGGTCGACGCCGGAGACCTGGGACAGAAGTCCGGCCGGGGCTTCTACACCTACGAGAAGGAGACATAGACATGGCCGACGTGCGCGGCGAGTTGCAGCGATTCGTGAACAACTCACTCGGGTCAGATCTGGCCACCGACGCCAACGTGTTCGACAATGGCGCGACATCGCTGTTCGCGATCGAGCTGGTCACGTTCATCGAGAAGACCTTCGGCGTTCAGCTCGACGACGCCGACCTCGAACCCGAAAACTTCTCGTCGGTCGACGCGATGACGCTCCTGTCGGAACGCAAACTCGCCGCCAGCGCATCTCCACCCAACGTTCAATGACACCCCGGACCGACATCCAGGATCTTCTCGATCACCTCGCTGAGCGCACTCGGGCCATCGAGCGAAGCGGTGTCCTGCCCGCCGAGATCGTCGCCGACCTGGCCCACGCCGATCTTCTCGCGTCCCACATCCCCACCGAGTTCGGCGGTCAGTCGCTCGACATGACCGCCTATGGCGAGATCCACGCACAGCTCGGTCGACTGTCCTCGTCGCTTCGCTCTCTACTCACCGTGCACGACATGGTGGCCGAGGCAGTGCACCGGCTGGGTTCCGACGAGCAGAAGCTCGACTGGCTCCCGAAGCTCGCCTCGGGCGACGAGATCGGCGCGTTCGCGCTGACGGAGCCTGGCGCGGGCAGCGACGCCGCCGCCATCGAAACCCGGGCCGAACCCACCACCAACGGTTTCCGCCTGACCGGCCACAAACGCTGGATCACGTTCGGCCAGATGGCAACGGTCTTCCTTGTCATGGCGAAGATCGAAGGCGACGGACCAGTCGTCGGCTTCCTGGTCCCGGCAACGACCACCGGCCTCACGAGATCTCCGGTGGAGGGCATGCTCGGGCTCCGTGCAGCCATGCTCGCCGACGTCGACCTCGACGGTTGCATCGTGCCCGCCGAATCCAGGGTTGGCCCCGAACGGATGCCAGGTGACCTCGTCGTCGGCACAGCCCTCCACCACGGCCGCTACAGCGTGGCCTGGGGGTGCCTTGGCATCGGCGAGGCCTGCCACGACGCCTCTCTCGAGTACAGCCAACGCCGGGTCCAGTTCGGAGAACCGCTGGCCGAGCATCAGCTCATTCGTCGCATGCTCACCAACATGATCACCGACACTCGCGCGGCCCGCCTCCTCTGCGAGAGCGCCGGCGAACTGTGGGACCAGCGAGACCGCGAGGCGATCCAAGCCACGCTCATCGCCAAGTACTTCGCATCCGGAATGGCGAGCCGCGTCGCCAACGATGCGATTCAGGTTCATGGGGCCAGGGGCGCCTCGTCGGAGTATCCGATCGAGCAACACTTTCGCGACGCCCGCGTGATGGAGATCATCGAGGGGAGCAACGAGATCCAACAGCTCCTCATCGCCAACTACGGATTGCGAGCTCCAAAACCACCGGCGGACACATGACCCCGGTCAAGTGCGTGGTCTGGGATCTCGACAACACCGTCTGGTCGGGAGTCCTCCTCGAGGGCGACGACGTCGAGATCCGAGGCCATGTCAGGGACACGATCGACACCCTCGATCAGAGGGGGATCCTCCACTCGGTCGCAAGTCGCAACGATCCCGAAGCCGCCCTTGCCAAGCTCGACGAGTTGGGCCTCGCCGACTACTTCCTCCACCCCATGATCGGCTGGAGCACCAAATCATCGTCGATCAACGCGATCGCCGAGGCCCTCAACATCGGCCTCGCCGCCATCGCCTTCGTCGACGACGACCCCTTCGAGCGGGCGGAAGTGGCCAACGCACATCCCGAGGTGCGCGGCATCGATGCGGATGCAATCGGCGCGATCCCCGATCGTGACGACATGCATCCTCCTTTCGTGACCACCGACTCCCAGATGCGCCGGCGCATGTACCAGGACGAGGCTCGCCGAGTCGAGGCTGCCGAGGACGTGCCGGCCGACGGGTTCCTCGCGTCCCTCGACATGGTGATGACGATCACCCAAGCAGGACGCGATGACCTCGAACGGATCCACGAACTCACCGAACGTACGAACCAGTTGAATTCGACCGGCTACACCTACTCATTCGACGAACTCGACGAGCTACGAAGCGACCCCAACCACATGATGCTGATCGCCGGACTCGACGACTGCTTCGGCTCTTACGGCAAGATCGGATTCGCCCTCGTCGAGACCCGTGATGACTCGTGGTTGTTGAAGGCGTTGTTGATGTCATGCCGGGTCATGTCGCGTGGCGTGGGCGTCCCCCTGCTCGCCGACGTCGCTCGACGAGCAGGCGAGGCCGACTGCACCCTTCGCGCCGAATTCATTCGGACCGACCGCAACCGCTTCCTCTACCTCACGTTCAAACTGAGCGGGTTCCGCGAGGTCGAACGCACCGGCGACGTGGCCGTTCTGGAACGCGACGCCGACCTACCCGTCGAGTTTCCCGACCACCTCGAGATCCGGCGAGAACCATGACGCCGCCGCGCGTAGTGCGAATGCTGCGGCCAGGAGACGAAACGGGAATAGGGCGGCTGCAACGGCATCTGTGGGGCACGGGCACGGCCGTGAACATTCGGTACCTCACGTGGAAGTACCTGGACAATCCATACCTCACCGAGCCCATCGTGATCGTCGCCGAGTCGCACGGTCGGATCGTTGGGATGCGGGCAATCTTCGGCTCGGCGTGGGAAGTGCCCGGGGCCGACAAGCCCATCGTGGCGCCGTGTGCCGCCGACCTGGTGATCGATCCGGACCACCGCGACCAGGGCCTCTATGACGAGATGAACCGCTTGGCGTACGCCGAGCTCACAGCACGCGGATTCACGAACCTCTTCAACTTCACGGCGAACCCCGAGAACTATTTGTCGGCCACGCTCACCCAGGGTTGGAAACCGGCGGGCTCGTTCGAGATCCTCACCCGTCGCTCGGCGATCGGCGACCGGGCGGCGTCGATCCAGCCCCGGATCGTCGACTCGAGCCGACTGTACGGCCTGGCCCGCAAGGGCCTCGCCGTCGGCCGCCGCCTCCGTGGTTCCGTAAGGGTCGACCCGTTCCGCCACCTTGTTCGCCATGCCCGTGTGGCCAACACATCGGTGCCCATCTCGGTCTCGAAACAACCACCGGTCGAGGAGATGGCCTCGCTCGTCTCGCGTATCGATCGGGCGGGTGTGCTCCGCCATGTCCGCGACGAGTCGTATCTGCGGTGGAGGTATGCGAATCCGCGATCGACCTACTCCTTTTTGACCTGGGGGTCCGGAGAGATCGACGGTTACCTGGTCCTGCAGAATCTCGAGGGCCGGGCAAGAACGGCCATCGTCGACTGGGAGGCTGCCGACCCAAACATCGGCCAGCAGCTCGCCCGATATGTGGTCGACCACGCGAGGCTTGGCAGCCTTCGCACGTGGACCTCGACACTCCCGCCCACGACGACCGATTTCCTTCGTGAGTACGGATTCGAGGAAACGTTCACCGAAGGGCCGTTGCGATACGCAGGGCGATTCCTGGTGAAGCCGCTGACCGCACCTGCTCCGTACACCGACCTCTTCGCCGGAATCGACCTCACGGACATGGGCAATTGGGATCTGCGGATGATCTACGGGGACGCGCTCTGAGCGGGAGTTCGACGCGATTATCGTCATTGTGACGAATGAGAGAGTACGCTGACGTCATGGCCCACCCGCCGTTCGCGGTAACCGTCGACCTCGTGGTGTTCACGATCCGCGACGACACGTTGTGTGCGCTCACCATCGAACGGGGCGAGACACCTTTCAAAGGCCGTCTCGCCCTACCCGGCGGCTTCGTGCACATCGACGAAGACGTGGAGAACGCCGCCATTCGTGAACTCGCCGAGGAGACCGGCATCGGCGCCACCGATCGCCTCCACCTCGAACAACTTCGCACCTACGGAACCGCCGGCCGCGATCCCCGAATGCGAACCGTGAGTGTTGCGTACCTCGCCCTCGCCGCCGACCTTCCCGCCGCCACCGCCGGGGGCGATGCCGCCACGGCCCAGTGGACTGCCCTCGCCGACCTCGAGCCCGCCTCCCTCGCCTTCGACCATGGCCAGATACTCGCCGACGGCCTCGAGCGAGCCCGCGCCAAGCTCGAATACACAACGCTCGCCACCAGCTTCTGCCCCACCGAATTCACAATCGGCGAGCTCCGCCACGTGTACGAGCTGGTGTGGGGCGTGACGATCGACCCCCGCAACTTCCACCGCAAGATTCAGGCGAGCGAGGGTTTCGTTCAACCCACCGGCGACACGACGACCCGCGGCCGGGGCCGCCCGGCGCAGCTGTTCCGCGCCGGTCCCGCCAACGCGCTCCACCCGCCGATCGTCCGATAGGCGGACTACCTCGCCGACCGCGGTCGGCCTCGGAACGCGGAGCTGCCACAATCCGGAGAGCGTGGCAGCTGCCGCCTCATTCTCGATTGTCATCTGCTTGGACCAACCGGGCATCTTCCCGGGTGCGGCTCCGTCCCATTCGGCAACAGCCGTCGAGTTCGACGGCAGCACAAGGGGGTGCCCCCTCGACGGGTCGTACACCTCGAAGCTCAGAGTCGACGACGGCTCGACTGGCACGGCATACCCCACACTCGGGTCATAACGCTCCACGAGTTGAGGAACAGGCTCGACCACTGTCGCCGTCGACGCAGAAGCCGTCCGGATGTCGGGGTGGCCGTTTCCCACGTCGTAGCGCTGCACGTAGGTCTCCGACTGTGTCACCACTGACGGCGTCAGGATGCCGGGATGGCCGGTTCCCGCATTGCTCCGCGACAGCACACCAGGGTCGATGCGCTGGGCGAGAATCTCCGCGAGCGGAGGTGCCGTCGCCGTGCGGATGTCGGGATGTCCGTTACCCACGTCGTAACGCTGGATGAAGACCGGCGGTTGCGCCGACTCGATCGCCTGTCGCTGCTGAGCAGCAGGAGCGCCGACCGAGGAAGCCGCGCCAGCAGCACGTGCCTGCTCCGGAGAGAAGGTGTCTGGCACCGCAGCACCTCGGGCTTGCTCGACTGCGTCGGTTATCCGGGCCCTCTCGGGTGAGAAGGTGTCGGTCTCGACGATCGAACGCTCGATCGTGGTGGAACCGCCACCCCACTCTTCGGCGGCCTGCCAGACCCCGAAGCTCGCCGCCACGAGAGCCAGAGCCGCGAACGCCACGAGAACAGCGTTCATCGACCGGCCACTTCCGACGGTCTGTACGTATGGATGATGTGTGGTCATTGCTTGTTCTCCTTGTTCGGCCAGGTCGTTGTCCCGGCGACACAAGAACCGAGCCGGTCGATGGGCTCCAGATACGTGTCAGCGGCCACACGAAAATTGTTCAGCTCGGATGTATCAGGAGCGGCGAAGCGCGCTCTGTAGTGACGTGAGCATCCACCCAACCCCGGTTCTGGAACACGAACCCGACAGCGGCAGAGCACGCCTCACCGTGCGTCGGGCGATCGTTTTCACCGACGTCGTCGGGTCGACCGCAATCGCAGCGACCCAGGGCGATCAGGTCCTTCTCGATCTACTCGAGTGTCATGACCGCCTCGTCGCTTTGAACGCCTCGGCGTTCCACGGACACATCGTGAAGGGCACTGGAGACGGCGCCATGCTCTGCTTCGAGCAGGCCAGCAGGGCCATCGCCACGGCGATTCAGATCCAGCGGCAGGCGCTCGGCGCCGAAATCCCCCTCCGGATCGGGATCGACTTCGGCCCCGTGGTCCCTTGTGAACACGGCGACTACCGCGGGCTCGTGACCCACGTTGCATCCAGACTGACCGACCTCGCGCGAGCCGGCGAAGTCCTCGTCTCCGAACGGGCCGCCAGAGCCGGCGGGCTCCCCGGCCGCACCAGGCCCACCCGAGTGCGAGGCCTACCCGCCCGGATGCGGGTGCGAGCTCTCGCCGTCACGCGGAGCGAGATCTAGGATGCGCACGGTGAGCACCACTGATGTAGGCCTCCTCGTACGAGCCGCCGCGGCGGGCGACGAAGACTCGTGGAACGCGCTCGTCGACGAGTTCACGGGCCTGATTTGGACTGTCGCCCGCTCGTTCCGCCTCGACGAGACGACCTCCGCCGACGTCGTCCAGGAATGCTGGTGTCGGCTCGCCTCCAACCTCGACCGAATCCGTGAGCCCGAGCGCATCGCCGCGTGGCTCACATCGACCGCCAAACACGAAGCGCTCCGAGTCCTTCGAATCCAAGACCGGCAACGTCCCACCGACTTTGACGACGAGCGACTCCTCGGCATCGATGATCCTGCCGACGAGGCCCTGATCGACGAGGAGTGCTTCGCCGAGCTGTATGACGCGCTCCTGGTCCTCGCTCCCCGTTGCCAACAACTTCTGCGACTCCTCGTCGCCGAGCCCAAGATTCCCTACGAGGACATCGCCGACATCGTCGGCATGCCCGTGGGAAGCATCGGCCCAACACGCGCACGATGCCTCGACAAGCTGCGGGACCTCCTCCAAGAAAGGTCAGTGCAACCATGACTTCGCCATCCAACGACGACGAGCTGATGGCTCGGGTGGCCGCCGCCATCGGGGACCGCGACCCGATTCCCGACGAGCTCCTCAGCACTTCCAAGGCCCTGTACATCTCCCGCAACCTCGACGAGGAGCTGGCCGAACTGCTCTTCGACTCGGCCAATGACCGCGAACTCGTGCTGACCCGGGGCGACGCCGAGCGGTCGCTGTCGTTTGGAACCAACGATCTGACTATTGAGCTGGAGATCGATCAGCAGGCCGGCCGCATTATGGGAATGATCGTGCCGCCTCAGGTCGTGAGCGTGGACCTCGAGATCGACGGATTGGTCGTCGAGTCGACCGACTCCGACGATCTGGGCCGATTCCGCCTGGAGTCACTCGGCTCGGGACCAGGAGCGGTGTCGATCGTTTGCCGGTCGACCACCACCGACTGGGGAGTGTGCATCGTTCGATTCGACCGCTGATTCATGCGGGACGATCGTCCGACCCGATCACCACGAACGCACCCGCGGTCGCCGCCAACATCGGGTTATCGTCCAACCACTCAGCGATCAGTCTCGCGAGCGCCTCTTGAGGTGAAGCGCCTCCGCGGATCAGTTCGTGCATCGCCACCATCACCGCCGCCGTGGCCTCGTCGGCAACGGCCACGAGCGGCGCCACGACCGTCGTCACACCCATTCCTACGAGCGCCATCGCTGTGCCCATCACCTCGTTGCCCACCGCTACGTCAGCGGTCGCGGCATGACACGCAGAGAGCACCACCGTCGATGGAACCGACTGGAGTCGCTCGATGTCGTAGACGGTGAGCGGGCCATCGGCCAGGTGAAGCGCCGAGAACATCGGACTGTCGGCCCGAAACGTGCCATGAGCTGCGACGTGGAGGAGGTCGGCGTCGGCAGCCGCCGCCAGACTCGCCTCCACGTTCGCTCGCTCGCCGACGAGCATGGTCGAGCCTTCGTACATCTCGTGCACATGCTCGACCTCGTCGACCGCCGCGGGTAGGCCAGGGCCGGCGATG
>JBPCTR010000121.1:0-19183 GCA_051011575.1 Acidimicrobiales bacterium | reverse complement strand
GCAGCTCCATGCCTTCAGGGTCTTCGGCGTCGTGGTTGTACAGCCGGCCCGAGGGAGCGAAAGCGTCGTACACGCGGTCGCCCACGGCATGACGGAGTTCGTCTTCGGTCATGCGCCGGTGCAGCGCAAGGGCCGCGATGATGTGCACATCATCGACACCGACCTCCGCCGCGATGTCGAGCACAGCTTCGATGACCCGCTGGCGCACGTCGGGTCGGCGCATTGGAGGGAGCGGCAGGCTGATGTCGTCGAACGCGATGGTGAGCTTCATGTCGGCGAACATGAGGGCCCGCAACGGCTCGGACTCGATCGGGTAATCGAGAGCGTCACGAATCGCCTGATCGGGGTCGGTGAGTCCGCGTAGCGGTTCGGCCGGGTAGATGATGCGGCTACGACCGACCGGTAGTTTCTCCATCCGGAAGTTCTCGCCGTGATGAAAGAGCACCGGGGGAGTGGAGGCGTCGACCTCGAGCACCAGGCCGGGTCGGGGAGCTTTTCGGGGACTCATGAGCGGTACCTCATCGTCGGGTCTTCTCGGGAGCGACACCGGGCGCGCGATTCATTACTCGGGTGAGGATCGGCTCGTCTCGGCGTCCGGTTCGAGGAGCGAGTGGAATCGGGCGGGCGGGTGCCCCCGACTGTTTGGAGAAGTTCTCGACGAGCCAGCCTCGTTTGCGAGCGATGCTGGCGAGCTTCGTCTCGGGATTGACGGCCACTGGGAACCCCACGGCTTCGAGCATCGGGAGATCGCTCGACGAATCCGCGTATGCGACCGATTCGCGCAGGTCGATGTCGTTCGCCTCGGCGAAGTCGACAAGCGACTGGTACCTGTTCTCGGCGGTGGGCGGCACCGACACCATGCCCCCGGTGTAGCGGCCTCCACTCGTACCGAGTTCGGCCGAAATGATGTCGTCGAACAGGGGCGCGAGGGGTTCCACCACGAAGTCGAGCGCTCCAGTGATGAGCACCGTGCGATGGCCGAGTTCGCGATGTTGTCGTACGCGGCGGATCGCGGCGGGGAATGCCTTCGAGAGCAAATAGTCGCTCAGCAGTTCCGTTGAGTCGCGCTCGATCTGCTCGATCGGGGCGCCGCGATAATTGCGGTAGAAGCTGCGGAGGAAGTCGCTGCGATCCTTGCGGTCGAGTGCGAGCCAGCTGGGCCCCTGGGCGATGGCTTTCGCCGCGAAGACCGCTCGCTCGGCTGGGGGAAGGTTGCGGGTGGCGAGCCAGGCGAAGCTGGTGACCACGTTCGAGGCGATGAGCGTGTTCTCGAGGTCGAAGGCGGCCATCTGCCGGTCGGGGGAGAGAACCTGACCCCGCAAGCGTGTCGAACGCGACGGCCCGATTTTCTTTCCCGGAGTGGTCTTGGCGCGCGCTTGGCGCACGACAGCGGGGAGGTGCACGTTCTGGACGTAGTGCTTCCAGTCGATGATGCGTGGGTCGAATCCGAAGGCCTCTTTGTCGGAGTCCGGCAGCGTGTCCCACATGCCGAGCAGATTCTCGAGGCCGTACAGGGCTTCACACTCTGCGTACTTGCCATAGAGCTCCACATAGCCGAAGGCTTGATCGAGGAGTTCTTTGCGGGCCTGGAGACGGGTGGCGAATTCGGCCGACTTGCCGCGCAGGGGCAGCTTCTCGAGAACAGCGTCCGCCCGTTCGAGCGAAGTGCGGGCACGGGCGAGTTGACGTTCGACTCGGCCACGACCCGGGAATTGCCACGAGGCGACGGCGATCGGCTGGCCGAGTTCGTCGTAGATCGGATTGGCGGTGAACCACTCTTCGGCGTAGTCGACGAGGTTCATGTACCGGAGCGGATTGGCGGAGCCGGACGCGACCTGGGTGATGTCAGGGCCGCTTTCCTTCGGACCACGTGAGGCGACCGCAATGATGGCCGCGACGACCATGTCGACCGGGATCACGTCGACAACACCCTCGGGCACACCGGGGAACTCGCTCAGCAGACCGCGTGCGTAGGAGATGATCACTGGTTCGGCCATGCGGAAGCCGCGAATCCAACCCGGGTTGGGCTGAGACCACGCCGATTCGATGATCGATGGCCGAACGATCGAGACGGGCACGTCGCCACGGGTTTCGACGAGCGCGAGCTCACCGAGCGCCTTGGTGTAGGCGTAGGCGTCGGGGAAGCCGAGCGATGCTGCGCGGGCCCGCCCGTTCTGCGCCATCTGATCGGTGACCCACGACTGGCGCAGCGATTCGGTCTTGGCGGCGAGCGCTGGGGTGCCCACGGCCCCGAGCTCTTTGCGCGCGGCAGTGCGAAATGCTTCGAGACGTTCCGGGCGACGACTTGCGTCCTCTTCATCGAGGCGCGCTCGACGGGCCGCGTCGACCTCTCGCCGCCAGTTCACATCGACGAAGTATGGACTCTCGTCGACGAGCTGTTCGGGTGCCGAGCCGCGTCGGCTGCCGGCCACGTAGCACGTCGACACCGCGACGATGTGCGGTGCCACCCCGCGTTCGTTGCACAGCGCAGCGATTCGCTGTGGGCCGAGCAGGTTGACTTCGACGGCTGTGTCGAGGGGCGAGTCGAATGACACGGTGGCGGCGGAGTGAATGACGATGTCGGCAGAAAGGAACAGGTCGAGGTCCTCGCCCGAAAGATTGAGGCCGTCGGTTCCGACATCGCCGCCGACCGCCTTCACCCGGCGCGTGCACAGCTCGTCGAACGCTTCCTTGCCGAGATCGGCGCGAAGACGGTCGAAGGCATCGTTCTTCAACACGTCGCGTGTGACCCGGGCCTGGGCGCCCCGGCGACCGGGGCGAACGAGCAGCACGAGTTCGGCATCGGGGACGCTGCGCACGAGACGTTCGATCAACGCGGTGCCGAGAAACCCGGTCGAGCCGGTTATGGCAATCCGTTTACCTGCGAGTTGCTCCGCGATCACGAGTACTGGTCTATCAGGGTTTTGGCGATTTCTACCAATTGGTAGAGAGCGGTACGGTGGCGGTGTGAGCACTCGCCAACGGATCCTCGATACGGCGCTCGATCACTTCGGAACCCGTGGCTACGACGGCACTTCGCTCGACGCTCTTGCTCGCGAACTCGACATCCGCAAGCAGTCGATCCTCTACTACTACCCATCGAAGGCCGAGCTGTTCGCAGCGGTTGTCGACGAGGCTGCGAACACATTCATCGACGAGCTCGACGACGTGGTCGAAGCGATCGACGTGTGGGCGCAGGTGGAGGGAACGGTTCGAGCGGTCTTTCGACTTGCGGTGCAGCGTCCGGCTCTGCTGGGTCTGTTGAGAGAAGCATCACGACCTGGATCGACCGTGGCCATGCAACTCACCAGCAGACTCGCCGGCCACATCCACGCTGCGCAGCACAGCCTCGAACGGGCGCTCGCCGAGGGGCGGGTCGCGGGCCGAGACCCACAGCTCCTGCTGTTCTCGCTGTATTCGACGATCATGGGCGTCGCGACCGAAGTCGAGGTGATGCGCGCCATGGGGATCGAACCAAGTCTGCGGTCCCTCGCCGAACGTCGAAGCGAGCTTCTTCGATTCCTCCAGGCAGCGCTCCTGCCTGCGTGAGTCGCCGCTAATGTCGGCCGAATGCGGAACGTAGGATCACGTGCGGCGGCCGGCTTCGCGCTCACCATGCTCATCTCTCTGGGCGGACTCGCTCCTGCGGTGGCCCAGGTCGATGCCTGCCGAGACCTCATCGATTTGTTCGGAGTCGCCGATGCCAGCGGCGTCGAGTCCGCCATTCAAGCCGCCGAGGACGACACCGGACTCGACTTCACTGCCGTCGTCATCGATCAGCTCACCGAGGGCGATCTCGAAGACGGCGTGCGGATCCAGTGTCCCGACGCGTTCGATGCCCCCGGTGATGTCGCCGATGGAAAGGTCGTTCTGGCCGTATCGGTTGTCGATCGGCTGAGCGCAGTCGACTACGGCGACGACTTGAACGAGCGGCTCGACGACGATGCCGACGACATCCGCGGTCGAATGAACGCATTCTTCCAGGACGGTGCCATCGGCGCAGGCGTGGCGAGCGGTGTCGGCGGAACGGTGGAGGGTCTGGGGACCACCCCGAGCAACACCGGAGGAGCGGTCGCGGCAGGGGTTGCTGCGACCGCGGCCGTCGTGGGCGGTGGCGCTTGGTTGTACACACGACAGCGAACTCGGACGGCTCGAGCGTCCGACGCGCGAATCCGCTTTGCCGACGCGTCGGGGTCAGTTACCGATGTGCAGGCTCGCTGGTACGACGCAGAACAGGAAGCGGTGATCGTCGGTGGTCGTATCACCGGTGCCGCCATGGCACGACTCGATGCCGCCCAGCTCGCCGCGGCCGAGGCCTCGCGCACCCTGTACGAGGCGTGGTCGCCGGTGTCCGAGGTGACGGCGGACGACGTAGCGAGCATGAATGACGAATCCCGGGCCGAGGTGGAGAGTCACGTCAAGGCGGCCCTCGCAGTGGTCGAGGGCGCCGAAGCTCGCACGACTGAGCTCGAGACGATCGTGGAACAGCTTCGAGGGCGGCCGGACGAACTCGCGGAGGAGCATCGGGTGGCCACGAACCGCATCCGGGCCGGGCTGGATGCCGCGGACAGTCGACGGGCAGAAGGTTGGGCGGTCGAGGGTGGCACGTCTCGGCTGGCTCAACTGGCGTCCAAGCTCGACAGCGTCGACCCCCATGCATTGCGCGTCGATGTCGATGCGGTCGCTGAACGCCTCGCACCCGTCATTGAAGAGATCGAGTCGGTCACGAGCGACCTCGAGAGTCTCGAGGAGCGACACGTCACGATCTCCAAGCGGCGTGCCGCCATGCCCGCCGAGATCGAGGGCCAGCGCGGTCGGGCACTTCGGCTTCGTTCGCTGCTCTCGACATGGTCGACGCAACATGCGACCGCATCGTTCGACGAGTTGTTCGGGCATCCCGACGAGGCCGACCGTCAGCTGAGTCGGGCTGAGGAGAGTGCCCTCGCTGCACAGTCGATCGGTGAGCTTCCGCGTGATCTCGACGCCATGAGGCTGGTCGACGGCGAGCTCGACAAAGCCCAGGCGTCACTCGATCTTGCCGACGAGTTGCTCGATGAGGGCGACGAGATGGACGTCTTGTTGGCCGCGGCAAAACAGTCGTCCGCCGAGGCGGTCGTCGCTGCGGGTGAACACGCCACGATGCTGATCCGCTATATCGACGATCATCCCCGCGATGTCCCGGGCCGAGCGCCGGAGGTTGCGCAGCGGGTTGCCGCCATGCACGGGCGGGCCGAGCAGGCACTCTCCCATCAGCCCCCCGACCATCTCCTCACGATGGAGCTCAGTGGACAAATCGAGTCGATCGTCAACACCGAGTTGGCAGAGTTCCGTGCCACGGTCGGCGAGCGTGAACGGCAGCGGGCCAGCGCCGTGAGCGACATCCGGTCGGCCACGGTGGCGGTTGACCGCGCCGACCGCCACGTCAAAGCGCACATGTTTTCGTCGCATCAGGAGAAGACCGCGCAGAAATCGGTCGATCGGCTTCGGAGCGATCTGAACGCAGCCACAGGGCTCCTCGATGCCAATCCCGAACAGGCGCAGCAGGAGGCGATTCGTGTCGAGCGGTCGGCCGATGAGATCTACCGGGAAGCGCAGCGACGCCAGCGACGTCGAGGCGGTGGGTTCGGTGGTGGTTTCGGCGGCGGCGTCATCATCGGCGGTGGTGGATTCCGCGGGCACGGCGGCGGGCGTAGCCATCGCGGTGGCGGCTGGGGCGGTGGCGGTGGCGGCGGGTTCGGCGGCGGGTTCGGCGGTGGATCGTCCGGAGGTTGGGGCGGCGGTGGCGGCGGGTTCGGCGGGGGTAGCTCCGGAGGCTGGTGAGCGGCGTATGGCGCCCGTCGGCAGGCGATCAGCTGGTCGAGGTGTGTCGTTCGCGCCGTCTGTGACGTTCGATCGCGAGGTCGATCAGCTCATCGATGAGGTCGGGGTACTCGAGCCCTGACGCATGCCACATCTTCGGGTACATCGAGATGGGGGTGAAGCCCGGCATCGTGTTCAGTTCGTTGACCAGCCACCCGAGCCCTTCGGGGTCGTAGAAGAAGTCGGCCCGCGCGAGGCCCTCGACTCGGAGCGCCCGGTACGCGTCGACCGCCATCGCCGACATGGCGGCGATCTCGTGTTCGTCGAGAGGTGCGGGAATGAGGAGCTTGGCGACGCCGTCGTGGTACTTGTCCTCGTAGGTGTAGAACTCGGCCCCGGCCACGATCTCGCCTGGGAGCGACGTGCGCGGGGTGCGATTGCCGAGCACCGACATCTCGATCTCGCGCCCGTTGATCGCCTCTTCGACGACGATCCACTCGTCGTAGGACGCCGCCATCTCAAGCGCAGAGCGAGCTTCCTCGACGGTGCTCGCTCGGCTGACGCCCACCGACGATCCCATGTTCGCAGGCTTGATGAAGATTGGTGACCCCAGTCGCTCGATCAGGGACGCGGGAGTATTCGATGTGACCTCGTCGGCGTTCATACCGACCCATCGGGCCTGGGGAATCCCCGCGGCCGCGAGGGCATTCTTGGCAGCGATCTTGTCCATCGCGAGTGCGCTTCCAAGCACACCTGCCCCTGCATAGGCGACCCCCGCGAGTTCACAGAGGCCTTGGACCGTTCCGTCCTCGCCGAATGGGCCGTGGAGCAGGGGCAGGACCACGCCTCCAGCCGTGGCCGCTGAACGGATGAGGCGGAACGGGTCGACGGGGTCTCCGTGGGGGTCCATGTGTTCGAGGTCGCTCGACCATGCACATACCGACCACTCGCCATCGCGGGTGATGCCGACCGGCGTGATGTCGTAGCGGTCCCGGCGGATCGCGTCGAGTACGTGTTTGGCGGTCACACACGACACGTCGTGCTCGGCAGACTGCCCACCAAACAGGACGAGAAGAGGGGTTCGGCCGTCGCTGTCGCTCACGGGCACCGATCGTATCGGGTGGCCCATTAGCGTTGGCCACGTGAGGTTCAGCACCACCGCCATCGCCGCGGCCACGGGTGGTACCACCCATGGTGCGCCCGCCGAGGTCGACGGCGCGACCCAGGACAGTCGAGCGGTGATGCCCGGCCAATTGTTCGTGCCGATCGTGGCCGAGCGCGACGGGCACGACTTCATCGGGGCAGCGCGTGCGAACGGAGCCTCGGCATATCTCACGGCGCGCGAGCCGCAAGACGGGAGCGCGATACGGGTCGACGACACGTTGAGCGCCCTCCAGGCGCTTGCGTCGATGGCTCGGGACCGGATCGAAGGGCCGGTGGTGGGCATCACCGGTTCGGTCGGTAAGACGTCGACCAAGGACCTCCTCGCGTCGGTGTTGCGAACGACGTATGCGACTCACGCGTCGGCCAAGTCGTTCAACAACGAGATCGGCGTGCCCCTCACGCTCCTCAACGCTCCCGAGGATGCCCAGGCCGTGATCGTCGAGATGGGGTCGCGCGGGATCGGCCATGTCGCCGAATTGTGCGACATTGCGCGCCCGACGGTCGGCGTGATCACGACCGTCGCTGCAGCGCACACCGGCGAATTCGGCTCGGTCGAAACAATCGCCAAGGCGAAGGGCGAGCTCGTTGAGTGCCTTCCAGCCGATGGACTTGCGGTCTTGAATGGCGACGTGAGGCTGTGTCGGGATCTCGCCGATCGAACCAGCGCCCGAGTCATCACGTTCGGCCGCTCCGACGAATGCGATGTTCAGCTCGTCTCGGTGACACTCGACGACGAGCTGCGGGCAACCATTGTTCTGGACACGCCATGGGGGCGCCTCGAGGCGCAGCCGTCCACGCGTGGAGCACACCTCGCCGGCAACGCGGCCGCAGCAGCTGCGGTCGGACTGTGGATGGGTGCGAGCACCACCGATGTGTCGGTTGGGCTTGCGACAGCCGAGTTGAGTCCTTGGCGTATGGAGATCAACCGATCGAGCGCCGGCGCAACGATTATCAACGACGCCTACAACGCGAACCCGACGTCGATGAGGGGAGCGATCGATTCGCTCGCTGCCCTTGGCCATCGACGGAAGATCGCCGTGGTGGGCTACATGGCCGAGCTGGGCGGAGACGAGATCGCCGATCATCGCTCGATCGCCGAGTACGTGCGTGCAGCCGGCGCCGAACTGGTGGCGGTGGGCACCGATCTGTACGACGGCGAGCCCGTTGCTGACCCGGTGGCCCACATCGGAACTCTCGACGCGGAGACGGCGATCCTCGTCAAAGGATCGCGGTCGGCAGGACTTGAAGCGGTCGCGGGGCGCTTGGCCCAGTAGCGGCGACTCAGCCGTCGACGTCGAAAGGAAGCTCGTCGGGCGGAAGCGGCGATTTGCTCTGCAAGTAGTCCGCCAACAACTCGGGCTGACAGACAGGGCAGAGGTGCACGAGGCGCATCGATTGAATCGACAGTTGCGTGCCCCGGCTCTTGTCGACGATGGCTTGGAAGGCCGGGCGCACATCGGTAGTGCCGCACGTTTTGCACGTTGGGCTGAGGTTTCGATCCCACACGAGCCCGCATTCGGCGCACGTTATGACGATGGTTTCGCCCCGACGCTCGCCGTCGAGGTTCTCGTCTTCGCCGCATTGGGCGCACGTAATGTCGGCCACCGAACGATGGTAGCGGTCGACCCGATCGCGGACCCCAACTCCGGCCCGAGCGGCGCAAGCGGTACCCTCGCGCGGAGATGGGCACTCACTACGAGACGCTGGGCGTGAATCCCGCCGCCTCTGTGGCGGAGATCCGCAAGGCCTATCTGCGGCGCGCCCGTGCGCTGCATCCCGATCGTCAGCTCGGCCGTCCCGCGAACGAGGCTCGCGCATCCGAGACCGCAATGCGGCAGGTGAACGAGGCGTGGAGCGTTCTGTCCGATCCGCAGAAGAAGGCCGCCTATGACCAGCGGGGAAAGGCTCGCCGCACCGCTGGCCGCGGAACAGCCACAGTGCACGCGCATGCCGCGGCACGATCGCGGCCGCCCACGAACGAGCCAATCACCAGAGTCGAACGTGGTCGTTCGATCGACGAGCAGCAGGGTGATGGATCGGTGAGCGTCTGGGCGTCGATTCCGGTGCTGATGGTGGTGGGGCTCCTGCTCGGAATCCTGGTCGTCACCGCATTCGCCAATCGCGAGCCGTCCGACAACCGACCGGTGATCGAACAGAACGACGCTGAGCTGTCGGTGGGTGACTGTTTCGCATTCGTTGGCGACGTACCCCGTCTGCGCTCGTGTACCTCGGGCACGAGCGATGGTCAGGTGGTGGCGATCGGTCCCGACTCGGGTAACTGCCCGGGCACGTCGGTCTCGATCAAGGATCCGTCGAGCGATTTGTTTCTGTGCTGGGCCCGGATGCTCCCGGGTTCCACCAACACGGTGCCCTGATTACGAGCTCCGGACCTGCGCTACGAGCTCGATTTCGACCGATGCGCCCAACGGAAGCCCGGCGACACCGATCGTGGACCGAGCGGGGAAGGGCTCGTTGAAGAACTCGGCATATGCGGTGTTCATCTGGTCGAAGTCGCTCATGTGGGTCAGGAACACGTTCACCTTCACGACGTCGTCGGGCGTGAGGTCGGCACCAGCGAGTACGACGGCGAGATTGTTGAGGCATTGGATGGTCTGTGACCCCACACCTCCGGTGCGTAGCCGTTTCGTCGTGGGGTCGATCGGTGTCTGCCCGGAGCAGAACACGAAGTCACCGGAGCGCACGCCCGAGCTGTATGGACCGACGGCCACGGCCCCTTCCGGATTGATCGCATCGCGCATGATTGCCCCCTGTGGCGGTAATCATCGCAGACACGGAGGCAGCCGACCGGAAATGGTGGGCGATGGGGGACTTGAACCCTCGACCTCTGCCGTGTGAAGGCAGCGCTCTAGCCAGCTGAGCTAATCGCCCGGAGCCCCGTAGCGTACTGGTGGATAGGAGTCGTTGCTCATGTGCGCGGGTACCAAGCCGATGGATCGGCCATGGCCGCATCGACGACGTCCGAAACCATCACCTCTACCCAGCGAGTTCGGTTCCGGTGCTTGAGTTGTGAGGTTGCGTGGACGGCCGAAGTCGACTCGACCTGTTGGGTCTGCGACGAGCCCGGCCTGAGCCTCCGTGCGGCTTACACACTGCGCGAAGACGACTACCTGCACCTCGATTTCGAGTAGGGCGTAGGGCCTGAGGGCCCATGAGCCGCACCACCAATGGGTGGTATCCATGGCTTTCGTGGAGGTCGTTGACCGTGCACGGAGCGCCAATTGGCGCACGAACTCTCGAATGTTGGTTGGTGCCGCGTTCGGGTTTTTTGTCGTGCTCATCGGTTCGGCTTCCGCCGACGAAACCCCATCGTCGGATCCGGCTGTGCCGGACGTGACGTTGGCGCCGGCGGTTGTCGTGGCCGCCGGCGCCGACACAATCGACACCAATGCGGTCGCGATGCTCACCGCCTACACCTACGGCGCTCGTGAACGCGGAACCGCCTTCCGGCTCGACGACGGCCGCATCGCCACGGTTGCACATGCGCTCGTCGATGCGCGGGGTGTGGGTATTGGCGACCGCGACGATCAGGTGCTCGTACGACTCGAGGGAGAGGGTGCGGTGCCGTCCGCGATCGACGAGCTCCATGACCTCGGCTCCTTCCATGCGGACACATTTCTTGCGGGACTGCCCATTTCGTCGACGCCCGCCCAGGTGGGAGAGATCGTTGCGCTGGCGGGGTTCCCCCGCGGCGAACGCCTCGAGCTGACGACGGGAGCGATCATCTCGCGAACGAGCGGAGCGGGCTATGGCATCGAACGGCCCGACGTCTATGTGATCGGCGCAGCGGTTTCCGCCGGCTGGTCGGGTGGGCCGGTCGTGAACGGGCTCGGCGAGGTGATCGCCGTGATCGTTGCGATCGAAAAGACGAGCGGTGTCGCGATTGCGGTGCCGATCGAATATCTGCCCCAGCCTTGATTCGTCCGCTGGCGCCAGCTGCTTGACTGGCATGGTGTTCAACATCCGGACGGACCGACTGATCATCCGTGCCGTCACGGCGTCCGATGCCCCGGCGTTGGCCGCCCGTCGGAGCGACCCTGAAGTGGCGAAGTATCAGGATTGGTCGCTGCCGTTCACGCTCGCCGACGCCGATCGCATCTGCGAGGCCGTGGCAGCGCTGGTGGAGCCTCCCGACGACGAGTGGTTCATGGCGACGATCACCCGGCATGACGGCGAGATCCTCGGGGATTTCGGCATGCAGCTCGGCTTCTCAGGGCGCACGGCCGAAATCGGATACACCTTCGCCCGCGATCAATGGGGCAACGGTTTCGCAGTCGAGGCGGTCGGCGCGCTCGTCGACCACCTTCTCTTCGAGCGCTCCGTTCAGCGCGTCGGGGCAACACTCCACCCCGACAACATCCGCTCGGCCCACGTGTTGGAGCGATCCGGATTCCTGTTCGAGGGGCAGACACGACGTTCGCACTGGGACGACGAGGGTTCGACCGATGCGTGGATCTACGGGCTGACTCGTGAGGATCGCACGGACTGGAGGGTGAGGCCACGGGAGTCTCCGCGCGAGGTGCGCCTGGTGCCCATCACTCCTGACAACGACATCGCCGTCCGGTCACTCGCCACGCATCACAGCCAGATTCGATTCGCATCACCGGTGCTCAAGTCGTTCGCCGACGCACTCGTTCCCGAAGTCATCGACGGAGCGCCCGTCGTGCCGTGGTACCGGGCGGTGGAGGCCGACGGTCAGCTCGTGGCGTTCCTGATGCTCACCGAGATCACCGACGCGCACCCCGAGCCGTTCCTCTGGCGGCTACTCGTCGATCGGCGCCACCAGCGACGTGGCATCGGCACCCGCGTCCTCGAATTGGTGGTGGACCAGTGCCTCGAGTGGGGTGCATCGTCGATGTCGACGACCTGGGTCGAGGGGAATGGCTCGCCCCGTCCGCTCTATGAAGGATTCGGGTTCGTACCAACTGGTGAGCTCATCGAGGGCGAGACCGAGGGGCGGCTGCGGTTCGACACCCTCGACACCACGGCGCCATAGGATCCGCGGTCGTGCGATCCACTTCGACAACCGCCATCGTCATCGCTGCGGGCGAACGTCCTCGTCGTGACCTGATCGACGGCCTGAAGCACGATGTGGTGATCGCGGTCGACGGTGGCATCGCCGCCGTACGGTCGTTGGGCCTCGTCCCGAATTCGGTGGTCGGAGACCTCGATTCCGCATCGCCCGCCGACGTTGCATGGGCCCGATCGGAGGGCGCACTCGTGGTCGAATTTTCGCCAGAAAAGGACGCAACCGACCTGGAGTTGGCGCTCGACCACGCGGTCGATCTCGGAGCCGAGCGCGTGATTGTGCTCGGATTGGGCGGCGGCCGGTCCGATCATCTTCTCGGCAACTGGGCGGTGGTGTGTGCGCACCGCCCGTGCGCCGTCGAAGTCCTCGAGACCGGGGCGCGGTCGTACATCGTGCACGATCGGTTCGAACGTGCGGTCGGCGAGGGCCGCACCGTCTCGATCATCCCGTGGGGTGGCCCGTGTGTCGTTTCGACGGACGGGCTCCGGTGGCCGCTCGATCAAACGGTGATGTCGCCGGTTGCGTCCCTCGGCATCAGCAACGAGGCCGTCGCCGCCGACATCGTGGTCGACGTGCACGAGGGCACGGCGATCGTGGCGATACCCACTGACGCGAATTGAGGCCGCGCTGCGGTCAGCGGCAATCGACGCTTCGATCGGCCCACGCCGACCACCGCCCGTTCCGTCGCTCCACCTGAAGTGGGAGCCCGAATGCGTCGCTGAGATTCTCGGAGGTGAGGATCTCGTCAACCGGTCCGGCGGCGGCGACTGAACCGTTGGCTACGAACATGAGATGGGTGAACGATGTCGGAATCTCGTCGACGTGGTGCGTGATCAACACCATCGGCGCCGGATTCGGTTCCGCTGCGAGCCGGTCGAGCGTGGCAACGAACTGCTCCCGGCCCGCCAGATCGAGGGCCGCGGTGGGCTCGTCGAGAATGAGGAGGGCGGGGTCGGTCATCAGAGCGCGAGCGATCAACACCCGCTGCCGTTCACCGGACGACAGCGATCCGAATGCCTGGGCCGCAAGACGCGCGACGCCGACTCGATCGAGGCTCCTCATCGCCTGCTCGCGATCGGCATCGTCGTAGGTGTGCCACCACGGCTCGAGCGCTCCGTTCTTGGCCGTCATCACGACGTTGATCGCTTCCAGGCGTGGGCGGAGCTGATCGGCGAGCGCCGCCGCGGCGTAACCGACCTGCCCGAGGAGCGGCCGAATGTCGGCGCGACCGAGCTCGGTACCGAGAACGCGCACGATTCCTTTGCTCGGGTGTAGTCGCAGAGAGGCGATGCGAGCGATCGTCGTCTTCCCGGATCCGTTGGGCCCGAGCACGGCCCAGTGCTGGCCCGGGAGTACGGTCCAGTCGACGCCCTCGAGAATCTGGCGACCATCGATTTTACGGCCCACGCCGCTCATCTCGAGCAACGGCGCAGCGTCGGAACTCTCCACGGGCATTGTTCGACGCTAGCCTTCCCGGATCGGCACGACACTTGGCCTTCTCGCAGTTCTGCTGCTCGTCCTGGCCAACGGATTCTTCGTCGCAGCCGAGTTCGGTCTCGTAGCTGTCGATCGCGGTCGCGTCGATCAGGCGGCCGAACAGGGCAACCGAAGCGCCTCTCGCGTGCAGCGGCTCGTGGCCAACCTGTCGTTTCACCTGTCCGGTGCGCAGCTCGGCATCACCGCCTCCACGCTCATCCTCGGCTTCATCGCCAAGCCCACCCTGGCGGCGCTCATCGAGCGAGCGCTCGCGGGATCGGTCTCGGACTCGGTCATTTCGGATCTGTCGATCGTGCTGGCGATCGCGCTCGCCACCGGCTTTCAGATGGTCGTCGGAGAGCTCGTGCCGAAGACGATCGCCATCGATCGACCATACGAGGTGTCGACCCTCCTCAGCCCTGCGATTCGTCTGTGGGGTCTGGTCGGGAAACCGGTGATCGCAACGTTCGATGCGGCGGCGAATTGGCTGGTTCGTCGGCTCGGGATGGAGCCGGCCGAGGAGCTCGAACACATTCGGTCGCTCGACGAGATCGAGCGCCTCATCGTGTCGTCGGGCGCAGAGGGCACGCTCGACAGCGAAGATGTCACGCTTCTCCAGCGTTCGATCAGATTGGGGGAGAAGCGCGCCGCCGACGCGCTGATCCCTCGCGTCGAAGTCGTGTCCCTGAACCACGACGACACCGCCGCCGACCTTGCCGCCACGTCGATCAGCAGCGGCTTCTCACGCTTCCCGGTCTACGGCGAAGACGCCGACGACGTGATGGGCGTGGTCCACATCCGTTCGATTCACGCCGTGCCGCGCGGCTATTGGCCGAACACACCGGTGTCCGCCCTGATGAACGAACCTGCGTTCATTCCCGAGTCGGTCGACCTCGACCATCTCCTTCAGAGTGTGCGTGAGTCGCGTAACCATTTGGCGATCGTGATCGACGAGCACGGCGGCACGAACGGGATCATCACACTCGAGGACATCCTCGAGGAGATCGTCGGCGAGATCGACGACGAATATGACGTGGACGCGGTGGCACTGACTCGAGTCGAGGAGGATGGTGCCGTTCTGGTGGCCGGCTCCCTCCACCAGGACGAGCTTCTGGATGCTTGCGGATTCGAGATGCCCGATGGCGAGTACGACACGCTCGCCGGATTCGTGTTGAACGAGCTCGGTCGTATTCCCGCCCCGGGCGCACGATTCGATCACGCGGGATGGCGGGTCGAAGTCGTGGCGATGGATCGACGCCGGATCGCCAGCGTTCGGCTCGTCGCACCTCAACCCACCACCCCCGAGGATCCGGCGCCGTGAGTACACCTGTCGCGCTTCTGGTCTCGGCGGTGCTCATCGTCATCAACGGATTCTTCGTGGGTGTGGAGCTCGCGTTCGTCGCAAGCCGGCGAACGAAACTCGAGGCGATGGCAGAACAGGGTGCTATCGGCGCTCGGGCGGCGGCGAACGCCGTGGCAAACATCACGAAGCAGCTCTTCGCCGCCCAGCTCGGCATCACCGTGTCCACGCTCATCCTGGGGCTTATCGCGGAGGACGCGGTCGCGCACCTGATCGAGTCGGCGATCGGCTCCGTGGTCGATATTCCTTCAGGTGTTCTGCATGACATTGGCTTCGTCACGGCACTGATCCTGGTCGTATTCGTACACACGGTGTTCGGTGAGATGGTGCCGAAGAACATTGCGATCGCAGCCCCCGAGACGACCGCCCGAGCGCTTGCGCCGATTCACGCCGTCGCCGTCGCTGCGGCGCGTCCGATCATCTGGGTCTTACGACAGCTCTCGCGGCCATTGTTGTGGGCCGCACGGGTCGACGCCGACCGCACGCTTGCCGCCGCACACACCCCGGAGGAGCTGGTGAGGATGCTGGACGCCAGCCGTGAGGGAGGGCTGGTCGAGGCGCAGGAGCACGCGTTGCTCATCGGTGCTCTCGATTGGGGCGATGTCCGGGTGCGATCGATCATGATCCCGATCGACGACATCGTGGCGGCGCACCGGTCGGCGCCCGTCCGACGGATCGAGGCGCTCGTTGTCGAACATGGGCATTCACGTATTCCGATCGTGGGCTCCGACGACGTAACGATGGTGGGCTTCGTCCACGCGAAGGACCTCGTTCGCCTTCCCGAAGAGGCTCTCGACGAGTCGCCACCGCTCGAGGTGGTCCGTCGAATGCTCAAGGTCGGAATCGATCGCACGCTCGAGGACGTGATGATCGAGATGAAGCGTTACCGCACCCACATGGCGCTCGTACAAACGCCCAGCGGGGAAACCGTCGGCATGATCACGCTCGAGGACATCCTCGAAGAACTCGTCGGGGAGATCTACGACGAGAGCGACTGATTCTCGGATCGCCCCGGTCGGTGTACGTGGATGTCGGGCGGAAGTCCGACGTGTCAAGGCCTACGCGCCGGTTGTGTGGTAGCCGCCGTCGACGTGGATCATCGAGCCGGTGGTCGCGGGGAACCAGTCGCTCAGAAGCGCCACGGTTGAGCGGGCCACCGCGGAGCTGTCGTTCACGTCCCATCCGAGAGGCGCACGGCCGTCCCAGACATCTTCGAATTGCGAGAAGGCCGGGATCGACTTCGCCGCGATGGTGCGGATCGGACCGGCGGCCACGAGGTTGAACCGCACGCCCGCATCGCCGTGCGCCCGCGCGAGGTAGCGGTTGGTCGATTCGAGGGCAGCTTTGGCCACACCCATCCAGTTGTACGCGGGCCATGACACCGTCGCGTCGAAGTCGAGGCCCACGACCGATCCGCCGTCGGGCATGAGCGGCACGACAACCTCGGCGAGCGTCTTGTAGCTGTAGGCGCTGATCTCGAGCGCGACCTTCACGTCGTCCCACCCGGCGCCCATGAAGTCGTCGCCGAGACAGGCCTCGGGCGCGAACCCGATCGCATGGAGCGCGCCGTCGAGGTGACCCCATTCCCGCTTCACGTGGTCTCGAACAGCGGCCACGTGATCGGCCTCGGTCACGTCGAATTCGAGAACCTCGGGCTCGACCGGAAGCTTTCGCGCTGTACGCGCCGTCAGCGAGAGGCCCCGGCCCGCTCCGGTCAGCACGACGTTGGCGCCCTCCTCCTGCGCAAGCTTGGCGACACCGAAGGCAAGCGACGCATCCGTGAGCACACCGGTGATCAGAATGTTTTTTTGGTCGAGCAGTCCCACACATCCTCCTTGGCCGTTCGCCGACCATACTTGTGCACGCCCACCAGCCCTGACCATTTCGTTCCGAGGTACCCATGCAACGCGTCCCGCCGATCGATCCTGCCGTCGTCGACCCCCGGACGATGGCCGTTTTCGAAGCTCAGGAGGAGCGATGGGGTGCGCCACTGGTCAACCACCTCATGTATGCGCGCCGACCTTCGATCTTCAAGGGCGTACGCGGGATGTGGGCTGGGCTCGATCAGTCCGGACTTCTCCCGCCTCTGATGCACTCGGCACTCAACCGACGCGTCGCAGCGCTGATCGGCTGCGACTTTTGACAGGACATAAACGCTGCCGTGGGCAGCGATCAGGGTCTTACAGACGCACAGCTCGAGACGCTGGCGGCGAACGACGTCGATCGCTCGTTGTTCGACGAACGCTTGCTCGCCGCGCTCGACTATGCCGAGGAAATGACGGTGAGCGACGTTACCGACGAGGGGTTCTCACGGGTCCGACCACACTTCTCCGACGACGAATTGGTCGAGCTCACCGCCGTCATTGCATGGGAGAACTCTTCGGCTCGCTTCAACCGGGCGTTGCGAGTTCCCAGTCAGGGCTTGTGGAACCGTTAGCGTCGGCGACATGAACGAGTTGCGGCTGTTCGACACCTCCGCGGGGGAGTACCGAACGTTCGATCCAGGCCCGGTCGTTCGCCTATACACCTGCGGCGTCACCCCATACGACGCCACCCACATGGGTCACGCCGCGACCTACGTGACCTACGACATCCTTCATCGCCGTCTGATCGATCGGGGCCACGAGGTCCGGCTCGTACGCAACATCACCGACATCGACGACGACCTGCTGGCTCGGGCTCGTCGCGATGGTGTGAACTATCTCGATCTTGCGTTCGGCCAAAAGAGACTGTTCGACCGCGACCTCGAGGACCTCGGCAATCTCGAACCGTGGAGTGAGCCGCGGGCCACGTCGGCGATCCCCGACATTCGTGGACTCATTCACCGGCTACTCGACTCGGGTCACGCCTACCGCTCTGCAGATTCGGTGTACTTCGACCACTCGCGCAGTCCGGGGTTCGGCACCGTGGGTGGATACAGCCGGGTCGACATGCGAACGATCGGCGAGCTGCGGGGCGAGAACCCGCACGACCAGGCCAAGAATCACCCACTCGACACGGTCTTGTGGAAGCCGTCGGCCGACGACGAACCGGCGTGGGAGAGCCCGTGGGGGAGGGGCCGCCCGGGCTGGCACATCGAGTGCACTGCGCTCGCGCTGCGGGACCTCGGCGAGATCGACCTCCACGGAGGAGGGTGCGACCTCGTGTACCCGCATCATGAGTTCTGCGAGGCGCAGCTGTCGGCGATCACGGGTGCGCCGGTCGTGAAGCACTGGATGCACCAGGCCTGTGTGCACCTCAACGGTGAGCCGATGTCGAAGTCGACGGGCAATCTCGTGTTCGTCCGAGACCTACTCGTCGACCACGACCCGATGGTGATCCGGTTGGCCGTCATGTCGCAGCACTACCGCACGCAGGAATGGGCGTGGAGCGACGATCTGCTCCTCGTCGCGACCGACCGTCTCGCCCGTTGGCGCAAGGGAGCGGCGGGATCGGACGGCGAGGAACTGCTCGTGAGGGTGCGGGGTGCGCTCGACGACGATCTCGATGTCCCGGCTGCGGTTGCAGCTATCGATGATGCCGTCGAGGCAGGGGTCGCCGTCGGGGCGGTGGCTGCCCTGCTGGGCGTGTCGGTCTAGGCGCCGAAGACGGGGTTCACGAGTTCGCAGCCGGCGTGGCTGTCGTTCGGGTTGGTCTGCACCGAGCCCACCGATACGACGAGGAACTCCGGCCAACACCGATCGTTCCCTCCGGCACCGTTCAGCGAATCGTTGCCGGCGCCACCGGTGATCAGGTCGTTGTTTGCGCCACCGTTCACGATGTCGTCGCCCTGGAAGCCGTCGACGATGTCGGCGCCGTTGCCACCCCAGAGCTGATCGTCGCCGCCCTCACCACCGAGATAGTCGTCGCCGTCGTCGCCCCAGATCTGGTCGTTCTCGCCGGGGAAGAAGATAACCACGCCTTCCTCGTCGAACTGGCGGCCGTCGTCGCCGAGAAGGAAGTCGTCGCCAGTGCCACCGTGGATCGAGTCGGCCTGTGATCCACCGGTGATCGAATCGTCGTCCTTGCCGCCGTCGATCACGTCGGCGCCGCTGCCGCCGTCGATGGCGTCGTCGCCTGCCTCGCCGAAGATCTGGTCGGGTCGCTTGCCTCCGAAAAGATTGTCGTTGCCACGGCCGCCGCGAATCAGATCGTCGCCCCCGCCGCCGTCGACCAGGTCGTTGCCAGGTCCAGCGAGAAGGGTGTCGTTTCCGTTCGCGCCGAGGATGCGGTCGCCGTGGTTGCCACCATCGATCGTGTCGTGTCCGCCGTTGCCGCGCAACGTGTCTCGTTGGGGGCCGCCCATGATGTGGTCGTCGCCGAGATCACCGCTCACGATGTCTCGTCCGGGGCCGGCG
>JBPCTR010000120.1:0-3107 GCA_051011575.1 Acidimicrobiales bacterium | reverse complement strand
GCTGATCGCTCAGCTGGAAGGTGTGACGCAGCGTCGTCGAGCGACGACGGCGGGACACGAGTTCGGTGCCCTCGTCAGTGGACACGTCGCGCGTGGCCTCGAGTCGCAGGGTGCGGCCATCGACGGTGATGTCGACATCATCGGGGTTGATGCCCGGAATATCGACACGCAACTCGATGCTGTCCTCGGCACGGACGACGTCATAGTCAACGCCGCTTGCCGGTGCAGTTGCGAACTCACGGAATGGATCAAACGTACGGAGCATGCTGCAGTCCTCCTTAAGAACTTGAGTGGGTTGTGCTCAAGATCGTTCAACGCTCATTCTGGATCGGTATTCCCGCAGTTCGCCTAGTTTCTCGGTGCCGTGAGTTAGGGTCCATCGACGGATTCATTCCAAGGAGAATCAGATGGAACTCGGCGGCAGCCAAACGCACGCGAATCTCCTGGAGGCGTTCTCGCGAGAGTCCCAAGCGAACCGTCGGTTCCTGTGGTTCTCACAGATGGCCGATGTCGAGGGATTCCCGGACATCGCTGCGCTGTTTCGATCGGTCGCCGAGGGAGAAACCGGTCATGCCTACGGGCACCTCGAATACCTCGCAGAGGTCGGAGACCCGGCGTCGGGGGAGCCGATTGGCGAAACGATGGACAATCTTCGGGCCGCGATCGCCGGGGAGACCCATGAACAGACCGAGATGTACACGTCGTTCGCGGAGACGGCGAAGTCTGAAGGGTTCGACGAGATTGCGGATTGGTTCGACACGCTCGTTCGGGCCGAGAAGAGCCACGTCGGGCGCCTGACCGAGGGACTCAACTCCATCAGTTCCGTGCCATCCTCCGAAGAGGAGTAGCGGCCGCTCAGCTCTGGAAGAGCGCGAACGCTTTTGCGACGGCGAGCTGACCGCACTCGGCGCCGATGAAACGTCCGGCGATGTCGTCCGCGCTGATATGGATGCCGCCGTACATCCGAGACTCACCAGCCTGATCGGCCGCGTCCGCGTAGGTGGCCCACTCCAGCGTGACGTGCTCGGCCGGGCCATCGTCGAAGCGCAGCCAGGCCGCCGGAGCCGTGAACCTGCCCATTCCGTTCGGGAAGTACGCGTCGCCGGTGAACGCCGTCATCACCTCGGCGCCGGCGCGACTGAACGCGCTGTGCCCGGAAACGTATCCGGGGAAGGACGGTGTCACGAAGGTCGACAGCTGATACGGCACCCAGGTGGTCGCGTCGATCCACGTGACCCCATCCCGATCGGCGTGGAGCTCCGGGTGCCCGGCCCACGCCCGCACGGCAATCGTCCCAGGCGCGAGCTGGTAGTCCGCCGCCGACGCTTCGGTCACCAGTTCGATCTCGTCATCGATGAGCGGGAGCCCGTCGGGGTGATATCGGGCACGGTTCGGGTCCGTTGATTGGCCCATCTCGGCGAGTTGTCGAATCATGGATATCGGACGGGCCGAGTCGAAGTATCGCTTCGACCCCCACGCTGCAATCGCGGCGTCGTGCATCGCCCCATTCAGCGTGAGATACAGCTTGAGGTCCCACTCCAGCCGATCCATCGCAGGACCCTCGCCACGGAAACGGTATTCGGCGATGTCATCGCTGACCTCGTTGGCGAGCGTGTTCCAATGGCCGGGAGGAGTCTCCGAGTTCGGTCCGTCCGCCCAAAACTCGGCAACGACTCGACCGAAGTCCGCCTGGCTCACCAGATTCGGTTCGTAGGGTTCACCGGTCGCTGGGTTCGATGCGTGGCCTGATCCATCGTTCGATCCGAGCGGGTTGTTGCCGAGCGTGGCAGGACTCACGTCGACGAGCCCGGCCTCAGCGGTGTCGAGCGTCTGCTGGTATCGCAACACCTCGATGGCTGCGTCCGCGTACGCGGCTGGATCTTCGGCGAACAGCGGAGGAGGGCCGGGGTCAACAGGTAAGCCGACATCGGAAGGCTCCAGAGCAAACGGCACGACGGTGCCCCACTGGGGGCCGAGGAATTGCTGCGTCCCCGACACCTGTTCCTGGTCGTTCTGGGTGACCGATTTGGCGAGCTCCAGGGGCTGCCACCTGTCAGGGTCGATCATTCCGGCACCGGGTTCGGCGACGACCAGCGATTCGTTCACCGGCACGTACGACAGATCGACATAGGCATCGAACTCGAATGCTCCGTCATTGCGGAACTGCTCGAGGATCGTTTCGCCAATGTCGACCCCCAACAGAGCCGCGTCACCGATGTCGTCGGACACCGGTTCGAGGCACTGGGCGCTGAGCTCGGCGTCGAACGCCGCCAATGATTCGGTTCCGCCGACGCTGTTGCGGTAGCGACGACCAAGGACGGTGTACGCGGCGTAGGCGACGGTGACGTCGCGCTCCGGGCCGATGTCTCGCTTGGGAGCATCGACGAACAGGGCGGTCGCACCCTCGTCGTAGGCCGCCCACGCGTCCCACATCGCCGCCGACACATGGAAGAGGTTTCGGGCATGAACGGTCGGCGAGGGAGTGTCGCGGCGGATCGCGTCCAGCAACTGTTCATTCCAGCGACGAGCAACCGAATGGCCGGAGTCGTCGGCACAAACGCTCGCCAACGGCGCGTTCGAACAGGCGGATGCCAGAAGCATCACGGCGAGCAGGAGCGGGAGGAGGGGAAGTATTCGGCGACGCACGACCGCAAAACTCTATGCCGCGTTGGCGAAGGGCACGGGTCGCGAGCGTAGATTGATCGGAATGACTGAAGCGCTTTCCTCTGTGGGCGGCTGGGCTGGGGTGCTCGGCGCCCTCCAAGCCAACGAAGATCTTTCCGGCGAGACGACCAAGGCCGTCCTGGGAGCGATTCTCGATGGCCAGGCCACGGACGCGCAGATCGCCGCATTCATCACCGGTCTGCGACAAAAGGGCGAGACGGTCGACGAGCTCGCCGGCATGGTGCGAGCCATGCGGGACGCGGCTCAGCCCCTGACTGTGCCCGATGACGCAATCGATCTGGTCGGCGCCGGCGGCTCGACGCTCGGGCGCGAGGCAGCGCTGAACGTGTCGACCATGGCGTGTTTCGTCGCCGCCGCGGCCGGTGCGGTGGTCTGCAAACACGGCAATCGAAAGGCATCGTCGACATCGGGATCGTTCGACC
>JBPCTR010000119.1:0-19695 GCA_051011575.1 Acidimicrobiales bacterium | reverse complement strand
GGGTCGTCGGAGGATGGTGGTTCCATGGCGGGCATGTTGCGGATCGCTTCGGCCAGGAGCGCTTCCTTGGTGGGCCAGCGCCGATACATGGCTCCCTTGCCGGCGCCGGCACGTTCGGCGACGTCTTGGGTCCGGATCCGGTCGAAGCCGACTTCAAGGAGCAGGTCCGCAGCAGCTTCGAGGATGGCGTCGGTGCGTTGCTCGTCGCGCCGTCGTCCGCTGGTGTTGTCGGGGCGACGGCTTGCTTCCTGGGTCATGTGGTGATGTTAACAGAACTCTTGCGTTCCGGAACTAGGGGGTCTACATTAGTGGAACTGTTCGGTTCCGTATCGACGCCGAGCATCGACCATGAGAGAAGGACACATGATCGACATCAAGGCCACCAAGATGATCAACAAACCGATCGAGGAGGTCTGGCGATTCGTCGTCGACGAATTCACCAACAGCCACCACTGGGCGTTCGGCACCACCAGTTGCCGCGCCGGGAAGACCTCGGAGAGCTTCGATCGGGTCTGCGAGACGGAAACCGGTCAACTCGAAGACACGATCACCCGAGTCGACGACGCCGGGCACGTCTTCGAGTTCTCCGTCGCCGGCCTCCCGTTCTTCGTGCGCTCCGTCGTGAGCTCGTGGTCCCTGGAAGCGGTCTCCGAGACCGAAACCGAGATCACGATCGGCCCCCGCATCGAAACCATGCCCGTCATCGGGCGCGTGATGGAGATCCCGATGAGGAAGGCGCTCGAGACGCTCTACCCGGAGCTGCTCGACGACATGGCGGTCTACGTCGAAACCGGAGAACCCTCTCCTCGCAAGCAGCACGAACTCGCCAGCAACAGCTGACGCGTGGGCACCGACGCCCGCGGTTCCGGTCGCGTGGCGGGGCATGATGGAGCGTATGGATCGACGCATCCGGGCTACTGCACGGTCATGACGTCGGCGATCACCGACCCGGTCACGCTGGCGCGACTGCGTCACCGCGCCGTAGTGCTGGCGTGGGCGACGATCGCCTGGAACGTGGTCGAAGCAGTCGTCGCCATCGGCGCGGGTTTGGAGGCAGGGTCGCTCGCACTCGTGGGATTCGGTCTCGACTCGACGATCGAGGTCGGTTCCGCCGCCGTGATCCTGTGGCAGTTCGCCGGGACCGACGAACTGCGGGAACGACAGGCTCTGCGGTTGATCGCGGTGAGCTTCTTCGCGTTGGCGGCCTACGTCACGGTCCAGGCCGTGGTCGACCTGGCGACGATCTCTGAACCTGACACGAGCGTGTTGGGCATCGTGCTGGCCGCGCTGTCGTTGGTCGTGATGCCGTTGCTGGCGACCGCGAAGCGACGCACGGGTGAACGCCTCGGGTCGGTGACGGTCGCGGCCGACAGCCAGCAGACCTGGTTGTGCACCTACCTGTCGGCCGTATTGTTGGCCGGCCTCGTGCTGAACGCCGCCTTCGCATGGTGGTGGGCCGACCCGGCCGCCGGCCTCGTGATCGCTGTACTGGCAATGCGCGAGGGTCGGGAAGCCTGGGCAGGCGACACCTGCTGCGACTGACGCAGTTCTCGCAAGGCACAGCGAGACTTTCGATCGTGCGGCTCCGCGTTCGTCGAGGTCGAGTCATCGGTACCGGCTCAGCCGTGCATGATCAGATCGGCGGCCATGGCGCCCCACGCGTCGGATCCTTTTGCGCCGCCACCATTGCCGCCCGTGGCGACGACAAGTCCCGGGAGAGCTTCGGTGATGAGCGGGAATCGATCCGGTGTGTAGGCAACGATGCAGGGCCTGGTACGGAACGACGTGAACACGACGTCTGGCCAGAGCGCCTGCAGTGCCCGTTGGAGAGGTTCGAGGTAGATCTCGTCGGTGGCTGTCTGAAACCAGCGCTGCACCGCGTCGAGATCGGCCGGGTTCGTGTCGAGGTGGATGTTGGCTCCCAGCTTGATGCAGCTCCTACCGTCGGGATACTTCACTGCGGGTGTCATGTAGATCGCGTCGAGCTGGTCGCGGTCGTTGAGGTATTTGACCGTCGGGTAGCTACCGAGCTCGGCGACGTCGGTGGGGCTGACCTCACCGAGCACGATTACCTCGGTCTTGAGCTCGAGGGGAATGCGTGCTTCGAGCAGGCCATTGAAGTTGGTGAACGCACCGGCAGCGACAACGACCTTCGAGCTCCGGATGCGACGACCAGCTGCCGTGACGATCTCGAACCCTCCGCTGGCGCCGAGCGGCTCGACGCCGATGACGGTGTCAGTGACGAGCGATCCACCGCTGCGGCGCGTGCACGCTTCTTGAGCGGCGATCAGACGCTTCGGCCGTACGTAGCCGGCGGGTGACGGTTCGAACGCAATCGCGTGCGTCTCAGGGAACTCGAGGCGAGGCCAACGCCGGGTCCAGGTCCTGTCGCCCGGACCGAAGTATCGGTGGGTGATGGCGCGCTCGCGCAGATCGGCGATCGGGTCGGGGCTTCGGCCATCGCCGCCAGGGCGGGACGCGATGAGGCAGCCCACGTCGTGGTGGAAGCCGATGCCGCTCGCGTCCTCGAGCGCCGCGTAGTCGTTGAGTGCTCGGGCGGTGACCTCGGCCCACGCCTCGTCACGGTCCTGCAGGCGAGTGAGGCGCGCCTCGTCGTTGTGGCTCGAGAACACGGCATGCTCGTCGACCGCCGCCGGGACGTTGTCGGGGTCGTAGGCGTCGGGACCGATCGCCATGACGTCGACGCCGCTCTCGGCAAGATGGCGGGCCGCAGCCGCCCCGAACATGCCACGGCCCACGACCACCACCTCGGCGGTCTCCCAGGCAGGCGTCGGTGGCACCGGCCCGAGGCTAGTTGCGCAGCTGCGGGGGTATCGGAAGAAGGGTGGGATTCAGACCCAGCCGTCGCCGGACCATGTGGCACCTGACCATGTGGCACCGCTCCAGGTTGCGCCGGACCAGGTTGCCCCTGACCAGGTTGCCCCGGACCAGGTTGCGCCGGACCAGGTTGCTCCGGACCAGGTTGCTCCGGACCAGGTTGCGCCGGACCAGGTTGCGCCGGACCAGGTTGCGCCGCTCCAGGTTGCTCCGGACCAGGTTGCTCCGGACCAGGTTCCGCCACTCCAGGTAGCACCGGTCGGCGTGGCGATGCCTGTGCCGCTGCCGGCTGCAGGAGCGTGATCCTGGGTGTCAGCCGACTTCGGGTCCTCGTAGGCGTCCTCGGCATCGATGACGCCGGTTCCGATCGCCGCCTCACCGAAGTCGAGGTCGGTCTCGGTATTGCGCCGGAGTGTTTCCTTCAACTCGTCGATGTCCATGTTGGGGAAGTGGTCGAGCATGCGGGCAGCGACGCCGCTGACGACGGCGGCCGATTGCGACGAACCGGAGCCGAGGAAGAGATCGTCTTCGTAGCGGGCGGAGGGCGCCGCCATGTCGGCCGTCGATCCGGGCACCCGGTAGGAGGCGATGGAACGACCAGGTGCGACGAGGTCGGGGTTCCGATGTCCATCGCCACGTGACGACCACGAGGTGACGGGCTGAAGCTCCTCATCAACCCCAGTGGTGGAGTCGGCTCCGCCCACGGACATCACGTAGGGGTCGATCGCGGGGGAGTCGAGATGGCCCGGCCCTTGGCCCCGGTTGCCCGCGGCGACGACAACGAAGATGTCGGCATTCCACGCCCGTTCGACCGCGGCCGACAGAAGATCACCGCGATGATCCGAAACACCTGACTGACCCAGCGAGAGATTGAGAACTCGGATGTTGAGTCCATCGGTGTTGCGATGCTCGACGACCCAGTCGATTGCGGCGACCACCTGCGGGACAGTGGTGATTCCGTCATGGCCGGCGACCTTGACACTCACGATGCGGGCGCCGGGTGCGATGCCTTCCTGGCCGCCGCGGTTGCCGGCGATGATGCCGGCCATGTGGGTTCCGTGGCCGTACGTATCGAGATAGGCGACCCGGGGATCCGAACCCTCGAACGAGAGATCGGGGCCGTGGATCACGTTGTTCTCATCGAGTCCGTCGACAGGAGCAACGCCGGTGTCGATCAAGGCGACGTCGATGCCCGAGCCGTCGCTGTCTTCATGGCGGAAGTCTTCGAGCACATCGCGGACCAGGTCACGGAGCTCGACGGGCTCGGCCTGGTCATCGCTGCCGAGCATCTCGACCATCGACATGCTCAGCGTGCCCACCGGGTCAGCCGATGCGGGGCTGCTGGACACGATCGTCGTGGACATGAGAGCAATGATCACCACGGTGGCCAGGAGCAGCTGACGCTTCACGGAAGCGAGGGGTCCGAACCAGGTGACTCCGAGACAAGTTGTAGCGGGCTGATGCAGGCGCATCGATTCCTCCAAATGAGATGAATCGAACGCCGGGTTCGCCACTGGCTACCTCGACGGCCAGGCGACCAGATTTCGGCCATCGAGATCAATGCTTCGTTCGTATGTGGTGTGCTCGCCCGAAGTACGACACCATCGGCCACTTTCCTGAGCGCGTCGGGCTGAATGGACCATGCACCAGGACCGTTCGAACCATCACGACCGGGAGGGTGAACGGTCGCGCGGATCAGCAGCTGGTAATCCGCCGGACGATCTCGAGTCTCCGTATCGACTGACAACGCCGTGATGGGAGAGTTGTACCGTCGGACAGCCTTATTGCGGATCGTCTGTCGAAGCCATGGCGAGCTTGTAGTCGGCGAAGGCGCTCACCCGTTGCACGAACGCAGGGGATCGGCGCAACCGCGCTGCCATCTCCGCCTCCGGGACTCCATTCTCACGAGACCGCAGAACTGCCCGTTCGATCGGTCGGAGATCCCACCGTGCACCGGGGCGCTCGGGCGCGGGCACGCGAGGTAGCCGCGCCAGCGCCAAGGTGCGGCGAACGTGTCCAGGGCTACGGCGGAGACGCCACGCGATATCGGCCTCGGTCTTACCGGCGCGTACGAGGTTGAGCATTGTCCGTTCGATCGGACGCAGATGGGCCCAGTTGTTCGTGTCATGTGCAGACGTGTTCATCGTTCTCCCTCTTGATCCGATTCTACGCTCGCAACTCAGGGGGTGGCGCGAGGGGCGAGCGTTCCGTAGCCGAAAAGGACGGAGTAAATCTTGCAATACACGATGATCGATCCCAGTGAGGCCGGGTCGACGTGGGATGGGATCGGCCGAGTGATGGTGGCGGGCCCCTCGGGTACAGGGCCGAGATCGATTGCCGAGTCGTCGACGGTGCCGCTGGGGTCGGGGCTGATGAAGAGTCTTACGTCGGGGGCGCCCGGCGCGACCCAAAAGTCGATGACTTCTATGGTCGCGGTGCCATCGGCGGCGTGGATCAGCCGAGCCCTGCCTCGCGCTTCGTGGCCGTCGATGGTGGCCGTGGCGAGAACGGTCATGGCAGGGACGTCGATCCGAACACGAGCCGTTCCACGCCGTTCACCGTCACCAGGAACCGGTGCTCGATTTCGACGAGGACGATCTCGGCGCCGGAGCATTTCGGACATCGAATCACGATTCCCGGACATCGCAGATACGCATGGGCTTCGGCCACTGGATGGTCATGGCCACACGCGGCGCAAACCAGACCGGCGTGGCCGGTGTCGGTGCCCAACGCCAGAGAGAGGGCTCCGATCACGGCGTTTCCATCGACATGTGACATGGCATCGCTCCAGCTGCGGGGTCAGCCGAACCGTTCGGTTCGAATCGCTCGAGGGTCGACGAGAAGGTCGACAAGGTGGCCTGCGATCGCTTCGACGAAGGCGGTCGGGCCACACACGTAGATTATTGCTGGCGGGGCGGCTTCGATGGCCGTCTTGAGGTCAGAGGCCCCGATGCGGCCCGACGTGTGGTCGGTATGTGTGCCTCGGGTCAGGTGAATTCGCGCATCAACGTCGGCTCCGGCAATGAGTTCGTCGACAAAGATGAGCCGTTCGCTCGTCTGGGCCGAGTACAGAACCGTGGTTCTGCTGGAATCGGAGCGGGCGCGCCAGATGGCCCGAAGCGGGGCGATTCCCGAGCCTCCTCCCACCAGCAGCGGCTGGCCCGCTGCCGGCTCCCACACGAAATAGCCGCCGATCGGACCACGAAGCTCGATCTGGTCACCGCACTCGATCACATCGACGAGATAGGGCGATACCTCACCATCGGCCACACGTTCCACCGTGATCTGGGGAGCCTCGTTCGGGCCCGATGAGAGCGAGTAGCTACGGGTGGCTTGGTAGCCGTCCTCCGCTGTCAAACGAACATCGACGTGTTGCCCTGCGAGATGCTCGCCCCATCCTTCGACGTCGAGCACAAGTGTCCGCGCCGATGCCGTCTCGGCAATCGCATCGCTCACGACGGCTTGACGCCAGGCCAACGCCTGTCTGACAGTCGGCTTCGTGGCCGTTGGTCGTTCTGAAGTGTCGGAGGTGGTCATCAGTCGCTGAAGTAACGCTCTTCACGCCAGGGGTCGCCGTAGTTGTGATATCCGGCTGCTTCCCAAAAGCCTTGTTCCTCTTGATCGGACACGAAGATCTCCCGCACCCACTTTGCGCTCTTCCAGAGGTAGAGGTGGGGCACGAGCAGCCGAGCCGGGCCACCGTGTTCGGCCTCGATGGCGCCCCCGTCGTAGCGCACGGCGATCATGGCGTCGTGTTCAGTGAGGTCGATCACCGGCAGGTTGGTGGTGTAGTCGCCATAGCTGGAGACCAGGGCGAAATCGAAGTCTCCCACCCCCGCGTCCTCGAACAGGGTCGAGATCGCTACGCCCTCCCAACTAGTCTTGAGTTTTGACCAATGCGTGACGCAGTGGATGTCGGTGGTGAGAGGCGTCATCTCGAGCTCATGGAGCGCGGCCCAGTCATATGTCTTTGACGTCAGTTCATCAGAGACCGTCAATTGCCACTCATCGGTTGCGATAGCAATTGTCGGCCCCGCGGTCAGGACCGGGAAATCATCGGTTAGGTACTGACCCGGTGGTACGTGATCATTGACCTGTCGCGGCCGTCCTTGAAAGCCTCGCGTTGCCATGTTGGGCTCTTCTTGTCGTGTCACGTCACAGTAGACCGACCCGTCAAGAGGAGTCTCGGCTATCTGTACTGTCTGCCAGGCAATCGATTCCAGCTACTAGCGTTCACGCGACATTGCTACGGTCTGGGCCGGATTGGTTGAGGGTGGATTTGAGGGAACATGCTTTCTAGAGGTGATGTCATCGACCTTGTCGATATCGCGCCGTTTGCAGTCCTCGTCACCGATGTCGATGCGAACGTGAGATCGATCAACCCGTTCCTTTCTGAGGCCTTGGGACTGGTAGGTGAAGAAACAATCGGAGCGGGGCTCGGGGATCTCTCACCGGAGATGGACCGTGCGTTGGGCCCGATCATTCGCCAGGCATCCGATGGCGACGCGCTCGTGGTTCGCGAGAGCGTGGCCGTGATTCCCGGGGTTCTTGCCGGAACGGTCAGCGCGTTCCGGACGCGCTCCCGCAACGACGATCTCGATGTTGTGGTCACCACGATCATGGGATCTGGTGCACCCGACGAGTCACAGCGGACGCATCTGACGTATCAGATGCTGTTCGACAACGCACCGATCGCCTATTACAACGTCGGCCTCGACGGAACTCTTATTCGGTGGAACAAGGCACTCGAGGATCTGTTCGGCCTTTCGGGTGCCGAGATTCGCGGTCGCCACATCACAGAGTTCTTTGCACCGGAGTCGATCCCGAAGGTTCAGGAACTCTTCGGCCGCTTCAGCCAGGGACTCGGTTGGCAAAACGAGGAGCTGACGTTCCTGAGAGGCGATGGGTCGAGGGCCCACGTGTTGGCGACCGTCACGCCACTCATCGACGACGACGGCAACGTCGTCGAGAGTCTCAGCATGGAGGTGGATATCACGGAGTTGCGCGAGGCCCAGGATCGGATGATGGGTATGCAACAGGAGTTGATCGTCAACGAGCGCTTGGCCGCCATCGGGCAGCTCACCGCGACCGTCAGCCATGAGCTTCGGAATCCGCTGGGGGCCGTGCGCAGCGCGTCCGATGCGCTCAAGCGCCTCGTCGATGCGAAGTCCCCCCGTGTTGAACGGGCGTTCGCACTTCTGGAACGGAGCCAGGTGCGCTGCGACCGGATCATCGAGGACCTCCTCAACTACACGCGCATGCGCGAGTTGGAGCTCACGTCAACCGGTGTTGATGATTGGATCGCGAGCTTGCTCGATGAGTACGGATTCAACCCCACCGTGATCGTGAAGCGTGATCTTCAGTCCGGCAGCGAGCTCCTGATCGATCGTGACCGCATGGAACAGGCGGTGCGAAATGTGCTCGACAATGCGAGCCAGGCAATGGACAACCCGGACAAGGGAGCACAGACCGAAAACTTGCTCGTCGTCGAAACCAGTTCCCGGCCAGGGCGGGTCGAGATCACGTTTGTGGACGCCGGGCCGGGGATTGCACCGGACGACGCCGCGCGCGTTCTCGAGCCGTTGTACACAACGAAGAGTTTTGGCATCGGCCTCGGCCTCCCCATCGTGAAGCAGATCATGGAGCAACACGGCGGAGGTATTGACCTCAACAGCGAGTTCGGGCACGGCACGACCGTGACCCTCTGGATCCCATCCACCATCAACGAAAGTGCCGCTTAGTGAAACCATTGAAAGTGTTTGTCGTCGACGACGACCCCGACTTCGCCGAGGGCGTCGCGCTCACGCTCGAGATCGAGGGTCACGAGGTGACATTTGCGAGCAGTGGCGAAGAGGCCATCGACAGAATTCGTGAGGACGACTTCGATGTGACCCTCATGGATGTTCGAATGCCCGGTATCAATGGGCTCGAGAGCATGCAGCAGATCCGACGGATCAAGCCGAGCGCCCGAGTCATCATGATGACGGCATACAGTGCCGAAGATCTACTCGCTCGAGCCGTCGACGAAGGCGCGCTCGGCGTCCTCCATAAACCGATCAGCCAGACCACACTTCTGCAGGCGCTCCTTCGGGTCGAGTCCGATCGCGTCATTCTGGTTGCCGATGACGATCCGGACTTCGCGGCGGGGCTCAAGGCCACCCTCCACGGGGCCGGCTACAGCGTCGATGTCGCGACCGATGGTCAGGAGGCGCTCGACAAGGTGCTCCGGGGCTCTTTCGATGTGCTCTTGTTGGACTTGCGGCTTCCGGTACTGAGCGGAGTCCAGCTCTACACCGAGCTGGCCCGGCAGGGCCGAACCCTCCCGACCCTGATCGTCACTGGCTATGCCGTCGAGGAGGAGGAAACGATCACGCGCTTGCTCGACATGTCGGTTGATGGGTACTTCGTCAAACCGGTTCGCTCTGTCGACCTCCTGCGAGCGATCGACGTGCTCGTCGCGTGAGATCGGGGATGTAGCCATCATTCTCGAGGAGGAAAAGGTGCCCGTCGCAGTTCCCCGGATCATGGTCGTAGACGATGATCCCGACTTCGCGGAGGGCCTCGAGCTGTTGCTGGGTACCGAGGGCTATGAGGTAGTAGCGGTCCACAGTGCTCCCGCGGTAACCGAATGCCTCCGCGATTTCGAACCGGACGTGGCGCTGATCGACGTGCGCCTGGCGGGGTCCAGCGGCCTCGATCTGATCGCGACGATGAAGCATGAATACGCCGACGTGTTGTGTGTGATGATGACGGCCTACGCGTCGGCCGACACCGCTATCGAAGCCCTCCAACGCGGAGCGTACGACTTTCTCCGGAAGCCATTCCGGGACAACGAGATCCTGGCAACACTTGAACGCTCGCTCGAGCGCAGACGCCTCGAGGTTGCGAAAGCGTCGGTTGATCACGATCTCCGCGCGCGAAACGATGAGCTCGAGGACGTCAACCGACGCTTACGGGCCGTCGTCGATGGCATGCGTGCCCTCCCGAGCTCGTCAGGCGTGGACGACCTCTGCCCGAAGATCGTCGACGCCGTGGCTGAAAACATTGCGGCCGCCGGGGGATCGTTCTATCTGATCGAAGGGGACGAGCTCGTACTCAAATATGCGCTGGACCCTGGGCATGCCGAGCCGTCCATCCCTCTCGCAAATCAGGACCCGAGAAGCGTGTTCGCGGTCGCGCTCGAGTCCGGTATGCCAGTTCTCGTCCGCGACATTGCCCAAAACGATTCACTTGTACCCAGCGGTTGGAGCGGCTACCGCGAGCCCTCGCTTCTTGCCTACCCGTTGCTCGGCGAGCATGGTGAGCGCCTTGGAGTGCTGTCGCTCCACGAAAAGCGAGATCCACCGTTTACGATCCAGGACCGCGATTTCGGCGAGATTCTCGTTTCATTCGCATGCGAGACCCTCCGGGCAGTGGAGGCGCTCGAAAGCCTCGCCGCCAGCGAGGAGCGAAGCCGCTCCCTCATCGAGACGTCACCGATGTGTATCCAGGAGCTGGATCTGTCCGGGACGCTTCTCTCGATGAACCGGGCCGGATTCGACATGATGGGCCTGGACCATTCCGTCGCGGTCGAAGACATTGACGCCTTCCGCCACATAGATCTGACCGACCGAGTCCACGCGCGGGAAATGTTCGAGGAAGCATCGGGTGGCACACCGTCTCAGTTCCAGGCCACCGCCAGTTTCAAGAGTGGCAGCCGCACGCTGCTGACCTCGTACGCGCCGTTGCTGAATACCGAAGGAGCTGTCCACAAGGTCATGGCGATCGCTGAGGACGTCACCGAACGGCGCGCGGCCGAGGAGCAGTTACACCACGGTCAGAAAATGGATGCTCTCGGCCAGCTCACGGGCGGCGTCGCCCATGATGTCAACAACATCCTGGCGGTCATCATGGGCAATGCAGACGTTCTTGCTCGACTCCTCGCAGACGATGAGGATCTACTCCGTCACGCCAACCAGGTGGTCCGCGCCGCCGCGCGCGGAGGAGAACTCACGCAGCGTTTGCTCGCCTTTTCCCGTCGCCAGCCGCTTCGGTCGCGGACCATCGACCTGGCCGAACTCGTCGATGGCATGATCGACATGTTGACGAGGGCGCTGGGTGAAACGATTGAGCTCAAGGCGACTGCACAACCCGACCTGTGGCCGATCGTCGCCGATTCCAGTCAGACCGAGAACGCCATCCTCAATGTGGCCCTCAACGCAAGGGACGCGATGCCCGACGGCGGGACCGTGGAGATCACGTTGTCAAACGTCACCGGCCCCGGCAGGACGGCTGAGGCCGGCCCAGAGAGTGTGGTGGACGGTGACCGCGTTCGCTTGAGTGTCACCGACAGCGGAGCGGGAATGGACTCCCAAATTCTTGATCACGCCTTCGAGCCATTCTTTACGACGAAGGGGGTCGGGGAGGGAAGTGGGCTGGGGTTGAGCACCGTGTATGGGTTCGCCAATCAGTCGGGAGGAGCCGTGTGGATCGAGACCGCTGAGGGAGCCGGCACGACGGTCAATCTCGAGCTGCCCCGAGCGACAGCACCGATGATCGAGGCTCATGTCGATTCCGGCCAGTCGGAGCCTCGGGGGAGGGGTGAAACCGTGCTTGTCGTCGAAGACGATGCCGATGTCCTCGCTCTCGCCCTGGCGATGCTCGAGAGCCTGGGTTACCAGGTGTTGACTGCTGAAGATGGTCCGTCGGCGCTCCGAATACTCGCGGGTGACCGCTCGGTCGACGTGCTGCTGTCAGATGTGGTCCTTCCGGGAGGGTTGAGCGGCCCCGATCTCGCACTCGAAGCCAGCCGATTGGACGACGGCATCAACGTGTTGTTCATGTCTGGATACGCCGATGTGACCAACGCGGAACGACAGCTGTTGGCAGGGGAGTCAAATCTGCTTTCAAAACCGTTCCGTCAATCCGATCTTGCGCTGGCTATGCGGACGATGTTGGACGGAGAGTCTGGCTCTTGACGCTCCAGGCAGTTCTTCGCTCAGCCGAGCGATGGTCCCGGCGTCGCCTGGTCACGCAGCATTCTCCGACCTCGAGCGGTACCACTCGAGGGTTTGGCGGAGTCCGATGTGATGTGGGGTCGGCTGCGCGCCGAATGCAGATTCGAACTTCTCGTGGGAGATCACGAATGCTTTTTCGAACTGGCTCAACAACTCGGCGACCTCGCCCAGGTCGGACTGAAATCGGCCAATCACCCTCACGAAGTAGCCGGACGCCCGTGATCCACTGATCCGGGGGCGGAGGCCTGCTTCTTCGAAGGCCATGGTCACCAGCTCGCGGTGTGACAGGGTTGGCCCCGCTGGGATGTGCCAGGCCTGACCCAAGGCGCCGTCATGGGTTGCGAGAGCGTGGAGACCCCGTGCGACGTCATCAACGAATGCATACGTGTGGGGCTTGTCGACGTGTCCGAGAATCCGCACCGGGCGTCCCTCCAGCAACGGAATGAAGTGGCGTTCGCCGAGAGTGGAGTTGAACGCTGAGTTGAGGGCGCCCGGGCCGTACATGTCCGCGGAGCGGCCGATGGCGCCATCGAACTGCCCTGCCTGAGCCGCCTCCAGGAACTTTGACGCCATCTCGCCTCGCAACCTTCCCTTCCGGGTCTTGGACGAGTAGGGCAGATCCTCTGTCAGCGGCCTCGCTGTCGATCCATACATGTATGCGTTGTCGTGATACACGAGTTTCGCGCCCACAGTTGATGCCGCCTCCATCGCTGCGTCGAGCCGGGGTGGGAACAGTTCGTACCAGTCGACGTAGTGGGCGTTTAAGCAGAGGTAGATGACATCCGCATCGGTAGACATGTCGACGAGTGCGGCGACGTCGGTCCCGTCCACCACCTCCGGGTCGGTGCCGGGCATGTCGTAGGCCGGATTTCCCATCACACTCAGCAGCCGCGGCTCGATCCCAGCGGCGGCCAGCCTGGCCGCGAGCGAAGTTCCCAGCGGCCCCGCTCCAAGCACCACGTGACCCACTCTGTCCTCCGCTCGTCGACGCGAGAGTAGCTTTCGCACGGTCGTGAAGGCGATCGAAGACCGATTCGAGGCAGGCGTCGGGGAAAGATCGAGGCGCCCTCGCGTTACGGAAGTCCCACCGCGAGGGTCGCCCACACCGCGAGCAGCGCCGCGGCGACCGCCAAACCGACGGCTGCTCGGTACCCCGGACCTCGCTCCCGTGAGAGCAGGGCGTACGCCGACCCGGCGCTGAACAGGAGAGCACCGCCGACGATGAAGTCACCCAGCGTCCACTCGACTTCGTCGGTGAACTGCATCGCGACCAGGGGTACGAGCAACAAGGGGAGCGTGCTCAGGGCGACGCGCATGATGACTCCATTCTTGCACCGCTACTCGGCGCCGTCCGTCCCACGTGGAAGCAGGTCGGACAAATTGCTCCCCGGGCCGATTCGTGCGCCGGGGCCCGCAAGCGCCTGCACCCTGTCGGCCCCGATCGATTCCCCGCACTCCTTGCACACGATGTCGGCTTGGAGCACCGATCCACAGTCGTGGGTAAAAGTGATCGGCGCCCCGCCACCGTCGTCGAGCCACCGATCGCCCCACTGGGTGATCGCCACGACGATCGGGAGCAGCTCCCTACCCATGTCGGTCAGCACGTACTCGTACCGGGTTCGGTTGGCCGACCGATACGTCTTCCTGGCGACGACGCCCGCTCCCTCGAGTGTTCGTAGGCGGTCGGTGAGCGTGCTCCGAGCGATTCCCAGGTCGACCTGCAGATCATCGAATCGGGAGAATCCGAGGGTCAGATCGCGAAGGATGAGGGGCGTCCACGGTTCGCCGACGATCGACCAAGCCCGAGCGATGGAGCAGGCCATGGTCGAGAAGTCGGTGCGTTGTGACATACGAGTCGAGTGTAACTGGGTTGCGTCAAGAGACTCAGCTCACTATGTTCTGGGTTCAGTGAAGATACTCAGCATGAGTGAAGGATGTCGCGATGAGAGAACTTGCGCAGACGTTTCGATTCGGCGGTGTCACGTCAGATCGACTGGCCGAAGTCCTCGCAACGGCGCCCATGGTCGGCTCTGCGAGCATCTTCGGGAACCGCACGACGAAGTCCACGAGCACAGAGGGCAACGTGCGCCGTGCCATCGGCTTCGAGCCGGCCCCGATCCCGCTGCTTTGTTTCGATGTCGAGATGACCCAACAGGCCGCCGACAACGGACTGTCGGTCGTCCTCGACTTCACGCAGCCGGCGCGGCGAAATCCATACCTCGCGGGACAGTTCGTGTGGTTCCTCGAGGACGACTCGGACGGGGCGCTCCTGCGCGAGGAGATCAACACGCCCGCCGCGCTCGAGATCGTGGGCCGACCATTGCACGGGTCAGGACGGAGCCTTCGCCGATGGTTGTTCTTCAGTGGCGGCCACCAGCGATTGATGAAGGACGTCGTCGTCAACATCGAGGCCCTGCTCGCAGACCCGCCGGGTCAGCGGGAGAGATAGCGCTCGGCGGCGGCCACCGCATCAGCGGCCAAGTCGTCGAGTTGCTCGTGATTCGAGACCTCGGGGCGGGCGTCGAGCCACGCCAGGACCATGAAGCTGCGCACCACGAGAAACGTCTCGATGAGGGCCTCGTCGACGGCGTCGAGTGGATGGATCGCGCGGTATCCGTCGATCATCGCCGTCCGGCAGTCGTCGAACCACGGCTCGTCGCTCACTTCATGGAGCGCGACGGCGACCTCGTAGGCGAACCAGCCGTGGCCGGCATCGTCGAAGTCGATGATCGTTAGGTGCTCGCCATCGGCCATGAGATTTCCGAGATGGAGGTCGGCGTGAATGAGACCGAAGCGGTCGTCCTCGGTCGAAAGTGAACGGAGCTCATCGAGCAGCTCATGGCGAGCGTCTGCGACCACGGTCTGCTGGGTGGCGGTGAGGGCATCGACCTCCCAGAAGCGACCCCACAGCGGCTGCTCACCTGCGAGACCATCGGCGTCCCATCGGCGGCGGGTAAAGCCCGGGGGCGGCGTCCACGCCCATGACTGGGCGCGGATCTGCGCGGCGAGCGCGCCGATGCGTCGGTAGTCGTCCACGACCGCAAGTTCCACCGCCGCCCTCGGCGAACTTCGAACGGGTTGACCCTCGACCCATTCGACCACTCCCACATGCCGGTCCTCGCCTCCCGTCGCGACCGCGGTGTAGAACGCGCCGTCGAGCGTGGGGACCGCCGTCGGCACGGGAATACCCGCCGCGCCGAGGGCCCGGACCCAATGCACCTCGTTGTTGAGCTCGTCGAGTGTGTTGTAGCCGGGACGGTGCAGGCGCATCACGACCCGTGCACCTCCCGGTTGGGTCACTTTGCACACCACGTTCTCGCTCACCGACAGGATCTCCACCGTCTCTGGTGTGAGCCCGAAGGCGGGCGCCGCCTCCCAGGCGGCAGCGATGAACTGGTCAGGCGTGGGCATCGGCCGCCGCTTCGGCGAAGGCCGCGACGAACAGATCGGCGTGCTCTCGCCCGAACACCAGCGGTGGGCGGATTTTCAACACGTTTCCGTGCTGACCTGCCGCTCCCAAAAGCATGCCCCGCGCCTTGAGTGCTTCGACCATCGCGGCCGCGCCCGCCAGGTCCGGCTCGGTCGTACCCGGATTGACCCAGTCGATTCCCAGAAACAAGCCATGTCCGCGGACGTCGCCCATCTCAGTGTGGGCGGGTTGCATCCGCTCGAGTTCGGCCTTCAGGTGGGCGCCCACGTCAGCGACGCCCGCCACCAGGTCTCGGTCGGTGATCTCGTCGAGAACCGCCATCCCGGCCGCGGCCTGGAGGGGACTGGCCGCGAAGGTGTTGAAGTACCGATGTTCCTGCCGGAATGACGTGACGTGATCGTTGCTCGCGGCAACCGCCGAGATCGGAAACCCGTTACCCATGGGTTTTCCCATACACACGATGTCGGGTGTGAACCCCGTGGTCTCGTAACCCCACCAGTGGCCGCTGCGAGCAAAACCTGCCTGCACCTCGTCGGCGATGACGACACCACCCGCGGCTCGCACCATCTCGGCTGCGTGACGGAACCACTTGCCGGGCGGGGTTGGGAGGCCTTCGTTGGCGAGGATCGAGCACACGATCATCGCGGCCACACCCAGGCCATCGACCTGCAACGACTCGATCGTGCGTGCAAGCTCGTCGAGGTGAAGCTCGCACAGTTCTTGTTCGGTGCGGCCGTGTTCGAGTGGACGGAAGCTCTGTGGGGTCGAGATCGACCGCACGCCATCGCGGTCGATGCCCACCGGCAGGTCGCTCAGCTTCGACACCAGAGAGGTGTTGCCGTGATAGGTGGCGTCGGTGCAGATGAGGCCATGGTTTCCCGTGACGGTGCGGGCCATCGCAAGTGCCGTCTCCGTGGCTTCACTCCCGGTGCAGGTGAGGACGGCCGACTCGATGCCGTCGTGGTGCAGCCCGACCAGACGTTCGACGTAGTCGACCACGTTGGCGTGCAGGTACCGACTGTGCACATTGAGCGTCGCTGCCTGTTCCGCGATCGCCTGCGCCACCCTCGGATTTGCGTGACCCACACATGGAACGTTGTTGTAGAGGTCGAGCACGCGGCTTCCATCGGCGGTGTGCAGCCACACCCCTTCGCCTCGCACGAGTTCGACGGGTTCGTCGTAGAAGAGCGGAGCGTCGTGGCCCATCACCCGACGGTGGCGGTCGAGTAGTTCGGTCATGGCGCCGAGTCTGCCACCGTGACGCGCCGAGCCGGGGCCGAACCGCATGATGCCGGCCGGCCCAGGGCCAACCGCGCGGCACGTGCGAGGCTCCCTCGTCGCATGTCGGCAAAGAGCTGTGGGAAACCGCCGAGCGATTTCGCCCAGATGGAGACCGGCGGGTCGTAGTGAAGGACTCCGTACTCGGGTGTTTTTGTTTCGGCGGCGTAGGTGCCGAACACTTTGTCCCACACGACGAGCGAACCACCGAAGTTCCGATCGAGGTATTCACGGTTGCGGGCATGGTGGACTCGATGGTTGGAGGGGCTCATCACGAACATGTCGAGCACCCATACCCGCGGAAACCAGCCCAGGTGCTGCCACTGGCCAACTGCGAGCGAGATCGTGCCGACGAACACGTACATCGCCGGGTGGAATCCGAGAAGCGGCGCCCACAGGGCAATCGCTGGTTTGTAGAAGGCCTCGGTCCACGGTTGGCGCACCGCTGTGGCCAGGTTGAACTCCTCAGACGTGTGGTGCACGAGATGACTGCACCAAAGCGCTCGCACACGGTGCTCCAGGCGGTGGGTCCAGTAGTAGATGAGGTCGCCCAGAAGCCAGTACCCGATCCAGGCGAGCGGGTCGCCAAGATCGATCTCGAAGATCGCCAGATTTTGCCAGGTCCACACCCACACCCCGAAGGCGAGTCCCTTGGCGATGACCAATCGGAATCCGACCCACAACAGCCCGATCCCCATCGATTCGGCAGTGTCGTTGAGGTCGACACGGCGGCGCCACAGGCGCAGGCACATGACCTCGGCGACGATTGCGAGCGCAGCTACGACGACGAGGAAGGCGTTGAACGGCACGCCGGCGATCGACGTTGGGATCTCCATGTCTTGAGCCTGAAGGGGGTTCGGGTGCGGTGCATCCGGACTTTCCCCCAAAGTCATCTGGGGAACGCAAATGCCGACATCAAGGGTCGAGCCCTAGTCTCGGTCCATGGTGAAACGAATCCCGAAGGACGACCCCCGCTCGAGCTACAGGGCGAGTGATGTTCAGGTCGATCGCAGGGACTTGTCCCGACATCTTGCTGGCAAACATCGGTGGGTGCTGGCGACCACCCGCCGCGACGGCAGACCGCAGATGAGTCTCGTCACCGGCGGGATGACCCCCGATGGCACGCTCGCGATCGCGACCTACCCCGAACGAATCAAGGCGGTGAACGCACGCAGGAACCCACAAGTATCGGTGGCCGTGCTCGGCGAAGAGTTCAACAGCGCCTGGGTCCAGATCGATGGTGAAGCACGGGTTCTCGACATGCCGGAGGCGGCCGACGGACTCGTTGAGTACTTCCGCTCGATCTCGGGAGAACACGACGACTGGGACGAATACCGGCAAGCCATGGATGACCAGGGAAAATGCCTGATTCTGATCGAGCCGACTCGGTGGAGCCCGGTGAGTAAAGGCGGCTTCCCGCCGTCGCTCTTCGCAGATTGAGAAACGTCGGCCTGCACCGAGCCTCGGCAATGCGAACGGGCGAGGACTATGGCAGTCTGATCTGAGCTAGGGAAGGCTGCGGGAATGTTGGACGAGAACCGCCGATTGGCGGCGTTGCGCGCGTATGAGATGCTCGACACGCCTGCCGATCCTGTGCTCGATCGGATCGCCGAACTCTCGGCGTGCGTGTTCGACATGCCGCTCTCGTGCGTGTCCCTCGTCGATGCATCCCGATTGTTCCTCAAAGCGGCACATGGCGTGGACGCCACCGAGCTTGGTCGCGAGCCCGGCATGTGCGTGACCACGGTCGAGACGAACCAACCTCGCCAGGTCCCCGACCTTCTCCTCGACGAGGTGGCCGCGACACACCCGCTGGTGACCGGCGACCCCCATGTTCGGTTCTATGCCGGTATCCCACTCCGCAGTCGCGATGGATACGCGATCGGCACCTTGTGCGTCCTCGATCAGAAGCCTCGACAGCTCGATGACATGCAGATGGGCTGTCTCAGCATCCTCGCCGACCTCGTCGTCAGTCGTCTCGACTCGCTGCGTCAGGACGCACAGCGGGCGGCGGCTGCACGGTCGGTCGAGTACTACGGCGTAGCAACCTATCCTCAGAGCGCACGGTCCACCCTCGGCCTGCTGGCGCTCGACCCCGCCGGCAGCGTGACGTTCGCCAGTCCACTCCTCACAGAACTCACCGGACTCGCTGCCGGGCACAACATCACCGACCGATCCGATGCTCGAACGGCGAGCTGGGGTGATGTCCAGCGCGTGTGGGACGACCGCGATCGCGAGGGTGGCGCCTCGGCTCGACTCTCCGGCGTGGCCCCGAAAGATGACGACGGCGTGGTCTTGCGCATCGAGTCCGACCGAGACGACGACGGTGGAGTCGTCGGCTACCTCGGCAGCCTCCACGCGCTCGCCGCACCACACGAGATCGGTGAACGGGCCCTACGAGCACAAAAGCTGGAGAGCCTCGGCAGTCTCGCCGGGGGGATTGCTCACGACTTCAACAACATCCTTGCGGCGGTCATGGGCAACAACGATCTGGCGGCGTCGACCCTGCTGCCAGGGCAGGAACCCGCGATGGAGTATCTCGCCAACATCGATGTCGCCACCGAGCGGGCAAGCAACCTCTGTGACCAGCTGCTCGCCTATTCGGGCGGGGGGCAGTTCACGATCACCAACTTTGATCTCTCCAGCCTCGTCGGAGAAATGAGCGAACTTCTGGCGGTGTCGGTCACCAAGAAGGCCTCGATCGCAGTTGATCTCGCCCAGAACCTGCCTCCGATCAGTGGCGACGTGACCCAGGTCCGGCAGGTCGTGCTGAACATCCTCACCAACGCGTCGGAGGCGCTCCACGACACCACCGGACGGATCTCGGTCTCGACGACGGCGGGCACGGTCACGTCCGAAGACCTCCAACACTTCCTGATCGGTGACGATCTGGAGCCCGGCGAGTACGTGTCGTTCGAGGTGACCGACAATGGATGCGGCATGGACCCGTCCATGCTGCCGCTCATATTTGATCCTCTGTACACGACGAAGTTCGCGGGACATGGTCTGGGCATGGCGGCCGTTGGTGGCATCATGCGCGTGCACCACGGCGGAATCGACATCAGTACGCAACCGGGCAAGGGTACGACCGTGCGTGCGCTGTTCCCGGCGAGCGCGCTCGCGGCACCGAAGCCGCGGCCAGCAGCTGGTCCG
>JBPCTR010000118.1:0-7134 GCA_051011575.1 Acidimicrobiales bacterium | reverse complement strand
CGCGAAGAATCTCTGCCGAAAGGAGGGGGGTGTGGGGTTTTTTCGGCCGCGCCCCGGCGGTGTGTGCCGGGGCGACGTCCTGCCCTCGCGGAGGGACAAGGACAACGATGATCGAATCTCTTGCAGTTACGGGCGAGTCGACGAGCTGGATGGGCAAGGGGGCGTGCGTTGGCGACAGCGACCTCTTCTTTGCTCCGTTCGCCGAACGGCCCGAGGCGCGAGTGCGGCGAGAAGCAAAGGCACGGCTGATCTGCGAGCAGTGCGACGTAATCGAGCCCTGTCGGGTCTATGCCCGCGGGAATCTCGAACTGGGCTTCTGGGGAGGCGAGTCGGAGTCGGAGCGGGCCTCCGCCGGCTTCGCTCCGACCACACCGATCATCGGCCGCCGCAAGGTAGCCGAGTCGAGAGCCGCAGCCGCTCTCGGCGGCAGGGTCGGTTAAGTCGGGCCGAGCGCAGGTCAGTCCTGCGTCGACAACTCATCATCCACGCCGAACCCGTAAGAAGTTCGTCATCGACGAGTCGGCGAGCACGCGATTTCGTGGACCGTCGAGGTCGGGGTCCCCGGTCGCGTACGCAGCGTCGCCCGCCCAGCACAGGAGGCGTTCGTCGCCTACCCGAAACGCGCGAGTGTGATGCATCCGAGGGCCTTCGTCGTCCGCCGCACCGTGTACTGACCGGGCCGTCGGAAGACCCGCGAGATCGTCGAGCGTCACCCACGTCGGCACCGCCAGCGGGAAATCGCCCGCATCCCAATCGGCCAATGCCGCCGTGGGTTTTACCCAGCGCGCTTCGGAGTTTTCGCTCGTATCGACGATCATCTCACCCGACACGTTCCTGGCGATGAAGAACCAGGTCGCAAACCGCTTGGGCGCACCGAACGCCGGTGGAACCCAGTGGGAGAACCACGTCATCGCCGATCGGTCGCACACCAGGTTCGTCTCTTCCCGCGTCTCTCGGATCGCGGCTGTTGTCGCCGTCTCGAGGAGAGCCGGGTCGGCCCAGTCGGTCGACTCGGCGATCGGTGGGGACGGCTGGGCGCCGTCGCTGGCGTCGAGCGTTCCTCCCGGAAACGTCCACAAACCCCCGAAGCTCAGGTTCTCGTTGCGCCGAACCATGAGGATTTCGAGGCCGTTTCCGGAATCCCGGATCGGGATGGATGCGGCTGCGAGGCGAAGGTCGCCCGTGTCGGACATCTGTCTATCGTACGAGGAGCGTGCCTCAGGGGTGACCTGATTGCGCGGAGGAGATGATGCGGCATGTTGGTTGATGTGGGTCGGGTCGAGGCGTCTGGTCTGGCGTCGCTCACGGAGCTTGTGGCATGGGTGCTCGACGCAGGGGCAGGCTCCCGATGGTGCAACCTCGACCTCGAGGTCGATGAGGATCAGCACTCCGGCGATTCGGTGCTGTTCGGGTTCCTGGCGGCCCGCGGCCCGTCGAGTCCGTTCGCGACGGTGATGTCAGCAGAACGGGGCAAGCGGCCGCGACCGCCTGAGATCGGTGTGCAGCACCGTGCCGGCCCGAAGAGTGTGGCGCAACTCGCCAGCGCGGGTGTCACGGTTCCGGAAGGATGGTTCGTGAGGCAGGACCATCCGCGGCGCGGACTCGTGGTGGAGGTCGGCGAAGACACGAGCGCGCCAACGCTCACCTCATGGGTGCTCGAGGTGATGTTTGCCTTGAACCGCGCGGAAACGACGGGAGCGTTTCGCTTCGAGATTCATGAGGCGAGCTAGCCGAGGGGAAAGGTCAGCCTGCTCGACGGTCGGGCTGAATTCGGGAGACTGATTGTGCTGCTTGTCGCTGGCGCAACCACGTATCTGCCTGAGCCCGGGTGACCATCTGGTTGGCCGGATCACAGAGCAACGTGAGTTGATCGCCAGACGCCGTTGTCTGGGTCATTCTCAGGTGCCTTCTGTTGTTCCCCAGTGCAATCGACGCCCCGGGGATATGTCTTGAGCAAAGTGTGCCACATGACTCACGCGATTGCAGGTATTGCGAATGTCACGACGGCGACGAGATCGTCGAAGGAGGGATCGCCCAGCCCGTCACTGCACCACAGACGCATACGAGAGATCGCCCCGTCGGGGCACGGCAGCGTCTCGACGATGATGCCGTGGTTGCCGGTCCAGGCACACTCGAGCTCGTCGATCATCCACGCGTTCCATATCCGGAGCCAACCCGGCTCGAGGCGGATGGTCGCGACCGGCTCGTCGAAGCCGCCCATCCGAAAAGCATCGATGCGCGAATCGCCGTCGGCGTCGACGTCGAGCCAGAGTGCCTGCTCGATGTCGGTGCGGTCGCTCTCGATGAGGACCTCCACCTCGACCGGCTCATCGATGCGCTTCTCGATCAGGCTGAGCACTTCGTCGCCAGCGAGGAGTATTCGGTCGGTGCGCTGAGTTCGGAATCGCTCGGCAAGCGTGCGGGACGGGTTCACTCGTCCTCCGCCTCGTGGGTAGGATCGGGCAGGAGCGAACCCCAGAAGAGTTGGCCGTCGGCGCGGCGGCGGAGATGTTCGACCCGATCGGTGAGCGGGTTGTAGCGCTCCGGTGGCAAGCCGGTCGCGAGCCGTCGGTTGTTCTCGTACCCGAACACCGGCGACAGAGAGTCCGCTGTCGCGCGCCACAGTGCCTCGTCGTCGAGGTCGGCAGTGTCGAACGGAAGTATCCGTTGCGGAGCGGGGAGCGCTGGCAGTCCTGATTCGAGGGCGAGTGGGACCGCTGTCGCCGCCACAAGCGGGATCGTGGCCGCCGGACGTCGAAGCACCTCGGGTTCGATCGTCGACGTTGTGAGTCGGCTGAAGTTCGATGGAGCCTGGTGTCGCCGCCACCGCCATGTACGAGCTCGGCTCGGGGGTTCCTGTGCGAGCGGCCGGGATCGCCCGAGCAGGCCTGCCCCCATGCGATCGAGGACCACCATGGCGATTGCGAACACGGTCCACCCGACGAGGACCCACGAGTACACACCGCCAGCAGAGATGCCGTCGAACAGATCCCGGAACCACTCGACAGGTCCCGAGGACGTGATGCGATCGCTCATGTCGCCAGCGGGGTCGTCGCCGCGTCGACGATCAGTTCGATCATGTGTGGGGCGTCGGCGGTGCGCGCGACGCTGATCCTGGTGCTGATGTGGTTGGCGTCGTGCACCGACGTGCGTCCTCGGTCGTGATCGTTGACCCCGACCACGATATTGGCCATTTCGACAGTCACCAGCTCGGGATGTGTCAAGCCCAGAACCGCACACGGATCGTGCATGGGTTGACCCAGGCCGTCGTTGGCACCGTGGGCTTCGTAGAAGTCGAGGAAGTCGGCGGCGCGGCTCGAGGTGGGCGTTCCGTAGCGTCGGAGTCGATCCGATTCGTGGCGGCTCATACGAACCTGTCTCGTGAGGTTCAGGCCATACATCGTGATGGGCACGCCGCTTCGGATGACCTCGTCTGCTGCATGTGGATCGGCCCACGAGTTGAACTCGGCGGTCGGGGTGACATTGCCGTCGGATGTCGATCCACCCATCCAGTGCAGCGCTTCGATCCGCGTTGCAACGCTCGGGTCGGTCCGAAGCGCCCGGGCGACGTTCGTGAGCGGCCCGATTGCGACCACTGTGGTCGGAGCTTCGGTCGTGAGGGTGAGCAGCGCGTCTACGGCGCTGGTGCGCTGGGGTTGGGCGATCGGTTCCGGGGTCGGGGTGTCCCCAAGGCCGGCAACACCGTGCACACCGTCGGCGAAGGCGGCGTCGAGAACCAGGGGAGCGGACGCGCCGCGATGAACCGGCACGTCAGCTCCGGAAAGTTCGAGCACGTGGAGCGCATTGCGAGTCGTGTGTTCGATTGGCACATTGCCGCTGACGGTCGTGATCGCCACGAGATCGGTGAAGCGGATGGCGCACATGATCGCAAACGCGTCGTCGATGCCCGGGTCGCAGTCGAGGATGATTCTCGGCCGGAGGCTGGTCATGAAGCGCCCAGGAGTTCGTCTACCTCGAACAATGTCGGCAGGGATGGTTGCGCCCCCGCTCGAAGCGTGGTTGCGGCACCGACCCGAACCGCCAATCTGCACGCGTGCACAAGGTCGGCTCCGGTCGTCAGCGAGACCGATATCGCCGCACGAAATGCATCACCCGCAGCGGTCGTGTCGATCGGCGTCACCTTCGCCGCCGAGACGTATTCGGTGTGATCGCCGTCGACGACCAGTGCACCGCGCGCCCCCAGCGACACGACCACCCGGGGCACCGGGAGCGATCGCGCTACCCGCGCGATGTCGTCGATGTCCTCCGGAAGTTCATCGAGCCCGGTGAGTCTTGCGAGTTCCGTCTCGTTCGGGACGACGAGGTCAACGTGTTCGAACAGCTCCTCTGGTATCGACTCCGGAGCGGGGGCGGGGTCGAGAACCACGAGCCCGTCGGCCTCGCGCGCTGCTGCCACAACCGTCTCGAGAGGGATCTCGAGCTGCAATAGGACCGCCTTCGCCGAGCGAACCGCAGGGACTCCGGCGACATCGTCGGGCCGCAGCCGGGAGTTCGCTCCCGGGCTGACGACGATGGCATTGTCGCCCTCGGGATCCACCGTGATGAGAGCCACGCCGCTCGGCGCGCGCGGATCCGTCCCGAGCCCGGTCAGCTCGACGCCGGCCTCCTCGAGCGAGGAACGAAGCTGCTCTCCCGCCGAGTCGTTCCCGATACGTCCCACGAATCCCACGGCGGCCCCAAGTCGGGCAGCGGCAACCGCCTGGTTGGCACCTTTCCCGCCCGCTACGAGCGTGTGGTCGCCGCCGAGAACGGTCTCGCCCCGCGCGGGGTGGCGGTCGACCGGCACGACGATGTCGAGATTCGCCGACCCGACCACCACCAGGTCGGGTGGAGGGGTCATCTGTCGATGCCCAGAGATGTCTCGGGCAATCGTGTGTTCTCATTCGGATGTAGACGGTGTTCAAAGACAACGAGGCGATCCGCGGCCTCGGAATCCACGTGGCGATCGCTCACGATTGCATCGAACACACCATGGGCCTCTGCTTCGACGAGACGCGCTTCGGTCGGGAACCAGAAGGCCACCAACGCGTCGACCGGCGACGACGGCACATACTCGGCGAGCACGCGGTGAAACGATGCTCCCCCGGCCACCATTCGAGACGCCGCCGTTTGGGTTGCGTCCGCGAGCCAGCTCTCGAAGTCGTTGGCGTCGTCGACTCGTCTGAGGAAGAACACGACCTTCACACCGGGCGTCGATACACCCACCCATTCCCGTTCGAGATCACGAACCTCGGTGGAGTCGACCCACCATCCTTCGATGTGCGCGGCGACCTCGTCGAGGCGAGGCGATACTTCGACCGGGTCGAGCGTTTGCGCATCCTCGGCATCGAGCCAGACGAGTGAGTCGACGCCGGAACGGACGGTGCCCTCGATCAGATCCTGCGATTCGGCGCGAATGTCGACGACGATTCGAGAGATCGACGGTTCCGAGGCAAGAAGTTCCACGGCGATCCGGCGACGGACACCGTCTTCCAGGTCGAACTTGGCGAGGTCGAGATGCGCCCGCATCGATATGAGCGCATGGGTCATGGGGCTGTTCTACTACAGCCCTCGAGCCGGGAGGGACAGGGTTCTACGGTGCGCGCCCTCCATGCCCGTTCCGCACGATTCGCCACCCGATGAAGCCAATTCCGCCGAACATCACCAGCGCGATTCCGAGTTGCGCCCATCCGCCGCGGTCTCCAGCGTCTTCGGGATCAGGGCCTGCATCCGGCGTGCCGACGATGTTTCCAAGTTCGGGGGTTTCGCTGACAGGTTCATCGAGATCTTCGATCTGTACAAACGCTGCGGTCGCTGGTGCAGGATCGGGGTGCGGAGAAGTCGAACCAGCGGGCAACGCGGTGAACACCGTCGTGAGGGAGATCAGCAGCGCCAACACCGGGGCCACGGTATCGGGGCGGCCGTGCGTGGCATTCACCGACGCGAGCGGCACAATGCTCCGGTGGAAACGGCCCGCGACGTCTACAGCCCGTCGGTGCGACGAGTGCTCGAGTTGCCCCGTCCCGTTTGGCGCGGCCGTATGCATCTCTGGGCGATTCCGGTCGCCATCATCGCAGGAATCGCGATCGTCGTCGTGGCCGACAGCGCGCTCGCCCGGTTCACGGCGGTTCTCTACGGGCTCGGTACGGTCGGCCTCTACCTCGTGAGTGCAGCAGCGCACTACAAGATCTGGGAACCGGCCCGACTGCACATGCTGTTCCAGCTCGACCACAGCATGATCATGTTGTTCATCGTCGCGTCGACGGCGCCGATCGCACTCGTCGCGATGGGCGGCGGCTGGGGCACCGTGCTCTTCAGCGGCATGGTCATCGCCGTCCTCCTCGGCCTGATGATGGTCTGGTTACCGTTCCACCCGCCTCGCGGATTCATGAACGCGCTCTTCATTTCGATCGGGTGGTGGCCCGTGTTGTTCGTGGTCCTACTCGCCCGCTCGTTGGGCGCCGGCGGGATGGCCCTGTTGCTCGGTGGGGGCCTGATCTTTACCGTCGGTGCCGTGATCGTTGGATCGCAGCGCCCTGATCCCAACCCCCGTGTCTTCGGTTACCACGAGATCTGGCATGTTCTCGTGATCCTGGGCAACGCCGTGCACTTCGCCCTGATGTGGGTGATCGTCACCGGCGGCACCCCGATCTGATCGCTGTGCGCCAGACTTGCTGATGTGATCGAGGACCCGGCAGCCGCCGCAGACGAGCCGAGCGGCGAACTTCCCGTCGCGTTCCGCCAAGGAAACACCTTTGAAGGGGTGCTCCCGATCCTCGCGTACTTCGCCGGCGACCAGCTCGGTACCAGAGCGTTGTCGGAAACCGCGGGTAACCGAATAGCGATTGTTGCGATGACTTTGGCGTCCGGATTCGCGATCGTGCAGCGACACCGCCGCGAGCAGGCGATCGGGTGGTGGATTCCGAGTGTCGCCGGCTATCTGTTCATTCGTGGGATCGCAGGACTGATCTGGGGCGAGGACGTTTTTCTTGCTTTCGGGATCGGACTCAAGGTGGCTCTCGGCCTGACCGCTCTGGTTTCGGTCATGATCGGTCGAGCGATCGTGGGCGAACTGGCGCCGCTGGTCCTGCCGTTCTCCGAGGAGGTCCGCCAACACCGCTCGTACCGGTCAAC
>JBPCTR010000117.1:0-3419 GCA_051011575.1 Acidimicrobiales bacterium | reverse complement strand
CCCGGGGTGATCTCGGCTTCGAACGTCACAGAATCGGGAACTTCGCCTTGTCGGGCAGACCGGATCGAACCGTGATGGCCTCGCCCGCCTGCTGAGCGTCCGCCCACATCGCGTCCTCGTCGACCGTCAGCATTCGACCGGCTTCGACCACCTTTGTTCCATCCACGATCACGGTGTGAACCCCCCGACCGTCGGCCGACCACACCAGCTGGTTCATGACATTGAGCAGCGGCCGCCATTCGGGCCGATCGGTGTCGTGCATCACTACGTCGGCCTTCTTGCCCACCTCGAGGGATCCGATCTGGTCCGACATCTGCATGAGCTCGGCGCCGCCGAGGGTGGCCATCTCGTACGCCTTCTCGGCGGGGAACATCTGCGGATCCTGCCGACCATCCTTGAACAACCCGGCCACGAGGTAGGTGGCGCGCATGAGGTCGCTGTAGTTGGACGCGTTGTTCCCGTCGGTGCCAATGCCGAGATTCATTCCCGCCTGCACCATCTCGGGCATCTTCCCCACCTGGGTCACGCCGTAACTCACCTTCAAGGCCGTGGTCGGGCAGTGGGCGACGTGGACGCCGGTTTCGGCCATGATCTGCACTTCGTTGTCGTCGACCTGCACGCAATGCGTCATCGCCACATCCGGGCCGAGGATCCCCAGCTCGGCGAGGTGCACCATCGGTCGATGCCCGAACTCCTCGACAAATCCTTCGGGGTCGAGCTTTGCCGGCGACATGTGAAAGCTCAGACCCACGTCATGTTCGGTGGCGAGCTCACGGGCGGCACGCCACAGCGGATCCGAAGCCGTGGTGTGGCCGACCAGCAGAGACCAGGTGCTGATTCGTTCATCCGCGCCCGAGGGATATTGCTCGAGTTGGCCTTGCAGCATGGCGATCGCGGCATCGGTGTCCTGCTTGTACACGTCGGGCTCCGGCGGAAGGTCCCACACCCAGTTGCCCACGCGCCCGCGGATGCCCACCTCCTGAAGTCCGTCGATCACATCGTCGAGGAAACGGATCGTGCCCGCCTCGAGAAACGTGGTCGTGCCCGACTTGAGCATCTCGACTGCGGCCAGCTGTCCCGAAAGGCGCTCCTCGGCAGCGGAGTACACCGAGTAGAGCGGGCACAGCCACATGAATACGTTCTCGACAAATGGGGTGTCGTCGGGAACGTACCCACGAGTTAGCGGCTCGCCGGTCACGTGGATGTGGGAGTTGATCATTCCGGGGGTCACGACGAAGCGGTCGCCGCCGATCGTCTCGGCGGCGGTGTACTGCTCCTCGAGCTGGCTCGCCTTTCCGACCGCCACGATCTCGCGTCCCCGTACCGCCACGGCACCATCGCGAATGATGTCGCGGGTCGCGTTCATCGTGACGACGTACCAACCCTTGACGAGCAGATCGACGTTCTCTGCCATGTAATCCCCCGATTCTCGGACCATGCTCTCGGACCGTATGGTAAGACCATCAGTCCAAGTGCAAGGAGTGTAGGCCGTTGACCATTGCCAGTGCGGCGCTCGATAACCACTGGTATGCGGTCGCCACGGACGACTCGGTCGACACCGAGCCCGTGGGCATCGAACTCCGCGGCGAGCGGTACGTGCTGTGGCGAACCCCCGCTCACGGCGTGCGTGCTGCGCGAGATCGGTGCCCGCATCGAGATGCCGCGCTCTCGAAGGGAACCGTCGACGACGGATGCCTCCGGTGCCCGTACCACGGCTGGTCCTTCGGTGGCGACGGGGTGTGCGTCGAAGTCCCTTCGTCCGGCTCCGACGCGAGGATCCCGCCCACGGCACAGCTAGCCCTCCTCGCCGTCGATGAGAGATATGGCCTGGTCTGGATCTGTCCCGGCGAACCCCGTGCCCCGGTCCCACACATCTCGGTCGACGCCGACAACAGCTTCACCAGGCTCAACACCGAGATGCAGGTCTGGAACTGCTCGGCAACGCGCATGATCGACAACATGCTCGATGTCGCTCACTTCCCTTACACCCACGTAGGAACGTTCGGCCGGGAGCAGGAGAAGGAAGTGCCGCACTTCTCGATCACTCGCCTCGACGACACGTTCACCGGATACGAGTACTCGGTTGTCGTCAACAACGAGGGTGACGCCAAGGCGATGTCGGGTGGCGGTGCCGACGTGATCGGCCTCGATATGTCCACCGGATTCGCGTTGCCGTTCACCGTCCGGAGCACGATGTCGTACGAGAACGGGATCGAACAGACCCTCCTCATGACCGCGTCCCCCGTTAGCGAAGAGCGCAGCCTCTTCACCTTTGTGTTGTGGCGCAACGACGATGTGTCGGAGACCGGGCAGGCCATCGTCGACTTCGAACTCGAGGTCGCGCTCGAAGACCAGCAGATGCTCGAGAACCTGGCCGGCGAGCTTTCTCTCGACCGAGGCGAACTGGTCGATGTGCAGTCCGACAAGGCCTCGGTCGAGTGGCGGCGCCAGTACCGCGAACTCGTTTCGCCGACGTCGAATTAGCCGCGATCGGCGGCCTCGTAGCGATCGACGAGCCACGAGTTGAACTGGGCCAGCACACCCTCCTGCCACGAGTAGCGACCCCGTGGAGCAAACCGTGACTGCATACCCACCTGACTCGCAACGTTGGTGGGCATGTCCTGTCGGTTGAACGTGGACACCCCGGCGATCGCCTCTTCCAACGTGTCGCCGAAATCGGGGAGATCGACCGTCGACTCGGGAAAGATGTACGCCATGCTGAGCGCATGGGTGGTGGGTCCGGTGGGGTCGACGTAGAACCAGAAGGCCGAGTCCGACTGGAAGCCCATCAGTAGGGATGGCGCGACCAGCGCGAACACGATCTGCTCGCGGTCGGCCATTTCAAGACCGGGCATTGGCGGGAACAACGCCTTGAACGTGGGATTGAAGCCCCCGTCGGGCTCGACGGTTCCGCAGCGGCCGAACATGGCCGCATCGCCCGCCTCGTAGTCGGCGTACGAAGCCGCAGACGATGGGGCGAAGTCGTGGATTCCGTGATGCAGCCTGCTCTGGTGGTACATCTCCATGAAGTTCTCGATCATGATCTTCCAGTTGAACGGAACGTCGGGGATCGTGAACGGGTCCACCGTGACCAGCGACTCGACGTCGTAGTTCGCGAGTGCCGTATCGAGTTTGGTGAGTCGGGGCGTGAGCGGGGCGGCGTCCGGGTCGAAGTTCGTGAACACGAAGCCCTGCCAGATTTCCACCGGGAGTTCGGGTAGGCGCACGTCGGCCATCTCGAACCCGTCGGTATTCGCCATCTCGGGCGCACCGATCAACTGTCCCTCGAGGTCGTAGACCCAGAAGTGGTAAGGGCACCGAAAGTTCCGAACGTTGCCCGACTGGAGGTCGGGCGGGTCGAGCATCTCCTCTTCGCTTCGGTCGACCGAGGCGGTGACACACATCCCGCGGTGCTGGCA
>JBPCTR010000116.1:0-10607 GCA_051011575.1 Acidimicrobiales bacterium | reverse complement strand
GCACGAGCAGCGCCCACGGATTCGCCTGCCGCAGGCCGAGCCATGCGATGGCGCCGACCGCCAGGCCGAGGATCAGCCACACCAGCCTCTTGTTGATCCTGCTCGCCATGAGGAGCATGCCGAGAAGGAAGCTGGCCCACGCGCCGCGAGCGAACGTTGCGACGAGGAGAAACCCACCGAGGATCGATGCAACCAGCAGGGCGAGGCGGGGCCGGACGTCGAGCGTCGGCAGAAGGCTCACCGCCAGGACGATCGCAAACGACAGGTAGGTGGCGAACGTGTTGGGGTGGGCGAAGGATCCGTCGATTCTGACGAGTCCCGAGCCGCCCGGGTCGAGAGTGCCAGTCCAGAAGAACTGCACGAAGCCCACGATGATCGGAACGATCATGCCTATCGCCGCCGCCCCGACCATCTTCCAGAAGTTGGCCCGGTCGGCGAGAACCTGTTGCTCCATCGCGAGGTACAGGACGACGACGGAGGCAAGACCGAACATCGCTGCCTGTGACGCCCCTCGATCGACAGATGTGAGAAAGCTCGGGACGAAGAATACGAAAAAGCCCACGAAGCCCCACCCAACAGGTGTCATCGGGCGCCAGTTGCCGCTGACGCGAAGGCTGACCAGGTGTAGGGCCGTCACCCCGATGACGACGATGCCCATGATGGCCGACGGTTGGAAGGTCCCGAACTCGTCGGCGATGAGGTCATCGAGCGCCGGGCGGAGGGCGAGGGTGCTCCACAGGAACCAGGTGTAGCGGTACAAGCCGACCACCGCGAGGAGCGCCGCTGCCACGAGTGTGCCGCCGAGGATCACGAACGAGGTGTCCGGGTCGGTCGTCTGAAAGGCAAGCGCGGCACCGATGCCAACGGTCACCGCCGCGAGAACAACGAACACAGCCTTGGGGCCAGGTGCGGGGGACGGGCCGGGTGGTGGTGGTTCGTCGGGAGCGATGCGTACCGAGGCGGGGTCGTGCGGCGCGTACGCCGTGTCGGTCATGAGTCGTCGGCACCGAACGCCAGCGGGTATCCCCAGTGACGAAGATGCGGTTCGAGTTCGGATTCGAGAAGCTGCTGCTGTGCCTCGGTGAGGTCACGACGCCACTTGTCGTTGGTGTTCCGGAACCCAAAGTCCTCGATCGTGCGAGCGAAGCTATCGGTGAATTCGAGGTCGCAGAACTGTGCGGTCGTCTTGAACGAGCCGATCGGGTCCTCGCAGAGATCCTCGTATCGGAGTTCGAGGAAACGCTCCGTCGGCACGAGACTCGTGGCGGTGCCCATAGCGTCGAGCATGTCGGACAGCTCCATGGCACCGAGCGTCACGAACGACTGTCCCGACGAGTCCCACCGCTTCTTCTGCGCGGGGGTCATGTCGAGACCACGCCAGCCTTTGGTGCCACGCCATCCGTCCCAGAAGTCGACCTGGAGAATCGAATTCACGACGGCGCGACCGTCACGGACGATGTGGATGAAACGGGCGTCCGGAAACGCCTTCTGCAGGTAGCCGATCCGGGGCCATCCGGTAATTTTTATGAGAGGTGTCGAGCGTCCGGGAACGACGAGCCGCTCGACCGCGTCGGTGAGATTGGCTCGGCTTCGTTCGGTCAGATCATCGGCCACGAGGTCGCGGAATGGTTCCGAGAATCCGGGGGCAACGCCTTCCCAGTACTTGTAGGCCTCGCTCGGCTTGAGGCGGCCGGACTCGATCAGACCCGAGCGAATCGCCGTGCCGATGAGGGGGGTGTCGAGGCCTCGGAGGACGAGCTCGTTGAGCTTTTCGGCTCGGGGAACCACGTCGAGAATCTTCGAGATCCAGGACACGTGGGGGTGACGTGCGAACGCATGGTGGAACGCCGTCGAGTCGCTTCGGCCGGCTCCGCCGATGAAGATCGGAGAGGTGCTGGCCACGGTCAGACCGCTTTGCTACTGGCGTCGCGGCCCCACCGCGTGGTGCGGCCCCGCTTGGGTGTCGGGTCGTCGTCGGGGTCGTCGGAACTTGCACCGTCGTCCTCGGCGAGAACGTCGCGGTCTGGTGGGTCCGGGTTCACGCGGCCCTCGGCGTCTACGACCACGAGGCTCGTCACGTTCGCTTCAGGCAGCGCCCGGTGCGAGGGTGCGTCGAGCACCGCATTCGGATCGAACTCTTCTTCGACCGGCTCGGGTTTGTGCCAGATCAGGTCGAACACCACGAACGCGAGGATCGTGAGGAGCGCTGCGGGGACCGCAAAGAGCAGGAGTCCGGTGAGCAGCCCGCTGATGCGAGACGCTTCCTCGGTCACGACCTCGTCGAGAACGAATGGATTCTCCCGCTCGGTCTGGAGCAGAGCGATCGAACCGTTGATCTCGCGAATCGAGTCGTTGCGTTCGGACAGCTTGAGGGTGAGTTCGTTTATCTCCGCATTTATCTGCTGGTACTCGCGGTCGACCGGCTCCAGGCGTGCGACCTCGGCCTCGAGGTCCGCCATCGGAGGTTCGGGCTCGGGAGCCGGTTCAATGATCGTGTTGCCGTCGTCGTCGATCGTCGTGACGGTGGGAGGGTTGGCGAGGAACGCAATCCGGTCGAGGAGCTGGTTTGCGGCCCGGTTGTAGGCCGTGGTCGGATTGACTCCGCCGGCCTCGCGGACGAGTTCGGCCGATCGCAGGTCGGCGTCGCGGCGGGCCCGGTCGAGCTGGTCGCGGGTGGCCTCGAGTGAGGCGCGTGCATCCTCGAGTGTGTTCTCGATCGCGATGAGACTTGTCTCGACGGCGACGCTTCGGGCGTTGTCAGGCGTGTCGGACACGACGTTCACATTCGCCAGCGCGACCGAGGCTGGAGCCTGGCTGACCGTGACTTCGTAGTGTTCCTCTTCGACGAGGCCGGTTCGCCTCTCGACCTCGTTTACGACCGACGGAAACTTGGTGGTCTGCACGATCTCCTCGACGAAGATGTCGAGCTCCTGCGGGGTGAGATCATCGTCGGCCACGCGCTGGCCGTTGATCACGTAGCGCGACACCCACTGAGCGTCTTCGCCGAGGGCAAAAAACAGCCCGATCGCGCCGGCAAAACCGGCAATGATCACGAGCAGCAGCGGGCGCCAGCCGGTGAGGTGAAGAAAGGTCGTGAGCTCTCCCGAGCTATCCCTATCGCCATCGGTCATTCGAGAGATCTTTCCTCACGCGTCGTGGTGTCAGACTAAACGAAGCATCACAGGATGCGTCGGCGCGTCTAATGGTTCGACTTCGGTCGTCGTCTGACGTTCTATTCGGTCGCTGCACTCGCCACCATAAGTCAAAGACTCCACGATTTGCAGTCCGTGAGCGCGCAGGAACCTGCCTCGAGTGCCGACAGGATGGTGCTGTGGTACTCCTCGTGTCCCTACTCGCGGCCTTCGCGCTCTTCGCCGCCTTCTTCGCCACGGTGTGGTTGCTGAGACGGTTCGAGGTTGCGCGGCCACTGGGGGCGTTGGCGAGCGCCGCTGCGGGCGGCCTGGCGTGGTACATCGCGGTGAAGATCGGCCAATCGACCGGTGCGGTCACGACCGACGAGGCCACGTTCCATCACCTGTATGTGCTCGCGGTTGTCGGGCTTCCGCTTGTCGGTGCCGTACTACTCGTGCAGGGATTCCGCCGACCCGCGATCGAGGGAGCCTCACCGTGGTTCGTGCGCGGCATCGCGATCGCCTTCATCGTTCCTGCGTTCATCGGAATCTGGGCGACACACATCGAACCCACGCGGTTGCGATTGGACGAGCAGACAATCGAGGTCGGTGCTGCGCCCGACGGCGCGCCGATTCGCGTCGGAGTGATCGCCGACATCCAGACCGACGTGTTCACCGACTACGAGGATCGGGTGGTCGATCGGATGCTCGAGCTCGAACCCGACCTGATACTCGTGGCCGGCGACTACACCCAACTCGAGTGGGAGGGGTACCTCCGCATCAAAGAGGATCTGGTCGACCTGTTGTCTCGGCTCGACGCACCCCATGGGGTGTATGTGATCCTCGGGAACACCGATCCCGGACCGCTCGAACTCCAGGACGTGGTGTCGCGATCTGGGCATGTCTCGCTCATCGACGAGACGACCGAGGTCGAGGTGCGCGGCCAGCGAATTCGGATCGGCGGGTTGGCGTGGCCAAACAACAACACGCCGGGGAGCCGGGCGTTCGTGAGCGAGTTCGCCGAGTCCGGATCGAGCGATGTCGTCGACATCCTGCTCGCCCATTCGCCCGATTCGATCCTCAACGTCGGTGACGGGTCGGGTGTCGATCTGATGGTCTCGGGCCACACCCATGGCGGTCAGATCTCGATTCCGTTCCTGGGACCGCTCTGGAACGTGACCGAGTTGCCCGGAGCCGTCGCCGGCGGGGGTGTGCACGATGTGCGTGGGGCGACCACGTACGTGAGCACGGGTGTGGGTGTTCAGCGAGGCGAGTCGCCGAAAGTGCGGTTCCTCGTGCGACCTTCGATCGGGCTGTTGACCCTCGACTGAGGCTGGGCCTCAGGTGAGCAACACGGCTACGAGCGCACCCCGAGTTCGGCGTAGATCCCGAGCAGACCTTCGAGGTAGGCCTCGCGACCAAACCGGGCTTCCACGAAGTCGCGGCCTGCGCGACCCATCTCGACGAGGTCGGCTTCGGTCTTGTCCTGCATCGAACGCAGCTGCTGCGCGAACGATGATGAATCTCCCGCCTGTGCGAGGAGACCCGTTGCTCCCTCATCGATGAGTTCCGGGATCCCACCGAGGTCGGACCCGACCACCGGTGTGCCCACGCCGTAGGCCTCGAGCAGGACCACTGGTGCATTTTCGTAGCATTCCGAGGGCAGGACGAGGGCCCGGGCGTTCCGCACGATGTCGAACAGCGCGTCGCCGGTCTGGTAACCGGCGAACTCGACGTCGGCTCCGGTCTCCTCGACCCGCCGTCTCAGTTCCTCTTCCTGGGGCCCGGTGCCGACGATCGTCGCCGCGACTCCGGCATCGGCAACCGCCTGAACGAAGGTGAGCAGGCCCTTCTCCTCCGACAGCCTTCCCACGAATACGAACCGATCGCCCGGGGTGAAGTCGGCGGCCATGTTCGACACGTCCACCGCATTGGGTAGATAGCGCGCTTTCTCGACGGGCAGGCCCCACTCGATCAACTTGTTCATGTGAAAGTGGCTCGGCAGCACGAAGAGGTCGACGTTGTCGCGGTAACTCCCGAGTGCGCGGTGGATCGAGGTCTCGATCGCGGCGACGGTCGACAGCACGAGCGAATCCTTCAGACACCGCTGGCGAGCCGCGTTCCACGTGCGGCCGCCTTTGCAGCGTTCGCAGACACCGTCGGGCGCGAGCATCAGCTTCGAGGGGCACCCGATCTTCAGGTCGTGCACCGTCATCACGTTCGGCACTCCCTTCTTCTGGATCGCGCCGAAGATCGAAGGAGTGAGATGGTGGTACACGTTGTGCGAATGCACGATCGAAGGGCGGACGTCGTCGATCAGCCGACCGATGGCCTGGCGGGCCTCGAGTGAATAGACGGACTTCACGACCTTGCGGGCCTTCTCGACGGGGGAGTAGTCCGAGGCGAAGTCGATTTCCTCGACGAAGTACTCGTCGTACTCGGTGGGCAGGTTCTTTTCGTACTCCATCGCGAACGGAACGATCGACCAGCCCCGACTCTCGAGGAGCTCGTTCTGATCGAGCATCACCGCCTCGGCGCCACCGCGCCGGTAGTAGTAGCTGGTAACGGAGATCTGCGTCGCCACAACCCACCTATCGGTCTGCAGGCATCGGGCTTTACTCGCCCAACGCCTGGCTGAACGAGATGTCGTAGAAGCCCCGGCCCGTGGTGCCGACCACCAGTCGATCGGTCTCTCCCGGATCAAACTCGGCGGCTCGGAGCCGGGTCATCGGGAGTCCGGCGACGATCGGGGTCCACGAAGCTCCGCCATCGTCGGAGAGGTGAACGCCGGTCGCGTTGCTCACGTCGTGGAAGGCCGGTTCGGAGGTGACGATGGCGATGTTGTCGGGGTTGCTCGGATCGACGGCCAGTCCGTGAGCGAACTCATCGTCAAAGATGTAGGTCCACGTGGCGCCGTCGAAGCGGTATGCGCCGCCCTCGCCGTCGCGGAATGCGACTGCATAGATGGCGAGGTCTTCGGATGCCGAGGGATACAGGGTCGTGATGCCGGCCGGCGAGTCTCCCGCCCCGTTGAACGTGAGTCCGAGATCGGTCGAGACCAGCACACCGTCTGCGGTCGCGGCGTAGACCAGCTCGCCACTGCCGCTCACTGCGACGTCTCGCACATCGCTCACACCCGCCACCGCCGAAAACGTCATGCCGCTGTCGGCGCTTCGGTACAACATGCTGCCGACCACCGCGAGCACGATGTCTGCGCCTCCGCTCGACAGCGCCGCGATTCCGCGCGCACCGCCGCTTACGTTGCTCACGGGCGGCAGTCCGAAGTCGGGGCCGGCCGCGAGTTGGAAGCTGTCGCCACCGTCGCTCGAGATGCCGATTCCGCGAAAGTTCGAGAACTGACCGAGAAGCACGTAGAGGCGATCGGGGTTCGTCGGGGAATACACCGCCTCGACGCCGCCACCCCACTGCGACACATTCTGGACGGTGCGTCGCCACGTCTCACCGCCGTCGACGGTTTGGATGAAGTTTCCACCGTCGAACGCGAGAAGGATGGCGTCGTCGGGGTCTCGGGGATTGAACACGATGTCGGTCGCGACGAGCCCGCTGTAGCCGCGGCCGGCGAAGAACCCGGAACGATCCTCGAGTGTGGTCAGGTCGGTCCAGACCGATCCGCCATCTGTGGTTCCGAGAATGGTGTCGTCGCTTCCGATGACGACACGATCGGGGTCGCTGGGGTGCACGCCGATGTCAAAGGCCCGGAGTGCTCCCTGATATGCGTCGGGGCGGCGAGTCGATCCATCTGCGATCACCCGCCAACTCTGCCCGCCGTCGTCGCTCCGATACACCGCCGCCTGCCCGGGGGCGACATTGGAGGTGTATAGGCGATCGGGATCTGTCGGCGCCGACACGATCTGGTGGAACGATCCCGTATTGCCGGGCGTGGCGTTGGCGACGATGCTCAGTCCCTCGTTGGCGGGGAGCCACGTGGAGCCGAAGTCATCGGTCCTCCAGATACCCCCCGGTACATGATTGTTCCCGTTGAGTGGGCCTTCACCCATGGCCACCCATGCCACTCCGGGTTCGGTCGGGTGGGCGGTCACGTCGTATGCGTTGAAGTGGGGGAGGCCGCTCGAGGCTTCGGTCCACGTTGTGCCGCCGTCGGCGGATGACCAGACGCCGCGGTTCGCGACCGCCGCGAGTAGGCGATCGGGATCGGAGCCAACGAAGGTTGCCGCGCGCGAGTTGCCGCCGGGTGCAACGGTGGCCAGGGTCGACCACGTGGCGCCTGAGTCGGTCGATTCCCACACGGACCCGTCGCCCTGCCATGTGCCACTCGCATAGGCGCCGGGAGCGTTCCAGTTGCGCTGGTTCCCGTTGAAGGCGAGCAGGTGGTTCGCGTCGGACGGATCGACGAGGATCGACTCGATCGGCATCGTGTAGCGAGCCTGGCTCAGCTCGGGAAACCCCGTGCGAGCCAGTTGCCAGGTGAGCCCGCCATCTGCCGACGCCTGAGGGCCGGAGAGGCTGCCGGTCCAGATGCGCCCATCGGCCGACGCGCTCGTCGTGATGTCGCCGATCTCCCACGACACGAGCCCTTCGGTCGCCTGCCACGTCTCACCGAAGTCATCGGTCACGGCGATGCCGAGCATGTCTCCGCCGATGAAGACGCGATCGGGGTCGGAGTGATCGAAGGCGATCGACGTGATGCGGCCGCCCACCCCCGGCTCTGAGAGTTTGGTGAAGAAGGGACGAAGGTCGCCGAGCGGCGGGGGCGGATCCGGCTCGACCAGCGTGGGTCCGGTTCCCGATTCGGACGAATCGCTCGTCGTCGAGGTGGTCTGGGGCGAGCTGGTCGAATCGGTCGTCGGACTCGCATCGCTTCCGCTGCTCGAGCAGGCGGACCCGACGAGGGCCAACGTCAGCAGCAGCGCGACGAGACGACCGGTGGGCATGGATGGCGAGGATAGCGGGCGGCCGGGCCTCGGCTGCCTCGCCTTGAGTGCGTTATGCGGGGTGTCGGCGGCGGTGCGGGATCAGACTCCCGGTGAGCCGCAGGTTGAGGTTCAGGGCTGCGAGCGCGATCGCGACGAGTGCGGCTGGAACGGCGGCTGCGAACGCCATGGCGATCGCGACGGGCACGTTCGATGCCGCCTCGACCGGTGTGATCGAGCGGTACCATTCGCTGTTGATTCCGGCGATCGAGGCGACAACGTCCGAGCGTTCGACGGTACCGCGGGCTCGGTCTGTGTAGAGCCGACGGAGCTCGAAGGCGTTGCGCCGGTAGCTCTCGGCGAGCGGTTGGAGATTGGTGAGCTGGGCACGAAGATCGCCCTCGACCGCACTGGCCGGGCCGGCGTCGGAGACGTTGATCAACTCGAGTTCGATCCGATCTCGAGCGACGATCGGGTTGACCCCGAACGCAAGGCTGCGGAGCCGGTCCTGCTCGCTCTCGAGCGACTCGATTCGAGACTCGATCGACCGGATCTCGGTGGCGACAGAGAGATCCTGGCCGGCGAGCACGAAGTCCACGACCTCCTCGGCGAGAATTCGTGCGACCCGTTCGGCATCGCCGGGGCGGTCGGCCTGCACCACGATTTCGATGACCGACTGGGTGTCGTCGACCCGTGCGATGGTGAACTCGTAGTCCTTGTCGGCGCGGAGCAGGGTGCGCTCCTCGATCGCCTCGAACACGGTTGGGAACTCGACCGCGTTCACGATGTCGTCGAGGTGATCGTCGAGCGTCGGGATGGGCCGGTCGAGCGAGCCGACCCGTCGTCCGAACACGAACGTGGTTGCGGTCTGCTGAGACTCCTGCTGAAGACCGACCCAGAGCGCGGCGCCGGCCGCGGCGATGACCGACAGCAGGATCAGCGCGATCCACGACGGCCGGAGGAGGTGTTGGATCGTCGCGATCACGCCACCACCTCGGGCTCGCCCGAAGCGTCCTCGATCCGTTCGGTGTGCCCGGTAACTTCGCCACGCTCGACGCGAGCGCGAAGCTTCCGCCAGAACCAGACGGAGACGGCCAGGCCCACCCAGTACGAGATCGAAGTCGTGATGGCGGCTCCGACGATGCCGAACGGGCTGACGAGGGTGAGCAGTCCCACGACGGTCACGAGCGCGGCGGCGATCTGCGCTTTTGATGCGTCCTGCGGGCGGTCGAACGACGAGAGCGCGGTCGTGTACACCTGCGTGAGATCGGTGGCGAACGCACCCGGGAGCAGGATGAGCAGCGGAAGAACCGATGCCGAGAAGTCGCGGCTGAACACGAAGGGTATGACCTGGTTCGCGGTGATGCCGATGAGGGCGAGAGTGCCGAACGAGGCAAGCGCCACCCATCGCAATGACGTCTGAATCCGGTCGAGTCGCTCCTCGTCGGACGCGGCCTTGCGCACGAAGGGAAGCACGGCTTGGGCGGATCCACGGGCGATCGGACCCGAAAGCGTGGAGACAGCGGCAGCGATCGCGTAGTGGCCCAGCTCGTCGAGGGGCACGAAGCCTGCGAGCACCATCTGGTCGACACGGAGGCTCACGAAGAACGAGAGGTTCCCCACCCATGCGCGAAGGCTGTAGTGGCGAATCGTGTCGAAGATCGGCTTTGAGAAACCGCGGCCCGGCCACGACTTGGTCACGGTGAGCGCCACCGCCCAACCGCCGACCATCGCTGCGAATGTCGACGTGAGTGCGCGGTCGACGGTCATGGTGTCGGTGATGAACAGGCCAGCGAGGCCGAGTGTGATTAGTACCTGTGGCAGTGCGAGGAGGGCGTTGAAGCGAACGGTGTTGCCGATGCCCCGCAGCCAGAAGAGCGCGGTGAGGAACGGATTGTTGAAGAGGTTCGCGATCACGAATGCGATGAACCAGAGCTTCAGGCTCGTGCCACCCTCGGTGAACGCCTCACCTCGGAAGAGCCACACGTAGAACGGGGTGAGGACCGCCGCGATCGGGATCGCGAACATGCCGGTCATGGCCCACGCCGACATCACGACGCGGCGGTGGTCGACGTCCTTCGCGAAGTATGCGGCTGCGGCCGGCACGCCGATCTGAAATGCCCATCCGAGCACGATCGTGTTCCCGTAGACCGCCGCGACGGCGCCTCGTCCGGAGTCGCCGAGGGCGCGACTCATCATGATCGCGTTGAGAAACGTGAGTCCCGCCGTGATCATGAACGCGGAACTCGTGAACACGGTCTCGAGTTGGTGGCGGTCCATGGCCCGGATACGGGAGACGAGTCTGTTCATGTCGTGTCTGTCTCCTCGACCGCGGCAGGGTTCCCCAGTATCCCGTCGGCACGGAAACGCAGGAGATAACCATGCCACGAACGCCGCAGAACCCGCCGTCGTGCCACACATTGGGCGCCGAGTTGGGCCAACATACCCATGGCGGTCGCGAGAAACCGGCACCTACCATTTCTCGCTTACACGACACTTTGATAGGGGTATCAATGCGACGAAAGTTCCTTCATTCCCTCGTGGGAATGTCTCTTGTTGCGGCGCTGGTCACGGCACCGCAGAC
>JBPCTR010000115.1:0-15433 GCA_051011575.1 Acidimicrobiales bacterium | reverse complement strand
ATTGACGCATCCGAGATCGTTTCCCAGGTCTTCAAGGCCGCTGCGCACACCGGTGCGAGCGGCAACGAACACGTTCTCTCCCGCCCGTGGCTGATGTCGTGTGCGAGGACACGGATTATCGACGGATGGCGTCGTTGTCTTCGGACCGAGGGGCCGTCATCGATCTGCGAACCCGGCCCTCGCCCGCCGGGGGGTCCGACGGGCCGATCGGCGGAGACGATCGGATGGGTCCTCGACCACCTCACCCCCTGCCAGAGGGCGGTTCTCGCTCTCCGGCACCTCGAAGGGCGCCCTATCGCCGAGGTCGCCGACATCCTCGACACGTCCGGTGCCGTCACGGAGTTGCTTCTCGAGCGCGCCGAACGGGCATTCGCCAACACCATGGCCGACGTGCCGGAGCGAGCGGCAATCACCGCATGATCGACGATACCGACACACCCGGCTCTGTCGAGGTTGCCGACGCCCTTCGGCTCGCCACACGGGCGCTTACCCCGGCGGGTCTCCGACAACGCGTCCTTCGCGAAGCGCAGTGCACTCGTGCGAAGTTCGGCGATCTTGTCAACTCCGCTCGAACCGTTCGTCGAACGCCGCGCTGAGTCGCTGCCGCGGGTGGTCAATCGCCGGGGACCCCGCGCTACCGTCGGCTCGCATGCGGCGCGAAATGGGTGAATCTCAAACGCGCATCATCATGGTGGTCGACCTCGTCGGATCGACGAACTGGCGGGTCCAGCACGGCGACATCGCCGCCGACCGCATGCTCACCCGGTTCGAGGAATTGTTTGCCGACGTCGTCGCCTCGTTCGATGGCCGGGTCGTGGCAAATCATGGCGACGGTTTCCTGTCGTCCTTTGGGTCGGCCTCTACCGGGCTGGAGGCGGCGGCGAGCTTTCGGTCCGAATTGGCCGCGCTGCCGATCGACGACATTCCGCCCGTCCGGATCGGAATTGCGGCCGGCGATGTGATCGAACGAGGTCGCGAGATGTACGGCTTGCCGGTCGTCGAGGCGGCTCGGCTCGAATCGGTCGCAGAGCCCGGACAGATCCTCTGCACGACCGCCGTCCGAGCACTCGCGGGCAGCAGAGCGTCGATCGATTTCGCCGATGAGCGGCGCATGCAGCTGAAGGGCCTTCCCCATGAGATGACCGTGTGGCTCGTCGACACGACCGAACGGGACCGCAACGAGGTCGGTCGCGCCGCGCCGATTGAACCGACGTACCTTCCTCCTGTCGACGCTTTCGTCGGTCGCGCCGAAGAGCTCAGACAGCTCGACCTCGAGGTCGAACGGAATCCGCTCGTATCGATCGTTGGTACCGGTGGCGTGGGCAAGACAAGGCTTGCGGTCGAGCTGAGCGAGCGGGTTTCCTCTCGCTTCCCCGACGGCGTCTTCTTCATCGACCTCGAGTCATCTCACACCGTCGTCGACGTGCTGTCGGCGGTGGCGCGGACCCTGCGTCTTCCGAGCGGCATCGTCGAGTCCGGCCCCCATGCGTTGTGGAGAACCGTCGGCCCGATCGACGCCCTCCTGGTTCTCGACAACTGCGAGCAGGCCACGGACGCCGTGGCCGAGGTCGTTCACGCGATGCTCGGACCCCACACGCAGGTTCGACTTGTTTGTACGTCGCGCGAACCACTCGGACTTCGATCGGAAGTTGTCCACCGACTCGACCCACTCGAGGCACCCGGCAGAGAGGCGTCGCCGGATCTTGTTCGAGCGAACGAGGCCGTGCAGCTGTTCCTGAGTCGGGCGACGGGGGGAACCGGCGACGTGACCGATGCCGAGCTCGAGAGCGTTGCGGCCATCGTCCGACGGGTGGAAGGTCTTCCTCTCGCCATCGAGTTGGCCGCTGCCAGAATGAACGTCTTGAGCGCCGATGGGCTCGCCCGGCGTTCGGACGACCTGTTTCGACTTCTCGCCCAGCGCGATCACGATCGGCCCGAACGACACCACACGATGGCTGCCACCCTCGACTGGAGTCTGTCGCTGCTGTCCGACGAGGAGCTCCATGTGGTCGTGGCGCTGGCCGTGTTCAACGGTGGTGCAACGCTCGAAGCGCTCGAGCAGGTCTCGGCGCTCGATGGTGCCGACTTCCTCGATGCACTCGGGAGCACCATCGACAAATCGCTGATCCGGCGTCGCGATGACGATCGGTACGTAATGCTTGCATCGGTGCGTGAGATGATCCTCGATCGCTCCGACCTGCTCCAGCGTGCGGCTGAACTCCGCGACCGCCATCTCGATCACTTCGAGTCGACGGCACACGCATTCGGTTCGCATGTTCAACACGATCCCGTCGTGCTTGCGGCGTTCTCGGCCGATCATCGGAACCTTGGCGCGGCGCTCGATCATGCGTCGAACACATCGCGCACGCGCGCGTTGAAGCTCGCGGGCCATCTGGCGCTGTACTGGGTACTCGCGGGTCGGGCCGGGGAGGGAGATCGCCGGCTCACCCAGGCGCTCACCGCCCCCGGAGATGTGCCGCCGGTCGTGCTCGCCAACGCGTTGCGAGGCGCTGCGATGGCGGCGGGACTCGCCGCTCGGTACGAGCGCTCCAACGAGCTCCTTGTTCAGGCGCGCGCGATCTTCCTACAGCTCGGACGTGAAGAGCAGATCGCCTACTGCGATCATTGGCTCTCACGAAATCTCGTCGTGCAGGCGCAGATGGGGCTGATCGAGGCGGAACGCATCCGTCCGGTGATCGATCAACTGGAAGGAGCGATCGACCGATTCCGGGAGGCGAACGATCAGTTCGGTGCGTTGCTTTCCTACCCTTATCTCGGCTGGGCGCACATGCTTCTCGGCGAACGGGAAGCGGCTGAGCGCCGCACGGTCGAGCTGATCGGTTTCGCTGAGGCGGCCGGCATCGATCGCCTGGTCGCGTACGCCTGCTCCCACGCCGCGTTCATCCGATTTCGACTGGGCACCCTCGAACGCGACGGAATCGAGCAGCTCGAGGACGCCCTGAGAATGCTCCGGGAAGCAGGCGACACGCAGAATCTCGTGATTGTCCTGACGGTCGCAACCGCCATCCACATCGCGGCGGACGACTCAGCCGCTGCGAACTCGACCGCAAGCGAACTCATCGAGGCCGCGCTCGTATGCGACAGCACCGAATGGGAGCCAGCCGTGCTCTCCATCACCGCTCGAGTAGTCGCCGGAATGGGCGACTGGGCGATCGCGGGACAGGTCATGGGGCTGCTCGAGCACAGCCATCCCACCTGGAGAGTCGCCATGGCGAACATGGGACTCGCGCCCGACATCCTCGAACACGTTGGCGTCGGGACCGATCACCGAAAGGTCACCGCACACACGGCGCTCCGGTTGGTCCGTGCCGCGCTGGACCAGCAGGTTGGTCGGTGACCGATTCCGATTCGGGAAATATGCGCGATGTCGTGATCGTCGGAGGCGGCTTGGCTGGCCTGACTGCGGCGTATCGACTGGCCTCACTCGGTCGATCGGTAACGGTCTACGAGCGGCGCCCGCTGTTGGGCGGAAAGGCCCGATCGTTTGTGGCGGACTCGCCGTCGGCTCAGGTCCCATTCAATCCGTGGAACGAGAATCGAGATCTCAGCTCGCTGAGACCGACGGTCGACAAGGGATACCACATCTTTCCGTCTTGGTACTGGGAACTCTGGCAGCTCGTCGACGACATAGGGGCCGAGGAAAACTTCTTCCCACGAACGCGATCGACAGATGTCATCCCGGAGGCCGGAAGCTACGCCCTGTACATGCCGCCGCTCGAGGATCTGAGCTTCGACGCCTCGCCCGGGAGCGAGGAATCACCCCGCTCCCGCGCGGCGAACGTCAAGACGCTCATCCCGGAGCAGAAATGGCGTCTCTGGGAGTGGGGTCCGCCGATCTCCATGCTTCTCACGGCGCTCGGACTGGCTTCGGCCTCGGGACGCGTCGTCGAGGAGATGACGGTTCCCGACTTCGTGAGTACACGCTGGTACAACGGTCAGGAGCGGGCGTCGGTACTCCAGGACATGATCGTGAAGGCGCTGGCGAATCCGAGCAAACACACGTCGGCTTACACCATGCGCCAGATGTTCCGCCGCTGGATACCCACCGTTCGCACCGGGCACGCCTGGACGCCCTGCAAGGGACCGCTGCAACACGCGCTGATCGATCCGATCGTCGACGCATGTGTGGACGCCGGGGTCCGATTCCAGACGGATTCCCTTGTCTCGATGTCCCGGGAGGGCGCCCGCCTCGCCTCCCTCGAGTTCGATTCGGGAACGATCGTCGACTCCAGCGCCGACGACGTCATCCTTGCCATACCGCCCGATGTTCTCCTCGACGTCATTCGGGCCCACCCCGACATGCTCGGGATCCGCTCCTTGGCGCGGCTCTCGCATCTGCGCACGGCGCCGATGGGGGCGATCGACCTGTACTTCGTGAACCCGGAGCGGGAGTCGGGATACCCCGACCACCTTCGAGTCGAGAACTTCCCGAACCGGCACTTCTCCCTCATCGAATCGGAGTTCGGCCTCACCGGGTTTCCGATCTCGGGCGTCGAGGGCTGGGACGACCACCTGACGGGTGCGCCCGGGCTGGTGCTCCAGTTCGTCGCCGGGAACGTGCTCGACATCCACGAGCTGCCGAAGGAGGAGTTCGCTCGCCTCCTGATCATGGAGATTGCCGAGTATCTCGACTTCGACCCCGAGCGCGACCTTCTCGCCTGCGTCGCCATGCCGAGCAGCGACGAGCAACTCACGATGAACGACGCCGGCACCTGGGACAGACGGCCGCCAGCGGACATCAAGGAGGTCGACAACCTCTTCCTCGCCGGCGACTACGTCAAGCTCTCGGTCGACGTTGCCGGAATGGAGGCGGCCGTCGAGTCGGGATCCAACGCCGCCCGAGCCATTCTGGTCGCCGAGAGTGTGCGCGAACTGCAGCCGCAGACCTCCGACGACTGGGATCGGCTCCACGAAGATGTCGAGACCGCCATTCCGAGACCCGACGGTCTGCCGCCGTGGTATTGGCAGGATGTCATCTACCCCTCACTCCGTTTGATCTTCGTGACGATTCGCCATGTCCTGGGATGGTTGGTCACGCTGGCGAAGGTGCCATTCGTGACCGCACACGACTTCGTGGGGGAACTACACGATCGCTACGAAGACCATCGCGATCAAGAGCGGCGCGACGGGCTGGGTCTGCTCCGCCGGTCGGGATGGCTGCCCAGCCGGGGGCGTGCACCCCGGGGTGTACCGGTCAACGTGCCCATTCATCAGCGACGCAAGGGCCTCGGTACACCGGTCGAAGGACGCGATCGGCTGTTGTCGCTTTTCGGTTGGATCGCGGTCGTGCTCGGCTTTGGATCGACGTTCCTGCTCGGGGGCGCACTCGACGACTACAGCGCGATCGACGATGTGGTCGGGGTACTTGGGCGAGAGGCCGGTACACGTACCCAGGTGATCATCGTCGCGATCATCGGGTGGATCGGTCTTCAGTCGTTCTCGGCCGTGGTCCGAAAGTTCATGCCCGGTTCCCAGGTGCTGACCTGGGCGCTCGCCTGGTTTGGGGTGTTGTGGGTGATCACCGCGCTCTTCCCACTGTGCGAGGCCACCGGCCCCGGTTTCGATGGCACGGACTGCGGTGGGTGGAACACCGGGGCCGGCTGGGCCCAGGGGATCCACCTGGCAGCGGCGGTCGCGATGATGGTCCTCCTGACGGCCATGCCCTTCTTCACCTGGTGGCAGGTACTCCGCCGACTGCCGCAGGGCTACGAAGTCAACTGGCGGCACTTCCGTACGTTCAGCGGCGTGATGGCGCTGGCGGCCGCGGTGAGCGGAGTCGTGTTCGGGGTCTCACTCCTTCCGGCTGTCGACTGGCCGGCCGGACTCGCAGAGCGGGTGCACTGGTTCGTGGGCGGCGCGTGGCTGTTCACCCTCGGGTTCTGGATCATGTTCAGAAAGCATCGAGCGATCGATGGCAACGTGGCAGTACCCGTCGGGCCGCTTCGTTCGGTCGATCAGCGCTCGCTCTGGGCCTGAAGAGGGCTCAGGACTTCCTCAGCTGGACCCGTTCCACCGAGTGGTCGGCACCCTTGGTGAGGATCAGGTTCGCTCGGTTTCGAGTGGGTGCGATGTTCTCGACGAGATTTGGAGCGTTGACCTCCGCCCAGATCGCCTGGGCGGTTGCCGCCGCTTCCGACTCGTCGAGATCCCCATAGCTGCGGAAATAGCTGTCGGGGTTTCGGAAGATCGACTCTCGAAGTGCGAGAAACCGTTCGATATACCACTGCTCGATGCATGTGGTCGCCGCATCCACGTAGATGCTGAAGTCGAAGAAGTCGGAGACCACCAGGTGGGGGCCGGCACCTGCCTGAAGCACGTTCAGTCCTTCAACGATCAAGACGTCGGGTTGGTCGACCTCGAGGCGCTCTCCTTCGACGATGTCGTAGCGGAGGTGGCTGTAGACGGGAGCGGTCACATGTCGCTCACCCGACTTCACGGCACCCAGGAAATCGACGAGCGCGGCGGTGTCGTAGCTCTCGGGGAAACCCTTCCGGTTCATGAGGCCGCGCTGGAGCAGCGTCGAGTTAGGGAAGAGAAAGCCATCGGTTGTCACGAGGTCGACGCGGGGATGGTCGGGCCAGTTGGCGAGGAGGGTCTGCAGCACACGAGCGGTGGTGCTCTTGCCAACCGCAACACTGCCTCCCATGCCGATCACATATGGCACCTTGGCGTCGGGGGTACCGAGGAATATGTCGGTCACGGAGCGGAGCTGTTGGACGGCGGCGATGTGAAGATTGAGCAGACGCGACAACGGGAGGTACACGTTCGAGACCTCGTTCAGGTCGAGACGCTCGTTGATGCCCGACAGCTCATCGAGATCGGCATCCGTGAGGGTGAGTGGCGTCGATGCCCGAAGCCGTGCCCACGAATCCCGATCAAACGACTCGAACCTGGTTTCCACCGATACATCCTGTCGGAGCGAACGCCCCGAGCCCGAATTCAGCGGTGGGTACCCGAAAGCAACAGTTTCTCGGCTGCATGCATCGCGTCGGCCGACGAATCCTTGCGGCCGAGGCGGTCGAGATCGGCGGCAAGCTCCTGCCATGAGACGGCGTCATGTCTCCGATGGTCGAGGTGAGAGTGGCGCGCCGACACCGCCTCTTCGTAGCGGCCATCTGAGGAGAAGAGCGTGGCGACCCGCGCATGCAGCTCGACCCGGCCCTCGGTGGGGTGGAGCGCGATCGCCCGCCGGTAGTGGCCGATCGCTGCGTCGATGTGGCCGGCCTCATCGGCCTCCCGTCCCATGCGCTCGGCCTCGTCGGCTGCATCAGCGTGTTCCGGGGTGCGGTTCTCGGGTTCGAGCAGTCGTCGTCGGATGTCGGCGGCGATCATCTGGGTGCTCGATCCGAGGTGGCGGGCGCGGAAGTCGTCGACATGGAATGTGGTCCCGTCCGTGAAGAGAACCCGCATCGGATAGCGATAGCCGGGCATGCCCTTCACGTAGATGATCGAGGTCTCGGCGGTGGCGCTCACGACCTCGTGAGCGCGTCGAGTGTGCCACTGGCCCCGGAGCACGCGCCAGCGGACTTCGTGGGCGCCGAGTTCTATCGCGGCGGGCTGGTCGCGCTGGAAGGTCTCCTTGGCGAGCAGTCCGGCGAAGATCGCCCAGATGACGAGTCCCATGAGATCGAAGTAGATGGCGTCCGGTATCCGGATTTCGGGATCGACGAAGATCCAGGGCCAGGCGAGGAAGAAAACGAGCAGAGAAACGATGAAGCCGCCGATGAGCCGGAGCCGGGTCCGGTTGAGGGAGTACACCGCTCGCTCCGTGAGGAGCCCAAGCTCGGCTGTGTGGCCGACGGTGGTCCGCCCCGGCCGGCGTTCATCGGAGGCGTGCGGGGCCGCGGCGAGGAGCTGATTGAACAGGTCGTCGTATCCAGCGAGATTTTTGGAGACGCGAATCGACCCGTGCTCGGACGAGACCTTCAGTGTGGGCCATATCCGTCCGTCGGTGAGGGTGCGGATCTCCTCGTACGGAATGGTCGTATGTCGGCCGAGGGTATGACGGGTAAAGCCGTCGGGTCCAAGGACCCAGGCCCGAAAGGATGGCAGCGCCAGAAGGCCCGAAACGAACCACACACAGACGACGACCGCCGACATGCGGAGTGTGATCTCGCCTGCCTCGGCGTCACCGGTCAGCCATACGACGCCGGGGAGTAGGACCAGTGTTCCCATCGCGGTGCCGAACCAGAACATCAACATGGCGAACATGAACGGAAGATCACCCACGAAAGCCGAACCCCGGCCCTGAACCGACTCGAGCCACAACGCCCTCCGGTTTCGGATGCGACGGGCGACGATCGACGTCACGAACATCCCGGCGCCGATCACCAGGAGAGCCGCAAGGCTGAGCACGATCGATTCGATCACGTCGCCGAGTCCTTCGATCGGAGTCGGGCGTCGGCGGCAAGAATCGATCGTGCCTCGGGGACCACGTGCGCTGGCTCGGTCCGTCGACCTCGTCCGAGTCGGCGGGCGATCGCTCGACTCAGTCTGGAACGATCCGCCCAGCCGATCGTTCTGAGGGCTCGAATGGCTGTCTCGTCCTGAGGGTCGAGTCGACCTGCAATGGCAAAGTGCCGCGTCGAGAGCTTGACCATTCCCTGCCGGGCCCGAACCGACCCGAGCATGAGGTGGGCCTCGGGCCAATCCGGACGCAGTTCGAGCGCGGCATCCAACATCGCTGCAGCTCGAGTGAGCTCGCCGCATGCGGTTGCCACGACCGCAGCCGCGTAGTGGGAGAACGGGAGATCGGGGTCGAGGTGGATCGCGCGTTCGGCAGCTTCGGCGGCCGACACGAATTCGTCCTCGGTCGGAGGCGACCTGTGGTCGGCGGCGCACAAGCGTCGACGGCCGATGAGCAACGCTTTCAGCGCATGACCGTAGGCAGCATCGGGGTCCAGGTGAATGGCGCGATCGACCTCGTGGAGCGCCGTTGTGTGGTCATCGATCGCGTCGAAGACCCGAGCGGCGAGCAGATGTGATGCTACGGAGTCCTCGGCATCGAGAGCCTGGACCACGATTCGTTGGGCCTCAGCTTGGTCGTCGGTCGCGAGTGCGATTTCGGCGAGAAGTCTGAGAGTCGAGGGGTCGCCGGGTGCCATGGACAAGGATCTGGCGGCGTGCTCGGCGGCATCGCCGTGGCGACCCAGGTGGAACAGGTTCCACGCCGTCTCGGTGATGTTGTGGGGATCGTCCATGGGCCGTCTCGTTCCGTCGCCCGGTCAGGAGTACTGGTCGGCGCAAAGCCCATGTGGTTGAAGCCATCGAAGTCGTGCCGATGAGGAGACCATGAGTACTGAGGGTGTCATCAGCGCGCTGCTCGCGGCCGTGGAAGCGTCTCCAAACGACGACGATCTGCGGCTTCACCTCGTGGAGCAGTTGGAAGAAGCGGAACGGTTCGACGAGGCGATCTCGCAGATCGACGCGATGCTCTCTGCCGACGCAACGAATTGTGCAGCGCTCGTTGCCGCAGTCCGGGTGCATCGCAGGGCGGGAAACGAGACGATCGCTGCAGCGTTCGAGCATGCCCAATCTGCCCTGGCTGAGCCGGAGCACGATGTCGACGTTCACGCCGACGCAGACCCGCGCCCAATTCCGGTCGAGATCCCGGACACCGCCGACGAGTTGTTGGATGCGTGGGACGAGACCGAGGCGATCGAAGAGGTGTCTTTCGGTGAGCTCGGGGCCGCTGGTGTCTCCTTCGACGACGTGGGCGGGCTGAGCGAAGTGAAGACTCAACTCGAGCGATCGTTTCTTGGTCCGATGCGCAACCCCGATCTCGCTGCAACCTTCGGAAAGTCTGCGAGCGGCGGTCTGCTGTTGTGGGGGCCTCCGGGATGTGGCAAGACCTTTCTTGCACGAGCGACCGCCGGCGAAATGGGAGCCAATTTCTACAATGTCGGGCTCTCGGAGGTGCTCGATATGTGGATCGGTTCGAGCGAACGCAACCTCGCATCGATTTTCGAGGCCGCCCGACGCAACACGCCATGTGTTCTGTTCTTCGACGAGATCGACGCTCTTGGTCGCAAGCGAAGTCAACTTCGCTTCTCTGCCGGCCTCAGAAGTGTGGTGAACCAGCTGTTGAGCGAACTCGATGGTGTCATGGCGAACAACGACGGACTGTTCGTTCTCGCCGCGACAAATCATCCATGGGACATCGACGAAGCGCTCCTTCGTCCGGGGCGCTTCGATCGCCGACTCCTCGTTCTGCCTCCCGATCCTGCAGCGCGAGAGGCGGTCCTGCGATACCACCTTCGGGGCCGACCGGTTGGCGATATCGATCTCACGGCACTCGTCGAGGCCACCGATGGATTCTCGGGCGCCGATCTCTCATTCATCGTGGAAACCGCCGTGGAGGGATGTCTCGATGAGTCGATGCAGACCGGTGGAGTTGTGCCCGTCACTACCCAAACACTTCATGAAGCCTTCGACTCGATCACACCTTCAATAGGCCCGTGGCTCGAGACGGCTCGGAACCATGTCATGTACTCGAACAGGAGCGGCGACTACGACCAACTCGAGGCCTATCTCAAGCGTCACGATATGAGGCCCAAACGTCGCCGAACATAGGTCCGTTGGTTGTGTGTTCCCTCTCGACGGTGTAGCCATTATGGGTAATTCCCCGCGGCGGCTTTCACGAATGGAGGCACGTCATGGACGCTGCACACAAAGCCAAGCTCGCCCAGGGCCGCACCGACGCGAGAGCGGTGAAGGCCTACCTCGAATTCCTCGAGTCGAACAAGCCCAAACGAGGACGACGGCGCACTGCCGACTCGATCAACAAGCGGCTGTCCGCCATCGACGAAGAGATGGATGTTGGTTCAGCGCTGGCCCGACTCAATCTCATTCAGGAGCGGGCCGACCTCGAGGTCGAACTGGCGGAGATGGGAACCAAGGTCGACGGATCCGAGCTCGAGGCGGCGTTTGTCGAGGCTGGTGCGCGCTACGCGGCATCGAAGGGGATTCGGGCCTCGTCGTTTCGTCAAATGGGTGTTTCGGCCGCCACACTTCGCCAAGCGGGTGTGAAGTAGCAGATCACATGCGCTCGGCCCGTGTCCGAGCCGCGGGAGGGGCGAACACCCTCCGAAATCGTTGAAGTCCCGGCCGTTTCGGCCGATGGATCAGACATGTCGATCGGTGAGCGCCCCACCGCGCTCCAACAATGGAGAAGCCAGGCTCCTGTCTGGGGGCTCATCGCTTCGCTTGCAACCATGTCGCTCGTTGTGTGGGCGATGCGACTCTGGGAGCTTCCGGCCCCGAGCGACGACCTGAAAGTTCCGTGGTGGCTCGTCGCGATCGCCTTTGCCGCTGTCGAGTCATTTGTGATCAACCTGCACTTCCGCAGCGAGTCCGGGAGCTTCTCACTGCTCGAAATCCCGCTCGTGTTCGGCTTGTTGTTCACCGAACCATCTCTTCTCTGGCTCGCCATCGTCGTCGGCTCTGCCATCAGCCTCGTCGCGATACGCAAGCAGCCGTGGGTGAAGGTCGCGTTCAATGTCGCGAACCTCTCGCTTCACGTCGGTGTGGCCGCAGTCCTCTTCGCGTGGCTGCTCGACGGCACGAACCCGATGGAGCCGCGCGGGTGGGTGGCCCTGTTCGGTGCGACGATCATCTCGTCGTTGGTCGAGGTGCTCGGCATCGGGTTGGTAATTCGAATCACAGAACGACGTTTCGAAGCCCGACGGGCGTGGAACATGGTTGTTTTCGGCTGGCTCGTAGCCACCGCCAACTCGCTTCAGGCGCTCATCGCAGTGCTCGTCATCGTGGTCGAGCCGTGGGGTGGACTCCTTCTCGTCGGCTCGACCGCAATGCTGTTCGTTGCATACAAGGCCTATGTCTCCGAGCGCGACCATCGAGAGCGGGTTGAGTTCCTCTACCACTCCACGAGATCATTGCGCGAGAGCCAGGAGATGAATGAAGCGGTGTCGATCCTCCTGGAGGAGGCCGCCTCGATGTTTCGAGCGTCGACCATCGAGCTCCTGGTCTTCCCGGCTCCGGACTCGCCCGACCAAACCACTCGCTTCCTGTTCCATGACAATGCGACAAGTTGCGTCGAGGCCGAGTCGCACTCGGAGGATCTCGAGGCGGTCATCATGTTGGCCGAGCTGCCGTTCCTCGCCCTTGAGAACTCGTCACCTGCTCTGGTCCGCGCCCACCTCGATCGCCTCGGCGTGCGCGACGCGATGATCGGAACACTTCGGTCCGATCAGCGAGCCGTTGGTCTGCTCGTGGTGGGTGATCGGTTGGGTAATGTCACCACGTTCACCGAGGAAGATCTCCGACTCTTCGAAAATCTTGTGGACCAGGCAGCGGTCGCACTAGAGAACGATCAGCTCGAACAGGCCCTGTCCCGTCTCCGCGAGCTCGAGTCTGAACTCTCTCACCAGGCTCGCTACGACGTGTTGACCGGGCTCGCCAACCGGAATCTGTTCAGCGACCGTCTCGAGGACCGACTCGGCAGCGACACCGGCGCCGCGATCACTCTCCTTTACATCGATCTCGACGACTTCAAACTCGTGAACGACCGTTTGGGGCACGCTGCAGGTGACGCGCTTCTGGTCGAGGTCGCGAGCCGCGTGAACGGCGTGATCCGTCCCGACGACCTTGCAGCCCGTCTCGGCGGCGACGAGTTCGCCGTGATGATGAACGGTGCCGAGGAGGCCGAGCCCGTGGCCCATCGAATCATCGGCACGCTCAGTGCACCGTTTCTCCTCGGTCCCGATGAGGTGCGCATCGGTGCAAGCGTCGGTATCGCCACCAATCAGGGGGATGCGCTGGCTGCCGACCTGCTCCACCAGGCCGATCTGGCCATGTACGGCGCCAAGGAGCGGGGCAAAGGCAGCGTGGTTTGGTATTCGACCGGGCTCCAGTCGGATCAGTCCCGACAACAGGCGCTGCAGACCGCGTTGCGACGTGCGATCTCCGAAGAGGAGTTCGAGGTCGTCTACCAACCGATCGTGAAGCTGAACGACCTTTCGGTCGTCGGTGCTGAGGCGTTGGTTCGTTGGCGTCGCGAAGATGGGACTCCCCTCACGCCGGCACACTTCATTGCCGAAGCCGAGCGGAGCGGTCTCATCATGTCGATCGACCGCTTGGTCCGCCTGACCGTGCTCGGTGAACTTGACGAGATGCTCGAGACGGCGGCCGACTCCTTCTTCCTCTCGCTCAACCTTTCGGCCCGTCACCTCCAGCAACCCGAGTTCGTAGACGAGTTCGCCGGCGATCTCGTCGCCCACGGGGCGTCCGCGTCGTCGCTCGTGCTCGAGGTCACCGAGTCAGCGTTCGTCGGCGATGCAGCCACGGCCTCGGGTGTTCTCACCGACATTCGAAGCCTCGGTGTTCGGATCGCGCTCGATGACTTCGGTACGGGGTACTCATCGCTGAGCTACCTACGCGATCTGCCGATCGACTTCCTGAAAATCGCCCAGCCGTTCGTCGAGGATCTCACGGCTCCGAATGGCGCATCGTTCGTCGACGCCATCACGAGTCTTGGTCGCACGCTGTCGCTCACCGTGATCGCCGAAGGCATCGAACGCGCCGAGGAACTCGAGGTTCTGAGAAGCGTTCAGTGCGAACTCGGGCAGGGTTTCCATTTCGCCCGGCCGATGCCCCGAGCCGATCTGATCCGACTGATCGAATCGGATGCGCGGATCACCGCCGGGTCGCGTCTTCGAGGCTGACCTCCAGGCGATGGGTCGAACGACCCGATTTGAGCCGCGGATGTACAGAAGCGCGGCAGACGTGCCGTAGATCTCTGTACAACCCAGCGAGATGAGACGTTGATCCAGTGGGCGCCAGTTGGTCGCCTTGCCCACCGGGGAGTCAGTGGCGAAACCGGCATCTTGAAATTGAGCCCCGGAGGCCCAGTTCAACCATGAATGCCGATCGATCCGCCAAGTGCCAGGGAGTTTCCCTGTTGCGCCCGACGTCCTGGGGCGTCACGTGGCACGCCCCTCAGGGAGTCACCTGGTTCATCGGGATGGTGCTCGCTGCTTCGATGATGGCGACCGCGCTCGCTCCCGCTGCTCCCGCCGACGCGAACACAGCCGTCGTCGGCACGCTCAAAACCTCAATGGTCGAAATGCTCTCCGCCGAGAGCACCACCGTGCTCGCACCCGAGACCGACGCAACCACCACTGTTCTCGAGCCCATCTACGACAGCCCGGTCCTCATCGCTCAGCCGATCGACATGGGCGTGGTCCACCTGTCCACCGTCCGGCAGCTGTCGATGAACGGAAGCGTCTCTGGCGACGGCAGCGGAATCGATGTGGCACTGATCGACACCGGTGTGGCCCCCGTTTCGGGACTCGGCGCCGACCGGGTGCTGCATGGCCCGGACCTTTCGTTCGAATCGTCGCACGCGCAGGTTGCCTACATCGATACCTACGGTCATGGCACCCACATGGCTGGCATCATCGCCGGCAATCGTTCGGGGCACGAAGGTGTGGCGCCTGGGGCCCGCATCGTTTCGCTCAAGGTCGCCGGCCACGATGGACTCACCACGGTTCCACAGGTCGTTGCGGCGATCGACTGGGTCGTCGAGCACAAGAACACCGACGGCCTCAACATCCGGGTTCTCAACCTGTCGCTCGGCCAGCAGGGTGTCACCACCCACGTCGGCGACGTGCTCTCCGCCGCCGTCGAGCGGGCCTGGGACGCTGGAATCTTCGTGGTCGTCGCCGCGGGCAACGAGGGCGAGACCTACAACCAGCTCGATTCGCCCGCCATCGATCCCTACGTGATGGCTGTCGGCGCGGCCGACAGCACGTCGCACTACCGTCGGGCCGGATACGACGTGCCCGCATGGTCCGCGGTCGGAAACGGCCTGCGCAACCCCGACATGGTCGCAGCCGGAAAGTCGGTCGCCTCCTACCGTGTTCCCGGATCGACCGTCGACAACGCCGTGCCCTCAGCTCGGATTGGTGCCGATCTATTCAAGGGCAGCGGGTCTTCGCAGGCCGCGGCTGCCACGAGTGGAGCTGCCGCAGTGATTCTCGGCGAGTTCCCGAACATGACGAACGATGACCTCAAGGCGACGCTCAAAGGAAGCGCCGACACGCTCAAGCGGGAGAGCGCGCTGACGGCGGGCGAAGGCCTCCTCGATGCTGCCGACTCGATGTCCAAGCCCCTTAGTGATGATCAGTCCTATCCGAACGCAGCCGGACCCGGCACGGGCATCATCACGCCGAACGGTTCCACCTGGTCGGGCGGTACCTGGTCGGGCGGTACCTGGAGCGGCGCTACATGGAGTGGAGCTACCTGGTCGGGCGGTACCTGGAGCGGTGCCACCTGGAGTGGTGCCACCTGGTCCGGAGCCACATGGTCGGGAGCTACCTGGTCGGGCGGTACCTGGAGCGGTGCCACCTGGAGTGGTGCCACCTGGTCCGGAGCCACATGGTCGGGAGCGACC
>JBPCTR010000114.1:0-2967 GCA_051011575.1 Acidimicrobiales bacterium | reverse complement strand
GCCATGGCTCGGGAAGATCGAGAATCACCCGATCCATATCGGTCTCGTCGATCCCCTCATAGACGTCTCGCAGCTCGACCCGGTACCGGCTGAGTGCTTCGTCACCGAGGAGCTGCGCCACGTTCTTCTGCGCTCGAGTCGCGAAGTCGTCGCGGATCTCGTAGCCGACGATCTCGGCGCCGGCCCGCAGCATCGTCATCGACAGAGCACCCGATCCCACTCCGCTCTCGAGCACCCGGACACCGGGCTGAATGTCGGCCAGCATGAGGATCGGCCCCAGGTCCTTCGGGTAGATGACCTGCGCGCCACGCGGCATTTTCAGGATGAACTCCTGCAGTGTCGGTCGAACGACCAGGTAGGTGCCACCCTTCGTCGACTTCAGGCGACGACCCTCGGCTGCGCCGATGACATCGTCGTGAGCAATGAACCCCGAGTGGGAATGGAACTCCTTGCCCGACTGGAGCGTGACCAGATATCGGCGATCCTTGTTGTCGACGAACTGCACCAACTCGCCCTCGGCGAGGATGCCCGCAGGCGCCGAACTCTCTGTAGCCATCAACCATCTCCGGATCGGGGGATGAACGTCACCGGCGCGGCCCGCTCCGCCAACCGGCAGAAGGCGCACACCTCGGCGTTCGACGGACTTCCGCACCGAACACAGGCGCCGAGGGTAGCCGCCTCCCCGCTCTGTGCCGCAGCGAACACCGCGGCCGCCCGATCGAGGAACCCGAAGTAGAAGGCCGACTTCGCCCCCGGCGATGTGGCCTCGAGATCGTTCAGGATGTCCTTGTATGCCAGATGTTTGTTCCCCGCCGCCATCGGGCATTCCTCGACGATGTAGTCGATGCCGCGCAGCACGCAATACGCCGCCATCTCGCGCTCGCCCAACCGGACGAGGGGTTTGGCTTTACGGGGGAATCCGTCGTGCGCCTCGAGCACCGGCATCTGTCGCGCCAGATAATCGGCCTCCCACCGCACCACGTTGCCGAACAACACCGCGGCTTCATCGTCGAGGTTGTGACCCGTGACCACCACGTCGAACCCGTTCTCGGTTGCCACCTTGTCAAACACATGCCGCTTGGACATGCCACACGCCGAACACGGCGCCCGACCGCTCTTCCCCGCCGCGTCCGGAACCGTGAAGCCGTGCTCGCCGGCCAGGTCGTACTCCCGCAGCGTGAGCCCACGGTCGGCGGCGAATTTGTGGGCGGCCGCGGTGCTCTCGGTGCTGTACTCGCCGATCCCCAGCGTGATCACGAGACCCTCCGTGGCGTAGCCCAGGCCGTGGAGGATGTCCCACAGCGCGAGCGAGTCCTTGCCTCCCGACACCGCCACCAACACCCGTGCCTCGGGTTCGAACATCCGAAACTTGTGGATCGTGCGCTCCACCTGATCTCGGCAGAACTTCAGGAAGTGCTCCTCACAGAAGGACGCGTTGTGCTGTCGCAGTTCGATGACCGGGGCTCCGCGACATACGCGGCAGAACTTACCCACTGTGCTCACCGGCCCAACCGGTCGCGCCGTCCAGTTCTTCCGGGTCGGTCGTGGGCAACGGGGCTTCCCCCGCGGCCGGGGTTGTCGCTCCCCCGGAGATCACGCTCCGGACTTCGATGTCGTCAGAGTCGGCGAGCTGAGCCGATCCAACCACGAGCGTGCCGTTCACGATCACAAGAACAGCTTCACGGTTCACGTCGAGCGCGTCCACCAACTGATCAACGGTCATCGGGCCGTTGAATTCAAGCTCGCGGGAAGGGTTACGGAGCCTGACCCTCATACCTTCGCGGCGCGACGGGCGGACTTCATCTGCGCGCGTCGTTGGCTGCGACTCGGCGACGGTTCGACCACCACGTCGCGACCCAGGATCTCATTGATCCGCTCGGCCGACGGCGCGTCGAGAATGCGATGGCCGGCTTCCGACAACGCCGGCGGCACGAATCGACGGGTGCGTGGCGGTTTGCGTTTGGGGCCGATCAGGAACCGACGCCCTTCGCCGCGACCTCGTTTCGAGTCCTCGGGCACGTGAACCACAGCCCACGAGTCCCCTTCGCCGATCGACTCGGTGAACACGACCGGGGGTTCGCCCCTCTTCGAGACCTTCGACCAGAACTTGCGCACGGTCAGAAAGCCCCACACGATGCGCCAGACTGGCGAGCCCCCGATGAGGCCCTTCCGGAGCGCGTTCATCCGGATCATCCGTTGCAGATAGCCCTTGCGGAAGATACGCAACATCAGAGTCGGCGGATCTCCACCACAGCCGAGCGCTTCGACCCCACCCGCTTGCCGAGGAGATACATGAGGAGGATGAAGAGGATACCTCCCACCGCGACCGCGGGCACGGCCTTGCTCTTCGCCGAGCTGGTGACGTTGTCGACCTCGGTCTTGATCTGGCGGAACTTTGCCTCGAGGTCATCCTTCGAGATCGGTGCCTGTTCGGTGGCCATCAGTCGAGTCCTTTCGTGATCCGGGTCGCGATGAATCCGAGAACCAGGGCCGACCCCGCGAACACGATGAGGTAGGGCGCCCACACGAACCAGCCGTCGGCGTCGGATCCGTTGAAGATTCCGACCTGCTGCAATCCGCGCAGCCCGGCCAGGGCCAACATGAAGAGGCCCAGGCCAACGAGGATGGCCCCCGGGACACCGAACTTCAGGTAGCGACCGATGCCCTGAAGCGGGACCGCTGTTTCCTGGAGGGCGTACGCCTTGACGAGGTCGACAACCTCTTGCACGTTCTCGGTCGGTGTCTTCTCGGACTTCGCCACCAGCAATCCTTCTGTCGATCGGGTGGCAACACGCTACCCGGATCCGCCCGACCATCGCCCGCGGAATTCGAGAGACGTTCAGCCCTGCCCGAGGTCGAGGCGAAGCAGCTCGAGGCGATCGGTCAGACCCGCCTCCAACCGCGCAATCTGGTCGATCGTGTTGCGCGCCTCCAGGACCCGCTGACGGTCGATGGTGGCGATGGGCG
>JBPCTR010000113.1:0-4536 GCA_051011575.1 Acidimicrobiales bacterium | reverse complement strand
ACCCCCGGTCCCCGGCTCGCTTCAGCGGGTACAGCACTCGCTCGGGGTCGTGGACCTGGTTGAGGGTTGCCGGGCCCTTGGCGCAGTTGCGGCCCCGGCTCCCCGGGTGCTCCGGGTTGCCCTCGATCTTCGCGATCTGGCCGCTCTCCCGATCGACGTAGGCGATGAGCCCGCACCCCGCTTCACAGTTGAAGCAGGTGGTCGGCACGAGCATGTACCGCCGCTCGACCTTGTCGGGCCACGCCTTGGCGTCGAGGCCGGTGTAGTCGTGCCAGTCCTCGGTAGGCGGGTACTTCTGGAGATCGGTCATCGGCTTCGAATTCCCGTTCAGGAGAGGGGCACGGATTGGCCGGCCCGGATGAATGCAGTTTCGGAGAGGAACATGCCAACGACCGCAGCGACGGAGCCGATGGCCATGAGGGCCACGCTCCCGGAGTCGGACGCGAGTGCCGAGACGCCGAGGACGATCGGCAGCAGGCCGCCGAGCGCCAATCCGGCCCAGAACAGTGAGGCGTGCTTGCCTCTGCTCATCTCGTGCACCGCCAGCTCGACGTGGCGTGTGCCGTGGCTCACCAGCTCCATCCACGACAGGGCAAGCATTGCCACCGCCCCGCCCACGAGCGCCCACCGAATGGCATCGGCCTCGGGAACGTCGAGGAAGAGGTCGAGGATGCCGTACGCGGCCGCACCAGCGATCACCGCACGGGCCAGCAGCATCGGCAGCAGCAGCGGCGTCTGCCAGAGGTCGCGCCCTTCACACTGGGCGAACAGGAAGGCGGTGTATCCCGCGGTCGCTGCGCCCAACAGCGCCACGGGTGCGGCCAGCCACTCGATCGTTGTCGCGGCGTCGACCAGACCCGATATGAACCACAGCCCGGCGCCGCCCGCGAAGGCGCCAAGAACGTAGGCGCCCTTTACCAGCCATGACTCGGTGTTGCCCTTTGTGATCAGGTAGTAGAAGCGGCCCGGCTGCTTGAGGTCGCCGATGAGCAGCGCACCGGTAATGCCAAGAAATGCTCCGGCCACGACCGGGGGCGCCACACCCACGGCCGCCTGCGCGTCGGAGTGGCCGAGCAGCACGAGCAGTGCCGCGATCAACATGACGCCACCGGCGATCGCCTTGGTCACGAGGTAGCCCGAGACCATCTGGCCCCACGTTGGCTTGTGCTTGGTCGTGTAGGTGGTGCGGGCGGTCACGCCGTCCATGTCGAGCGGCTTCTTGCCGAGCGTGACCGAAACCGTGGGGTGTTGTTCGGTCGTGTCGGCCCAGATCATGCCGTCGTTCGCGATCGCCGTGCGAGTGGGGTCGAGGGATGCCTGGTCAGCGCCGCGGTAGTACACCTTCGGCTTCGTGTTCTGCTCGGGAGCGCGCACGGCCACGTCGTCCCGGGCGATGATGCGGCTGATCTCCGAGTTCGGGTCGTCGAGATCGCCGATCTTGATCGCCTCGGTCGGGCACACAATCTGGCAGCTCGGCTCGAGCCCCACCTCGAGGCGGTGGTTGCACATGTTGCACTTGTGCGCCGTGTTCGTCTCGGGGTTGATGTACAGCGCGTCGTAAGGGCAGGCATTCATGCACGACTTGCAGCCGATGCAGTCGTCGTCCTGGAAGTCGACAACGCCGTTGTCGGCGCGGAACAGCGCCGACGTCGGACAGATCTTCATACACGGCGCGTCGTCGCACTGGTTGCACCGCATCACGTTGAACTTGCGGGCCACATCGGGAAACGTTCCCGTTTCGATGTACTTGACCCAGGTTCGATTCACACCGAGCGGAACATCGTGCTCGCTCTTGCACGCAACCGTGCAGGCGTGGCATCCGATGCAGTTGTCACTGTCGAGAAGAAAGCCGAGACGCGTCACGGCAACATTCTGGTTGAGACACCGGCCTCATAGAAGTGGGCTTTGTCCGATGGCCTCATAGCTTCAGGCTATGGCATGCGATAGCGTCGCCTCGTGCCGTTGTCCCCTAGCTTCCCGGATCTCGCCTCGCTCGACCTGTACGCCTCCGTCGTCGAACTCGGCAGTCTCGGCCGCGCCGCGAAGGCCCACGGCATCACGCAACCGTCGGCGAGCAGCCGCATCAAGACCCTCGAACGCCAGCTCGACATCCTGCTCCTCGAACGGTCCCCCACCGGCTCGACCCCGACTTCGGCCGGCGTGGTGGTGGCGGGCTGGGCCGACTCGATACTCACCGCGGCGCGGGCACTCGAGACCGGCACTCAAGCGCTCAAAGCCGAGCAGGTCGGTCGACTTCGCATCGCGGCCAGCTACACCATCGCCGAGTACCTGCTGCCACGCTGGCTCGGCAGCTTTCTCGGTGATCATCCCGGCGACCGCATCGCACTCGACGTCGCGAACAGCACGGCGGTGTTGCACCGCCTCGAGCGGGGCCAGGCCGACCTCGGGTTCATCGAGACCCCGCTCGACACGCCCACGATGGCCGAGCGTGTCGTCGCCCACGATCAGCTCGTCGCCGTCGTTCCCCCCACGCACGACTGGTGCCGGCGTCGAACAGTCACCCTCGAACAACTCGCTGCAACCCCGCTCGTGACGCGAGAGGAGGGGTCCGGTACCCGCGAGGCTCTCGAAGCCGCCCTCCGCGAGGCCGATCTTCCCATGCCGCCATCGGTACTCGAACTTGGCTCCACTGCCGCCGTGCGCTCCGCCGTGGTGTCGGGCAACGCCCCCACCGTGATCAGTCGTCTCGCCGTCATCGGCGAGATCGATCGGGGTCAGCTGGTGGAGATCTCGGTGAAAGACCTGCACATCGAGCGCCGCCTCCGGGCGGTGTGGCCTGCGACCAAGCCGCTCCCCCGCCTCGCCGAGGACCTGCTCAAGAGTCTGTGACGCGTCGGGATCACCAGAAGCCACTCCAGCGACGAGGGACGAGGAGCGGAAGCCGGCGTCCGGCAGTCCGCAGAGCAGCCCGAGGATTGAAGCGACGAAGCTGCGATTGCCGGGAGCGAGGAACGGGCGGGAAAGCAGTGGGGGGTGCTCCCCAGTGATCGCGGCGAACCAAACGCCGATGCTGAACGTGTACCGATCACACGAGCTGATGGTCAGCTCCGATCACACGAAAGCAGGCAAAGGACATGACGAGTTCACGACGCTTCAGTGCAGGTACCCAGGTGGCGCTGGGCCTTCTCATCGTCATCAGCGTATTCGCCGGAGGAATGGCGATCGCTCAGGCACTCCCCTCTGGCTCGAATCCTGTCGCGAGCGCAGATCCAACGCTCACCCTTCCGGACCACGGCACCCTCGCATCCGATCCGGGTGAGCTGACCACACCGGACGACCCCGCTCCGACGGAGCAGCAGCAGGCGCCGACGGCTGCTGGGGCCACAACGCCCACTCAGGTCAAGTCGGTCGACCCCGAACCCGCCCCAGCGGCGGTCACGATGGTCGACGACACCGACGAAGAGGCGACCGACCCGTGTCGGTGGACACCGTCGGCAGAAGACATCGCCGAGAACAACGAGACGACCGCCGCCCTCGCGACCCTCCTCATGACGTATGGGGTCGAGTTCAGCGAAGAGGCAGACGAGGTCGGGTTCACGTGGCTCGAGTGGGGATACGACGACCCTGTCGTCGAATCGATCGTTCAGTCCTTCTGGGCCGGGCGATACCCGAGCGCCGAGATGCTGGCTGAACAGGTTGCCTACAACGACTCCCTCGCCGCTGCCCTCACCGAGGCCGGTATCGAGTTCGAACTCGTTCTCGACGAAGAGTGGGCGTGGATCGAGTTCGACTGGTCCGACGACCACGCCGCCGACGTCTCCGCGCATGTACATGAGGAGTTCTACGGACCCATCGACGATGTGCCCGAAGAGTGCCTGCACGACGAGGGCCACTGGGAGCCTTCCGAAGAAGAGCTCGCGGAGCAGACAGAGTTGAATGCGGCGCTCATCGCCGCTCTCGAGGCCGGCGGGCACGGCTGGACTCAGGTCGACGACGGCACGTGGAGCTGGATCGAATACGACTACGACGACGATGCGGCGAACGATGCGGTGAACGGCGTGTACGAGGAGTTCTACGGCCCCTTCGACCAGGAGTACTGCGAACCGCATGCCGACGACGCCGAATGGCAGACACAGGTTGCCGAGCGCTCGGAACGGCTCGGCCGACTCGCATTGTCGCTCGAAACCGCCGGAGTGACCGTCGAGTTCATCGACGATGAGTACGGATCGTGGCTCACCTTCGACATCGACAATTCGGCTGCCGTCGAGATCGTGAAGGCTGAGATGGCCGAGCCCGCCGTCGGCTGAGCTGGACCCGGGCGGCCTGAATGTGGATCGGTTAGCGCTTGCGCCAGCAGGTCCACGCGTTCAGGCCGCTCGAATGTTCGTCCTCGACGACTGCCGACATGTATCCGTTGAGGAACGGCTCGCGGACCCACTCGACGAAGTCGCGGCCCGTGAGCTCGGCGAATCGGCGTGCCCACGTCGGCCGGTTGATCTGGGCTCGACCCCAGTCGTCGGTCGGACCAACGGCCGCGTCGGGATCGGGCTCCCCCCCGGACTCACACGGGAGGAT
>JBPCTR010000112.1:0-20377 GCA_051011575.1 Acidimicrobiales bacterium | reverse complement strand
GGCGCGAAATGCAGCACCCCGAACTAGGCCGCCGCATCCTCGACGACGTCGCAGAGCGGGTCGACTACCTCGGAAACGTGGAATTCGGACCCAACCTCGAAGGCCGCAACATGGTCATGGTGCTCGGCCCCGACAAGAAGAAGCTCGCTGCCGTCAAGAAGGCCGAAGAGGAAGCTGCCCAAGCTCGCGAAGCCGAGCTGGCCGAACTCGAAGCTGCCGACGCAGAAACTGCCGTGAACGGGCAGAGCAACAACGAAGAAGAATGAGACGGAGGAACCTCTCATGCCAAAGATGAAGAGCCACTCGGGCGCTGCGAAGCGCTTCAAGAAGACGGGTACCGGCAAGATCCGCCGGGGCAAGGCCGGGCGTAATCACATGCTCGAGAAGAAGAGCAGCAAGCACAAGGCCCGGTTTCTCGGCGACACCGATGTGGCCAAGGCCGATGCCAAGAACATCGACAAGATGCTCGGCAACTGAGAACTGACACACCGAACGAGAGAGGACGAGATCGATGGCACGTGTGAAACGCTCCGTGAACGGACGTAAGAGCCGCAAGGCAACGCTCAAGAAGGCCAAGGGCTACTACGGCAACAAGAGCAGGTCCTTCCGGGCCGCCAACGAACAGGTGATGCACTCGGGCAACTACGCCTTCCGTGATCGCCGAGCCCGCAAGGGTGAGATGCGTCGCCTGTGGGTGCAGCGCATCAACGCAGCATGCCGTATGCACGGCACCACCTACAGCAAGTTCATCCACGGCTTGAAGGAAGCCGGCATCGAAGTCGACCGCAAGGTCCTTGCCGACCTCGCCGTCAACGAGCCCGACGCCTTCGCGGCGTTGGTCGAGGCTGCCGCGGCACACGAAGGTGCAGCCGCCTGATTCTGGAGCTTTCCGCTCGTAACCCGCGGGTTGCCGATGTCCGGCGTCTGCTGCGCCAGAAAGCGCAGCGACGCCGGACATCGCGTTTTGTCGTGGAGGGCCCGAAGCTCGTAGTCGAAGCGCTCGATTCCGAGCTCGCGGTCGATCATGTGATCGTGCCCGCCGACGTGCACCCGGATCCCGACATCGCTGAACGATGCGACGCAAGTGGCGCCCGTCTCTACGCACTCGATGCGGAGGCGTTCGCGAACCTCGCCGACGCGAAAACTCCGCAGGCCGCGCTCGCGGTTGTCGAGGCACCCTCGCTCGCGTTCGACGAGCGCTTTCAACTCGAGTCCGGTTTCGTGCTCGTCCTGGTCGACGTGGCCGACCCCGGCAACGTCGGCACTCTGCTTCGCACCGCCGAGGCCACCGGATGTGGCGGCGTCGTGTTGGCCGGCGCGTGCGCAGACCCGCTCTCGCCCAAGGTCGTTCGTTCCTCGGCGGGCTCGATTCTGCGGGTTCCCGTCGGAGAGATCCAAGGCGACATCGTCACTGAGCTGCGCGACCGCGGGTTCACTCTCGTGGTCACGGCGATGGACGGTGATCACTACGACAAAACCGAACTCTCGCGTGCACCCACCGCCTATCTGTTCGGCAACGAAGCGCACGGCCTCGACGCGGCCACGACGGCAGCCGCCGACCACGTGATCGCGATCCCGATGCACGGATCGGTCGAGTCGCTCAACGTGGCCACCGCCGGCGCCGTCATCGCCTTCGATCGCGCCCGCCGCGATCGCCTCGTGTAGCGGCAGACTGGACCACAATGGACGCCGTGGAACTCGCCCCGCTCATCGAACGCGCCGCCTCCGAGGTGGCGGCCAGCTCCGACCTCGACGCTCTCGCCGCGGTCGAGCGTGCCTTTGTGGGCAAGACGGGTCAACTCACCGCACTGAAGAAGACCCTCGGCCAGCTCGAACCCGAGCAACGCAAGGATGCGGGCCGCGCCCTGAACGAGGCCATGGTCACGGTGGCTTCGGGCGTGAACGCTCGTCGAACGGAACTCGCGGCCGCAGCAGAGGCCGCCAAACTCGAAGGTGAACGCCTCGATCTCACCGAATCTCTCGACGACATCCGGCGCGGTCACGTGCACCTCGTCACGCAGGCACGGGAGCGTCTCGAAGACGTCTTCGTCGGTATGGGATTCACCGTCGCCGAAGGCCCCGAGGTCGAGACCGCCTGGTACAACTTCGAAGCCCTCAACATCCCCGACTGGCATCCGGCCCGCGGCAGCTTCGACACGATCTTCGTCGATCTCGGCGAGCCCGAAGAGGTCATGTTGCGCAGCCACACCTCGCCGGTGCAGATCCGGACGATGGAGGTTCAGGAGCCGCCGATCTACATCGTGGCGCCGGGTCGCACCTTCCGAACCGACACGGCCGACGCCACCCACCTCCCGGCGTTCAACCAGATCGAAGGGCTGGTCGTCGACAGAAACATCGGCCTCGCGGATCTGGCCGGGACCATCGACAGCTTCGTGAAAGCGTTCTTCGGCGGAGAGGTCAACAGCCGCCTGCGCCCGAGCTACTTCCCGTTCACCGAGCCGTCGGCCGAGTTCGACATCTCGACGGAGGATGGCGGCTGGCTCGAGCTCGGTGGGTGCGGCGTGGTGCAACCAAGGGTGCTCCAGAACTGCGGTATCGATCCGGAGATCTGGCAGGGCTTTGCATTCGGCTTCGGCATCGACCGCCTCGCCAAGATGCGCTACGACCTCGACGACCTGCGCGAGCTCGTGAACAACGACGTCCGTTTCCTCCGGCAGTTCTAGGGCCCCGACCAGCGAAGAAAGACGTTCGATGAAGGTTCTCCTCTCATGGCTTCAGGAATTCGCCCCGGGAATCGATGGTGACATCGATGAGCTGGGCGACACCCTCAGCGCGCTCGGCCTCGCCGTCGAGGAAACGTCGGTCACCGGTGGAGATCTCGAGGGCATCGTGCTCGCCAGGGTCGTCGGCCTCGCTCCGCATCCCGACGCCGACAAGATCCAACTGGTCCAGGTCGATCAGGGTGACGGCGAGGCGCTCCAGGTGTGCTGCGGCGCGTTCAACATGGTTGTCGGTGATCTCATCCCCTTCGCCACCATCGGCACGATCATGCCGAATGGCATGGAGATCGGCCAGCGCAAGATGCGCGGTCAGATGAGCAACGGCATGTGCTGCTCGTCGGCCGAGTTGGGGTTGGGCGACGACGAGGACGGCATCATGATCCTCACCGATCGGGTCGCCGATGCGGCGGTCGGAACGCCGATCACCGAAGCGCTCGGCATCGAGCGTGACGTGCTCTGGGACCTCGACGTGAACGCGAACCGTCCCGACGCCATGTCGGTCGCTGGGGTTGCTCGCGACCTCGCCGCCGCGCTCGGTGTGCCCTTCTCCTACCCGGATTGGTCCGGCTCGACGTCGGGTGATCCAGCGGAGGGGCAGGCGGAGGTCGAGATCGTCGACCCGTCGCTGTGCGGTCGATTTGCCGCCCGCGTGATTCACGGCGTCAGCGTTGGCACCTCGCCGCAGTGGATCCAGAACCGGCTGATCGCTCTCGGGATGCGGCCGATCAACTCGGTCGTCGACATTTCCAACTACGTCATGCTCGAGCTCGGCCAGCCGAACCACACCTACGACCTCGACCTCGTTGCCGATGGCCACATCCGGGTACGCCGCGCCGACGAGGGCGAAACGCTCACGACCCTCGACGGCATCGATCGCACGCTCGTCGCGAGCGATGGTGTGATCGCGAACGGGGCGGACGATGCCATCGGCATCGCCGGTGTGATGGGAGGCGAGAGCACGGAGATCGGCGAGACCACCACATCGGTCCTTCTCGAGATGGCCTGGTGGGATCCGCCCTCGATTTCTCGCACCATCAAGCGGCTGAACCTGGCGAGCGAGGCCTCCACCCGGTTCCGTCGAGGCGCAGACTGGGGCGACAACATCGACCGGGCGATGGATCGTTTCTGTCAGCTCATCGCCGAGAGCGGTGCGACCGTCGCGCCGGGGCAACTCGACGAGCGGGGGGCGCTGCCGAACATCGGTCCTCTGCCCGCGCGGGTCGAGCGCGTCAATTCACTGCTCGGTACCGACCTCGACCGGACGTCGATGACAAATCACCTGACCGCGATCGGGTTCGAGGTCGCCGGCTCCGGCGACGTGCTCGACATCACGGTGCCCACATGGCGCTGGGACACGACGACCGACAACACCTACGAGTTCGAGGCGAACATCGCCGAGGAAGTGGGTCGTATGTTCGGCTACGAGAACATTCCGACCCGCGTGCCCAAGGGTGAACAGGCCGGGCATCTGTCGGACTACCAACTCGACCGCCGCCTGGTTCGTTCCGCCCTCGTTGGAGCGGGCTGCGATGAAACCCACCCGATGCCGTTCCTCGCACCCGGTGACCTGACGGCTGTCGGCCTCGACGACGACGGAGTGAGACTCACCAACCCTCTCGACGCCAACGAGAGCGTCCTCAGGGCGACTCTTCTTCCCGGTCAGCTCAAGGCGATCGCCTATAACCAGTCCCATCGAAACCCGCCCGTCCGGTTCTTCGAGGTCGGCGATGTGTTCCTGTCGCCCGCCGAAGGTTCAGTGCTTCCCGACGAGCGCGAGTTCGTGGCGGTGGCACTGTCCGGTGAGGAGGCTCCCGCAGCCGTCGCCATTCTCGAGTTGCTGGGCGAAGTCCTCGCTCTGCCGAACGTGCAACTTCGCACGAACGACTCCCTTCCCGGGATGCACCCGACCCGCTCAGCAGAGGTCGTCATCGCCGGTCGCCCACGCGGCGTCGTGGGTGAGATCGCGCCATCGGTGCTCTCGAGCTTCGACGTCGAGGGTCGGGTCGCGTGGCTGGAACTCGACCTCGGGGCTGTTCTTTCGGGCCCACACGGCAAGCGCTCGTACACGAGGGTCAGCAAATTCCCGTCGAGCGATATGGACCTTGCGTTCGTCATCCCCGACAACGTGGGCGCCGATCGTGTTCGGGGCACGATCACGAAAGCCGCCGGCGCGCTCCTCGCGAGCGTCGAGCTCATTGACACTTATCGGGGAACCGGCGTGCCCGACGGGTCCCGCAGCCTGACGTACAGCCTCCGATTGCAGGCCGATGATCGCACGCTCACCGACGACGACATCACCGCGGCGCGCAGTGCCGTGATCGCTGCGGTCGAGAAGACCAATGGCGGCACCCTCCGCGGCTGAAGGCCGGCCACGGGCTTACGCCTTTTGAGCTCGCCTTCGCGCGACCAAAGCAGTCGTGACGACGGTCTCGGGGAGGGTGTCATCAACGCTGTACGGTCGCAGCGCCACGCTTATCCGAGCCGCGGCGACCCGGTCTATCTGGCCTGACGTGCTGGATACGACTTCTCCTACGACACTCTCGACGGCTCTCCGATGCTCGAACCGGTGGGTCCATATGTCCACGATCGGGAAGGGTGAGGCGTGGAGCACCGCGAGATCCGAATCATGGTCGGGGGCACCACTTGTGCTCACGGCACGGTTCAACTCCGCACTCAATTGAGACCGCAACGCTCTTGACCAATCGGTCTGCTGTAGCCAAACGGGAATGCTGCTCGAGCAGACGACGACCACACCATCAGACGCCATGATTCGGTCAAGATCGTGGAGCAGTGTCGGTTGATCCATGAAATGGAATGCGTTACCGATCAGAACCAGGTCGACTCGTCCGGATACGAGATGGGCGAGATCGCGGTCGGCACCCAGCGACCAACGGACACCGGCGCTACCGCTCGTAATCTGCTGGCCGACCCGGACCATGTCAGGCTCGGGGTCTATCGCCAGGACCGTCGACGCGACCGAACTCGCCAAGAGGGCCAGCTGCCCGGTTCCGGCCCCGAGGTCGACCACCCTCGACGAGGGTGTGAGCGCACCAACGGCGACGAGGTGGTCGCGAAAGGCCGATGGGTAATCGTGACGCGATCGGTCGTAGTTGTTCGCCAACCCTTCGAACATTCCCACTCGATCGAGTATCCCAGACCCGGGCGACCACCTTCCTTCGGAGCTATGCGTCTGTTTGCATAAGGATGCAATTTCACTCAATGCAGGCTAGAGTTCGCCGAATGTCAGGTATGGCACAACATCGAGTCGGCGTGGTGGGAGCATCGGGGTACACCGGTGCCGAGCTGCTGCGTCTGATCCACGCTCACCCGAACCTTGATTTGGTGTGCGCCACCGGCGACTCCAAGGCCGGAACGGCGATCGCCGATCTGTACCCGAGTCTCGCCGCCGCCTATGGCGACCGGACCTACGACGCATTCAGTCCGGAGCTCGTCGACGGGCTCGATCTCGTCTTCGTGGGGCTCCCGCACGGGATCAGCATGGGCGTGGTCCCTGGTATTCGCGGAAAGGTGGGTCACATCGTCGATCTCGGGTCCGACTTCCGCCTCCATGACAAGGATCTCTACCCGGAGTGGTACGGATCGGAGCACACCGAACCATCGTTGCTCGGCGAGTTCGTGTATGGCCTTCCCGAACTGTTCCGCGACAAGATCGCTGGGGCCGAGCTCATCGCCGCCACCGGCTGCAACGCGGCCACGGCCGTGTTTGCACTCGCGCCGCTCCTCGACGCGGGCCTGATCGACGGGTCCGGCCTCATCGTCGACCTCATCACCGGGGTCAGTGGAGCGGGGCGGCCCCCGAAGGAGAACACCACGTTTTGCGCCGTCGACGAGAACGTGGCCGCGTATGGGCTCCTGACGCACCGCCACACACCGGAGATCGAACAGGCGCTCACCGAACGCTCCGGCGTCGACACCTCCGTGCTCTTCACGCCCCACCTGGCCCCAATGAATCGAGGGATCATCGCCACCTGCTACGCCCGGCCCAGTCGCGACGGTCTCACGTCCGACGATGTGCTCGCAGCGATGAAGGCGTTCTACACCGACGAGCCATTCATGGTGGTCAGTGAGCGGAGCCCGAGCACCAAGGCGACGCTCGGGTCGAATGCAGTGCATCTCACGGCACGGGTCGACCCGCGCACCGGCCACGTCGTGGCGATCGCAACCCTCGACAATCTCATGAAGGGTGCGTCCGGCATGGCCGTTCAGAACGCGAACCTGGCGCTCGGCCTCCCCGAGACGACAGGACTCAGCTCGATCGGCCTGTACCCATGAGTGCCGTGTCGCCTCTCGCTCCCGAATCGTTTCCCGACCTGCCGCCGGTCGCCGGTGTGCAGCTCGCAACCCATGCCGCCGGTATCAAGTATCAGAACCGCGCCGACCTCATGCTGGCGCTCCTTCCCGAGGGAACGACGGTTGGCGGTGTGTTCACCCAGTCGTTGTGCCCCTCCGCCCCAGTCGACTGGTGTCGTTCGATGCTTCCATCAGGCACAGCCCGCGCCATCGTCTGCAACAGCGGGAACGCAAACGCCTTCACGGGATCTGCGGGGCACACATCGGCGAGGCTCACCGCCCAAACTATCGCCGACACCTTCGGGCTCGAATCGTCCGACGTGTACCTCGCCTCCACGGGGGTCATCGGAGAAACCCTTCCCGACGACCGTCTCGTCGACGGCCTGGTCGAGCTCGAGGGTGCGCTCGAGTCGAGCGACGGGGCCTCGTGGACGCTCGCCGCCGACGCCATCCGCACAACCGACACTTTCGCCAAGGGTGCATCTGCTCCCGTCGCCGGGACGGGCGCCGTCGTGGTGGGCATAGCGAAGGGCAGCGGCATGATCGCCCCCGACATGGCCACCATGCTCGGCTTCGTGTTCACCGATCTTCACGTCTCGGCCGAGGACCTCCAGGCCGCCACCCGATCGGCGAGCGAACGCAGCTTCAATCGAATCACCGTCGATTCCGACACCTCGACCAGCGACACCGTGCTCACCTTCGCCACCGCGGCGTCGGGTGCATCCTTTGTCGGTAACGAAGTGGCCTTCCAGGACGCACTCGACGCGGTGATGCTCGACCTCGCACATCAGATCGTCCGTGACGGTGAGGGCGCCAGCAAGTTCGTCGAGATCGCAGTCAACGGTGCCGAATCGGACGGCGCGGCATCCACGATTGCCCTCGCCATCGCCAACTCGCCCCTCGTCAAGACCGCACTCGCTGCCGAAGACGCCAACTGGGGTCGCATCGTCATGGCGGTGGGAAAGGCGGGGGAACGAGCCGACCGCGACTCACTCCGCATCCACATCGGCGATGAACTCGTGGCCTCGGAAGGTCTCGTCGCCCCCAGTTACAACGAGGAACGCGCCACCGACCACCTCCACGGTGACGAGGTGTCGATCGCGGTCGACGTGGGAATCGGCACCGGATCGGCCACGGTCTGGACGTGCGACCTGACCCACGGCTACATCGAGATCAACGCGGGGTATCGCTCATGACGGTCGTATCCGATCGCGGCTTCCAGCCCGAACGCCGGGCCGAGGCGCTCATCGAAGCACTGCCATACATCGATCGTTTTCGCGGTGCGGTTGTTGTCGTGAAGCTCGGTGGCAACGCCATGATCGATGCCGACCTCAGCCGCACCTTCGCCGAGGACATCGTGCTGCTGCGTTCCGTGGGCCTCAAGCCCGTCGTCGTGCACGGCGGCGGACCACAGATCGGAAATCTTCTCGGTCGTCTGGGCAAGGAGAGCGAGTTTCGCGACGGCCTCCGGGTCACCGACGCCGAGACCCTCGACGTGGCTCGTATGGTGCTCGTCGGCAAGGTGGGTCGCGACATCGTGGGCTCCATCAACGTGCACGGTGCGTACGCGGTTGGCCTCTCGGGGGAGGACGGCGGCATGATTCGGGCTCGGCCCCGCGACCCCGAGCTGGGTTTCGTCGGCGACATCGTCGACGTGAATCCGAACATTGTCGAACGATTGCTCACCGAAGAGATGATCCCGGTCGTCTCGACCATATGGTCCGATCAATCCGGCCAGGCCTACAACAGCAACGCCGACACCGTCGCTGGTGTATTCGCCGGTGCACTCAACGCCGAGAAGGCGATCTACCTCACCGACGTTCCCGGGCTGCTTCGCGATGTGAGCGATCCGGCCAGCATCATCGCTCAGGCCACCGTTCCCGAGCTCCGATCGTTGATCGACGAAGGCGTGATCGCCGGAGGCATGATCCCGAAGGTCTGCGCCTGCATCGACGCGGTCGAGGCCGGCGCCACGGCAGCCCACATGCTCGACGGCCGCGTGCCTCACGTGCTGCTGCTCGAATTGTTCACCGACGCCGGCATCGGCACGAAGATCACCCTTGGAGACCCGCTGTGACCGACTCACCGATGATGTCGAACTACGGCGACCAGCCGTTCACGCTCGTGAAAGGAAACGGCACCGAAGTCTGGGACTCCGACGGCAACCGATACCTCGACTTCCTCTGCGGACTGGCCGTGACCAGCCTCGGCCACTGCCATCCGGCCGTCTCCGACGCCATCGCCAAACAGGCTCACACGCTCATGCACGTGAGCAACCTCTACAACACTGTGCCCGGTCCGCAGGTTGCGACCGCGATCGACCGTCTCATGCGGTCCGGCACCACCGCGGTGGGTCCGGGAAAGGTCCTTTTCCAGAACAGCGGGGCAGAGGCGAACGAGGCGGCGATCAAGATCGCGCGGAAGTACAACGGGCGTGGGCGCCACGTGGTCCTGTCGGCAATGCGATCGTTTCACGGCCGTACCCTCGCCACCCTGCACGCGACCGGCCAGCCCGAGAAGCACGAAGCGTTCCAACCGCTGCCCGAGGGCTTCCGTCATGCCGCGTACGACGACGTTGACGCCATGGAAGCGGCGCTCGACCCCACGGTGGGCGCCATCCTCGTCGAAGCGATTCAGGGTGAGGGCGGCGTGAACACGCCGAACCCGCAGTACCTCCGTGACCTTCGGGCACTCTGCGACGATCGTTCGCTGCTTCTCATCCTGGACGAGATCCAGACCGGCATCGGACGTACCGGCGCGTGGTTCGGCTTCCAGCATTCTGGGATCATGCCGGACATCGTCACGATGGCGAAGGGGCTCGGCAACGGGATGCCCATCGGCGCCGTGTGGGCTCGGGGAGAGGTCGCCGCGGCGATCAAGCCGGGCGATCATGGCTCGACATTCGCGGGCCAACCGCTCGCCGCCTCGGCCGCGCTGGCCGTGCTCCAAGTGATGGAGGAGATCGATGCACCGGCGGTTGCCGCGAAGCGGGGAGCAGAGCTGTCAGACGCGCTCACGGCACTCGACGGGATCGACTCGGTGCGCGGATCCGGACTCTTGCTTGCGGCCGAACTGAACGAACTCGGACTGGCCGGCCGCAAGGGTGGCGAAATCTCGGCCCAGATCGCGGCGGCAGGGGTGCTGGTTAACGGCGTCACCCCCACGTCACTACGTTTCGCACCACCGATCACGGTGAGCTCCGAAGAGATTGCCGAAGCCGTTGGAATCGTCGACTCAGTGCTTCACGCGAGGTCCTGATGCGTCACCTCCTCGAAATCGATGACCTGACCGTCGACGAACTGCACCATGTGCTCGCGCTGGCGCGCGACCCCAGTCCTCCTCAGGTTCTCGCGGGCACGGGCATGGCGCTCCTCTTCGAGAAGCCGAGCCTTCGCACCCGCAACTCGATGGAGATGGCAGTCGTGCAGCTGGGTGGCCATCCCGTGTACATCCAGGGCTCGGAGGTCGGCCTCGACGAGCGTGAATCGGTCGAGGATGTCACCAAGACACTCGCCGGCTTCCACGCTGCAATCGGTGCTCGCGTATTCGAACACCAGATCGTTCAACGCATGGCGGCCGTGAACCGCGTGCCGATCGTGAACCTGCTCAGCGACGCCGCCCACCCGATGCAGGCGCTGGCCGACGTGCTCACCATGGTCGACGAATTCGGCTCGATCGACGGCCGCGTTGTCGCCTACGTTGGCGACTCCAACAACGTGACCCGATCGCTCGGACTCGCGGTTGGCATGCTCGGTGGTGTGATGCGAATCGCCTCGCCGACCGACTATTCCTTCGGTGAAGACGACCTCGCGCTGCTCCGCTCGACCGGTAGCGAGGTACACACCATGGTCGATCCCTACGAGGCGGTCGACGGCGCCGACGTTGTGTACAGCGACGTTTTCACCTCGATGGGCCAGGAGGCCGAGTCCGCGATCCGCCTCGACGCCTTCGCCGACTACTGCGTGGACGGGTCGCTTATGGCGGCTTCCGGCGATGCGATCTTCCTTCACTGCCTCCCCGCGCACCGCGGCGAAGAGGTGACCGACGAAGTCGTGGACAGCAGGGCCAGCCGAGTCTGGAAACTCGCAGAAAACCGCATGCACGCGGCGAGGGGCTACTTGGCGTTCGTATTGGGGGAGTCGTGAGCAAGACGTCCAGGCAGCATTCGATCACGCAACTTCTCGCCGAGGTGGCCGTGACCTCTCAGGGGCAGCTCGTCGATCTCTTGTCCGAGCGGGGCGTGGAGGCCACCCAGGCAACGGTCTCGCGCGACCTCGAGGAGCTCGGCGCCATAAAGGCTCGGATTCCGGGCGGCGACCTCGTGTACGCCATTCCCGAGATCACGACCGATCAGGTCGCTCCTTCCGATCACCTCAAGCGGGTGCTGGGCGAGTGGGTCGCGCACGTGGCCCATTCCGGCAACATCGTCATGCTCCGCACCCCGCCAGGCTCGGCCCACGTCGTCGCCTCGGCGATCGATCGCTCCGGTATGGACGGCGTGCTCGGAACCGTCGCCGGCGATGACACCATCTTCGCGATCGCCACCGAAGACATCTCCGGCGGATCACTCGCCGACACAATTCGCTCCCTCGCGGGAATCTGAGACAGGACGGACCATGAGTAATTCCGGCATCGACACGCGTGACATCGACAAGGTCGTGCTCGCCTACTCGGGCGGCCTCGACACGTCGATCATCCTCAAGTGGCTCCAGGAGACCTACGAGTGCGAGGTCGTGACGTTCACGGCCGACCTCGGCCAGCGTGAGGAGGTCGAGCCGGCCCGTGCGAAGGCCCTCGAGATGGGCGTCCCGGCCGACGAGATCTACATCGAGGACCTGCGCGAAGAATTCGTGCGCGACTACGTGTTTCCGATGTTCCGGGCCAACACGATCTACGAGGGCGAGTACCTGTTGGGAACCTCGATCGCCCGGCCCCTCATCGCAAAACGCCTCGTCGAGATCGCCGACGACACCGGCGCCGACGCCATCAGCCACGGTGCCACGGGTAAGGGCAACGACCAGGTTCGCTTCGAACTGGGCGCCTATGCGCTCAAGCCAGGCATCGCTGTGATCGCGCCGTGGCGCGAATGGGAGCTGGGATCCCGTGAGTCGCTCATGGCGTATGCGGCGGAACACGACATCCCGATCGAGATGAAGCGGGGCAAGAAGAGCCCGTTCTCGATGGATGCCAACCTGCTGCACATCAGTTATGAGGGCGGTCCACTCGAGGATCCATGGTTCGAGCCGCCCGAGGAGATGTGGCGTTGGTCGTCGAGCCCCGAGGCTGCTCCCGACACACCCACCTATATCGAGTTGAGCTATCGCGCCGGCGACATCGAGGCCATCGACGGCGTCGAGATGACGCCCGCCCAGGTGCTCACCGAGCTCAATCGGGTCGGCGGAGCGAATGGCATCGGCCGCCTCGACATCGTCGAGAATCGCTATGTCGGCATGAAGAGCCGAGGCGCCTACGAGACGCCCGGCGGCACGATCATGATGCGGGCACATCGCGCCATCGAGTCGATCACCCTCGATCGTGAGGTCACCCATCTCAAGGACGAGCTCATGCCGCGCTACGCGAAGATCATCTACAACGGCTATTGGTGGAGCCCCGAGCGGCGCATGCTTCAGGCGGCGATCGACCAGACCCAGACGTCGGTGAACGGAGACGTCCGTCTCAAGCTCTACAAAGGCAACATCACGTGCGTGGGCCGTCGCTCCGACGATTCGCTGTTCGACGAGAAGGTCGTGACCTTCGAGGAAGACGACGGTGCCTACGACCAGGCCGACGCCGAGGGATTCATCAAGCTCAACGCCCTCCGACTCCGCACACTCGCCAGCAAGCGCGGCCAGGCGTGAGCAATCCTGAGGGCAGCGAGGCGAAGCCGAGCGACCATGAGAACGATCCGGGGATCTCGACCGGAAGTGTCGAGCGAGAGCAGAGACGCCAGCTCTGGCACGGTCGTTTCGCGGGCGGGCCGGCCGAGGCCCTTCAGCAACTGAACGACAGTCTCCCGTTCGACCAGCGAATGTTCCGCGAAGACGTCGAGGGTTCACGGGCACACGTGACCATGCTCGAGACAGTCGGCATTCTCACCGCCGACGAGCGTGACTCGATTCTCGGTGCACTCGACCAGGTCGAGGATGAGATCGGCGACGGTCGATTCGTTTGGGCGGCGAGCGATGAAGACATTCACACCGCGGTCGAACGTCGGGCCACCGAGCTAACGCCTGCTGCCGCCAAGATGCATACCGGCCGGAGCCGCAACGACCAGGTGGCCAACGACGTCCGGCTCTGGACGCGTGCGGCTATCGACGAGGTCAGCGATCTCGTTCGCCGCTTTCAGCACACGATCCTCACGGCGGCCGAGTCGGCGGGCGACGCACACCTTCCTGGCTACACCCATCTCCAGCAGGCGCAGCCAGTGGCGCTTGCGCACCATCTGCTCGCGCATGGATGGATGCTGCACCGCGACATCGATCGCCTGGCCGACGCTCGCCGCCGGACGAACGTGAGTGTGCTCGGTTCCGGGGCGCTCGCCGGTTCCTCCCTGCCGCTGGATCCTTTTCAGACCGCCGAGCACCTGGGTTTCGACTCGGTGTTCGACAACAGCCTCGACGGCGTGGCCGATCGGGACTTCGTGGCCGACACGCTCTACGCCCTCGCCATGATCGGCGTGCACCTCAGCCGGATTGGCGAGGAGCTCATTCTGTGGGCGAGCACCGAGTTCGGGTTCGTGGAACTCGACGATGCATTCAGCACCGGCTCATCGATGATGCCGCAGAAGAAGAACCCCGACATCGCGGAGTTGGCCCGAGGAAAGGGCGGTCGGCTGATCGGGAACCTCACCGGGTTCCTCGCAAGCGTGAAGGGGCTGCCCCTCACGTACAACAAGGACATGCAGGAGGACAAGGAGCCACTCTTCGACGCGGTCGACACGGTGCGCCTCACCCTTCTCGCGCTCGACGGCATGGTGAGCACACTTACCTTTCGCACCGACCGCATGGCTGAGGTGGCTTCGTCCCCCTATGCAGCGGCCACCGACCTGGCCGAATGGCTCGTGGCTCGAGGCATGCCTTTTCGCGATGCCCATGCCGTTGTCGGTGAACACGTGCGGAACGCGCTCGAAGGTGCGGGCACGCTCGGCGAACTCGTGGCCGCAGACGACCGTCTGGGTGCGGACGCCGCCGCGTTGCTCGAGCCTGGGGTTTCATTCACCCGCCGCACCACCCACGGCGCCGGCGGGCCCCAGGCGGTGGCAGCGCAGCTCGAACGCTTCCGCACCGCGATCGGTTGATGTCACAGGGCCGTCGATGACGGACCCGCTGGGCCTCGGGCGTCATTCGAGCGACGTTGCGCCGACGCTGCTCGGCGCAATCCTGGAAGCGCCGTGCGGTATCGGACGAATCGTCGAGGTCGAGGCCTACGGCGGTGCCGACGACCCCGCCAGTCATGCGTTCCGTGGCGCTACACCCCGCTCGCAGATCATGTTCGGGCCAGCTGGGCGGCTCTACGTGTATCTGATCTACGGGATGCACCACTGCGCCAACGTGGTTACCGGCGCCGACGGTGATGGGCAGGCAGTTCTCATCCGCGGCATCGAACCGCTCGTCGGCATCGAGGCCATGCGAAACAACCGTCCGAAGGCCCGCCGCGATCGTGACCTTGCGAACGGCCCCGGCAAGTTGTGCGCAGCACTTGGTATCGGGCGCGCACACGACGGACTCGATCTGCTCGATACCGCGTCGAGTGTTCGTCTACGGCCGGGCGAGCCGGTCGACCCCGACCTGGTCGTCACGAGTTCGCGAATCGGCATCTCGGTGGCTCAGGAGTTCCCTTGGCGCTGGTACGTTCGGGGATATGCGTGAGTACTCCCGGGTGACCGCCGACGACCCATCGATGATCGGCTCGTCCGAAGCCCGAGCAGCATGGCACCACATCGCGCCGATCCACGTGCCCGAGCTTGACGCCGTGAAGCGTGAGTTCTTCCAGCTCGCCGCACTGGAACCCGACGCGCTTCTTCGCTCGGGCACACCCGGCCACCTCACCGCATCTGCGCTCGTCTTCGACCACGACGCCTCACATGTCCTGCTCATGCACCACACGAAACTCCAACGCTGGCTGCAGCCGGGCGGGCACGCCGACGGCGAGGCCAACCTGGCCCGGGTGGCGTTGAAGGAAGCACACGAAGAGACCGGAATAGAGGGCCTCGAGCTCATCGACCCTGCCATCGATCTCGACATCCACAACGTGGCGCCCACGGGTGAGCCTGAGATCCTGCATTACGACGTGCGATTCCTGGTCTTCGCGCCCGAAGGTGCACAACCGGTCGGCAATCATGAAAGCACCGACATCCGATGGGTTCCGATCAGCGACCTTGACGACTTCGATCTCGACTCGGGCACCCACCGCATGATCAATGCTGGCGTTGAGCTCGCCACCGAGCTTCTGGTTGGCTGAGGACGGTCGGTCCTAGAGATCACCGGGCGTCTGGCACACATCGAGTTCGTTCCTGCGCGAGAACCCGTTCATCCTCTCGTTGATGAACACACCGTTCTCTTCGGTGGTCAGGAATCGAACGTCGCCTTCGTCGAGGAGTCGTGTGACGTGGCGATCGCGATCTCCGAGGTATACGTCCCAATCCGCCAGCCACAGGTTGAGCAGACGGTGGTCGTCGTCAGATCCGTCGGAGAACGAACCGATGTCGCCCACCATCGATCGGAGGATGCCGGTTCCGTCGGTCACGATCACGGCGCGGTCACCGGGTGTTTCGGCCGTCCGAGCCGGTGGAATCCCGTCGAGGTCATCGAGCGCCGCCTGACAACGGTCGATGATCTGCGAAATGAGCTGTTCATCCTCGATCCCGTCCGGTGCGACGAACATGTCCCGTGCCTGCGGACTGAACGCGAAGATCCAAAACGCGATCGCGCCGATCACGAACAGGGTGGCGAGCACGCGGGTCCGCATACCCATCCGGTCGGGGAGCGCTTCGACGCGAGAGTGGTGCGTCAGGTCGTCGTCCATTGTCTGCCTCAGCCCTTCTGGAGCACGATCTTCACGGTGGTTCCCGCAGCCGCTTCGGTGCCCGGCGGGGGATCCTGCGAGATCACTGTGCCGGACTTGCTCTGGGGGTCGATCGGGTTCCCGGCTGCATCGACGAACGTCTGATCGACGATGAATCCCTCGCGTCGGATGGCGCGACGCGCAGGGTTGCCGGTCAGACCCACAACCGAAGGCACGACCGGAATGATCGGTTCGATCGCGACCTCGACGACCACCACGGTGCCGCCGGGCGCGAGCGTTCCGGGAGGAGGCGCCTGGTTGATGATCGATCCCGCCGGGAAGTTGCTGTCTTCCACCTCGACGGGCGACAGCACCAGCGTGGTTCCGTCGAGCGCAGTGGTTGCGGCAGCGACATCCTGGCCGAACAGGTCGGGAACCTCGACGGAGTCGGGAAGAACGATCACCGTGGTCGGCGGGGCGCTCGCAGGCGGCGTCTCAAACTCCTTGGACGGCAGTCCGGCGTGCGCAGCGGTCATGACCTCCCGCCAAATACGGGCGGGATATGTGCCTCCGGCAACCTGAATCTCGGTACCGGGGTCGGTTTCGGTGCATTCCTTCCGGTTGCACGGGACCATCGAGATCTGGCCTTGCGGGAATCCAACCCACACCGCTGCCGCCAGGTCCGGCGTGTAGCCCGCAAACGTAGCGTCGGCGTAGTTCTGGGCGGTGCCGGTCTTGCCGGCCACGGGCCGACCAAAGTCGGCGTCGCGGCCGGTTCCGCGCGAGATCACTTGGGAGAGAACCCAGCTCAGCTGATCGACATCGGTCGTGTCGAGGACTCGCTCCCCGATGGGTTCGTGGCGCCAGAACGTGGTGCCATCGGGATTGAGAATCTCGGTCACGAACACCGGATCGTGCTGCACGCCTCGGTTGGCGAAGGTCGCGTACGCCGCCGCCAGATCGAGCGTCGTGACGTTCTCGGTGCCCAGCACGCTTGCATACACCGGCGCGATGGGTGAGGTCATACCAAGGCGAGCTGCCATGTCGCCGACCGCCCCCGACCCGAGTTGTACGGCGAGCTGCGCATATACGGTGTTTCGAGACCAGATCGTGCCGTCCACGAGGTCGCTCACGCCGGTCCGGCTCCCGCCGCGAACCTTCCAGGGCGTGTTGAGGTCGGGGGGTTGGAGTTCGATGACGGGAGGGGCTTCGTAGGGTTGGGTCACCGGGATCCCGCGCTCGAGCGCGGCGGCCAGTGCGATCGGCTTCATCGATGATCCGGCCTGGCGACCTGTACCCATGGCCAGATTCACGTTCGCGAACTCGCTTTCACCGAAGAAATCGCGGCCGCCCACCATCGCCAACACCTCGCCGGTGTCGGGATCGATCACTACCGCGGCAGCGTCGGGAATTCCGGTGCCCGACGGAAGGATCGCTTCGACTGCGGCCTCCGCCTGTCGCTGAAGATCGAGATCGATCGTCGTGCGGACACGGATCCCGCCCCGGAAGAGCAAATCCTCACGCGCTTGATACGTGGACAGCTCGTCGGCGAGGAGAGGATTCTCCCGTATCCACTCCGCGGTCATGAAACCACCGTTCAGGATCCACGCCTTGACCTCTTCGACGAAGTGCCCGGCCGGGTACTCGTCTTCGATCTCGTCGAACTCCGGCGCCAGGTGCATCGGGTCATCGAGCGCTTCGAGATACTGGTCCTGTGTGATGAAGTCGTTTCGAAGCATCGCATCGAGCACTTCTTCGCGCCGCGCGAGTGCGCCATCGCGGTTGTCGTAGGGGTCGAGACGGCTCGGCGCCTGGATGAGCCCCGCCAACATCGCGGCCTGGGGAAGATTCAGGTTGCTCACCGCGGTGTCGAAGTACTGCTGGGCAGCGGCCTCCACGCCATATGCACGGGCCCCGAAGTAGATCCAGTTCAAGTATTCCTGGAGGATGAAGTCCTTCGAGTACTGCTGTTCGAACTGACGGGCGAGCAGAATTTCCTCACTCTTGCGGTTCGCCGTCTGCTGCGACCGGTCGAGGAAAACATTGCCGACGTACTGCATCGTGATCGTTGAACCGCCACCTGAGATCCCACCACTGGTGACCCCACGTGAAGCGGAGCGGACCAACGCTTTCAGGTCGACGCCATCGTGCAGGTAGAAGCGCTCGTCCTCGATGGCGACCACCGCATCCTGCATCACGCGGGGGATGTCATTGATGAGAACAGATGTGCGGTTCTCGTCAGACGGGGGCTCGACGATGAGTTGGTTGTCGCGCGAAAGGATCAGCGAGGTCTCGGCGGTTTCGGGCACCGGCGGTACGAGATTGCGCGACTCGTAGGCGCACGCTTCGGCAAGAAGGGAGCACGTGATCGCGACGACGAGCGCGGCGCGCCAGCGACCAGGTACATGCATTCTCACATTCTCGCCGACGCACCACGAAAACACACGTCACTGCAGCTCCGATTCGTCGCGGTCGAATACCCTGACGCCCTATGGATTCTGATGCCATGAAGCGGGCTGCGATCCTCGACGATCTCGATCGACGAGGCCTCATCCAAGACTCGACCGATCGCGACGCTCTACGGGAGCGCCTCGTCGATCGACCGATCGCGCTGTATCACGGCATCGACCCGAGCGCGTCGAGCCTCCACATCGGTAACTACGTTGGGGTGCTCGCCCTTCGACGGTTCCAGGATGCCGGCCACAGGCCGATCGTTCTCATCGGTGGCGCCACCGGCATGATCGGTGATCCGGGCGGGCGTTCCGAGGAACGGAATCTCCTCGACGAAGAGACCCTGCAGGCGAACATCGCCGGAATTCGTCGCCAACTCGAAAATCTCGTCGATTTCGACGACGCCGAGCTCGTGAGCAACTACGACTGGACACGTGAGGTCGGAGTCCTCGACTTCCTCCGGGATGTCGGAAAACACGTCACCGTGAACCAGATGGTCGCTCGCGAATCCGTGAAGAGCCGGATGGACAGTGAGCACGGGATCTCCTACACCGAGTTCTCCTACATGCTTCTCCAAGCTTTCGACTACTGGTGGCTGAACACCAACATGGACTGCGAGCTCCAGCTCGGAGGATCGGATCAGTGGGGCAACATCGCCCAGGGTGTCGACCTGATCCGACGACGCAATGGGGTGCAGGCGCACGCCCTCACGTGGCCGCTCATCACGCAGGCCGACGGCCAGAAGTTCGGTAAGAGCGTGTCGGGAGCAGTGTGGCTCGACCCCGACCGTACCTCTCCGTACGAATTCCACCAGTACTGGCTCCAGGTCGACGATCGCGACGTCGAGCGTTTCCTTCTCCAACTCACGCTGATGCCCGTCGACGAGGTGGCCGACGTGATTGCCGACCACGAACGCTCGCCCGAGAAGCGTCGAGCTCAGACCCGACTGGCGGATGAGCTCACCTCGTTGATCCACGGCGCCGAGGCGGTTCGACACGCGTCGCGAGCGGCAGCTGTGTTGTTCGGCGGCGCCGCTCCTGATGCGGACGACCTCGTGGCACTTCGGGGTGTTGTGCCCGAGACCACCGTGCAACTCGAGGAGCTGCGCCCCGACGAGATCGTGGTCGACCTGCTCGTCGCCTCCGGGCTCGGATCGAGCCGCCGCGACGCCCGTCAGGCGATCGCAGACGGCGCGGTGCGCTGGAACGGCGAGAAGCTCGACGCGGCGTCGGCTCCGGCCTTGACCGCGGGGAGTGTTGGCTTGCTCCAAAAAGGTCGCAAGAACAGACACCTCATCGTGGTGGAGTAGTTGGCCGACAGGAATCGCGGGAAATATTGCGATTTTGCGCCGGTTGCGGTTGCTGCCCGTGCAGTACCCCGATAACTTGGACGTTCGCTCCGGTCGAGAGATCGGTAGTGCAGGCTGCGCAAGCGGCTTGATCTGAAGGCACCACCGGATGGTTCACCAGCCGAGTGTCATGCGCTTCTTGAAAACGGAGAAGAGGACGAAAAAGTCAGTGCGGGTTGGTACCACTGTCCGATCGAGTCGGACCGGTACACAACTCAAACATCAATTCCGTCCCGCTACGCGGAGACCCTCGGGTCGACGTGGAACGGGACAAACCTACAGGGGTGGCGAAAGCCATCCCAGTTGGGACAACACTCGACCGGCTGAAGCACGCTTTGGCCGGAACCTGATTTCGATTCGTTCACTACAAGCCTCGGCTGAGGCGGTGACGATGAAGATTTTGACGGAGAGTTTGATCCTGGCTCAGGACGAACGCTGGCGGCACGCTTAACACATGCAAGTCGAACGCTCTCGACCTTCGGGTCACATGGGAGAGTGGCGAACGGGTGAGTAACACGTGAGA
>JBPCTR010000111.1:0-41041 GCA_051011575.1 Acidimicrobiales bacterium | reverse complement strand
TTCGAACGGCGGGAAGGGCAGTTCATCGGTGCCATAGGCATCAACACGATCGTGACGTTCGGGTGCATCATGGTCGCGCTCGTCGTGGGCGCGATCCTCATGGCCCCCGACATTCGCGTGGCGCCGCTGCTCGCCGTCGTGGTGGCTGTCGCGGTGATCGTCCCGCTCTTGTTCCTGCCCGTGTCGAAGACCCTCTGGGCGGCCATCGACGTCGTTATGGACCCTCCCGACCCGAGCGAGACGCCGGGTCTTGAGTTCGTCATCGACGACGCGTGATCTCGAGGGGCCGTTGAACGCACGGTCGAGGAGACTACCTGCCATCGGGGCTGTGACCGGAGAGGCGGGGGCGTCATCGGGCTCATCGTCGTCGTCGAGGAACCAGGGTCGGTGTCGCTCCGATGACAGCAGTGAATCGGCGGCCTCCGCCGGCGTTGGATCGGACAGCGACGCGACGGCGGTTCGCGAATCGACGATGCTCCAGCCAGCCGGAACCGTGAAGCGTTCGGCATGGGGATGACACAGTGCCGACGCACCGTCCACTGCGTGAGCGTGGACGTGAACCTCGTGCTCGCCCCGGCGCGCGAACCACCACGCCTCGGCCTCCGCACCACATCCTGGCTTTGCACATGTCGCAGCCATGCCCCGACGGTAGCAAACTCGGGCCGGGAAAGTACATCTGTGTAGTTTCATCCGAAGGACGCTGTCTCGACTGGGCTTCGGGTCGTGCGACAATTCTCCCATGGCCGATCCGACTCGACGTCGCTACCTCGACCCCGACGAGATCTTGCACTACGGGCATGTTCAACCGGGTCTGCTCGGGGGTGTTCGGCTCATCCGGACGAACCTCCTGCCTCGTGCCGCTGACGGTATGACGCTGGGACGACTCGTCCTGCTCCGACACGACCACCAGTCGCGGGAGCCGTCCACGCTGCTCGCGCATGAACTTGTACACGTCCGCCAATACGCAGAACTCGGGTTCGTCGTCTTCGCTGTCCGGTACGTCTGGGAGTACCTCCGCAATCTCGTTCGATTTCGAGACCATCACAAGGCCTACCTCGCGATCTCCTTCGAGGAGGAGGCACGACGCGAGGCAGCGTTGTGGCTCGCCGAATCGACCGAAGGAGGTACCGAGACACACACCTGACCATCTCAGAATTCGTCCAGATCAGCCGATGTCAAACAGGAACACGGCGGTGAGGAGGTTTGGACGTCAGGTGGAGTGTTATCTCTGCGGTGCGAGCAATCCAGCCGACGCGGACTTCTGTACCCGTTGCTCCGGACAGCTCCTGAAGATCGGGCTCGAGTCGCCCGAACCGCCGCCGATCCCTGAAACCGATCCTGATTCCGTCGAGATCGACGGCCAGGAATCGGACTCGCCCGAGCCGATCGAGACTCACGTAGGGGCTGCGTCCAGGCACCAGAGTCTTCGTTCGGTCGAACACCGCCGCTTGGGTGCTGCGTTGGGTCTGTCGAATGGGGACGACGCCGCGGAGTCGTTCGCGGACACATCAAGCGTCGCGACCGCTCGCCCATCCGCGGAGATCCCCGTCATCGGCACGCGGCCGTCGGCGTACGCAGGTATGCCCGCGAGCGACAACGAGCCCGGCCGTCTCACGTACATCCTCCTGATCCTTCTCGCGCTCTCGGTCGGCTGGCTCGGCTGGACGGCCGTGCGCCACGAACCGGTCGACGTGAGCGTGCCCGACGGCATCGCGTTCGCGACGACCACCATTCCTCCCGCCACCACGACAACGACCACGCCACCCCGAACATGGACCGACTCCGAGGTCGGCGGCACCTTCGGCACGGCGTTCCTGGATGTCACGCTCTTCACGTGCCCGGCATTTGATGCCGAGTCCGAGGAGGTGGGTGTCGAGCCGATCGGCGAATGGGTTGTCGAAGGAGTCGCGATCGGCCCCCACACCGTGCTGCTCGACGCGACCAGCACCCGCGGCGCATCGATCGCCGAAATCCGCGGGCGCCGCGGCTCGCGTGCGCTGGCCCTTCTTTCCGATGACGAGTCGGGCGCGTTGGTTGCCACAACCGACGCCGACATCACCCGGAACCTCGAGCTCCAGTCCGATCCTCGCGGCTCCGACGCCTACTACGTGAGTCGCAACGACAGCACGGGCGAAACGGTTGTCAGCGAATGGCCCTCGATGGCGTCGCTCGAAGTGATCGTGACCGACCAGGGCGATTCGAGCGGCGTTCGAGTTCGACGCGAACGGTTCGGATCACCGGCGCTCATCGCAAGGACCGCGGAGCGGATCGTGAGGATCGAGATCGAGGACGCCAAGGCTCCGACCTCAGCCTGCGACAATGTTCGATTCCTCGAGCCCGCGGCGCCGACGGAAGCCGACACGAAATGAAACATCAAGAATCACCCGAATCGAACGATGAGTACATGAGGAGAGAGATCATGGATGCATTCAGCGCTCTCACGAGCGTCTTGACCACAGCAGCGTTCGAGGCGGATACCGCCGGACACGTGCGCAATTCGAACCCGCCGTTCGTGCAGCTGCTTCGCTGCGTCGAAGGCGACGATTGGCGAGCGGGCATCGCGCCCGAGGACGGCGCGCTCGTATCGTCCTTCTGGAACGCGCTCTTCACCGAGCCGACCAAGACACACCAGCCCATCTACTTCCGGCTCAGTGGTGGTGAGGCCCGATTCCAACTCCGCGCCCAGACCGTGCTGGACGACGCCGGAGGTGCAACGAGCGCCGTCGGCATCGTCATCGCCGACGAGGGCGCCGCACCCAAGCCAAGGTGGGACGTCGACGGAAATACCGGCCTTCCCGATCGGGCGGCCGCAATCCAGAAGATTGAGGAATTCGGCGATACGCAACGCCCGTTCGCAGTCGCCGTGGTCGTGATGGATCCCTCCGACGCCACCGACGACGTTCGGCGCAAAGAGGCCGCGCGTCAGCTCTTGTCGACGGTGCGCCCTTCGGATCTTGTGACGAGCTCGCCCGACGGCTCCTTCGTGGTGTGTGCAGCCGACGTCGCGGCGGAACAGGCGGCGCTACAACTCGGCCAGCGCATGTCGACCGCACTCAGGATCTCGAATCTCAGCGCTCGAATCGGGCTCGCGATCTCGTCATCGGACGTGGCCGCAGCCACGCTGGTGCGCGAAGCCGAGGCCGGGGCGTATGCCTCGGCCGACGGCGGCGTCGGATTCGCCGACTGAGGTCGAATCAGACCTCGGTGATCGTCACCGAGTTGATCACAACATCGTCGTGCGGCCGATCGGATCGATCGGTGGCCACGCTCTGCATCGCCTCGAGCACATCGAGGCCCTCGGTGATCTGACCGAACAGTGAGTATTGCGGGGGGAGACCCACGCCGCTGGCCCCGCTAACAAGAAAGAACTGGCTGCCGTTCGTATTCGGACCAGCGTTCGCCATCGCAACCGAGCCGATCCGGTAGGTGCTCGGTGCCGGCAGCTCGTCGTCGAAGCGGTACCCCGGGCCACCTCGACCCGTGCCGGTCGGGTCGCCGCCCTGGCACATGAACGTGTTGATGATGCGGTGGAAGATGATGCCCTCGTAGTACCGGTATCGAGCGAGTACCACGAAGTTGTTCGTGGTGTTCGGCGCGTTGGCGGCATCGAGCTCGATTGTCATCGAACCGAGGGACGTGTCCATCACGGCCGTGTAGGTCTTGGTGACATCGATGCACATCGGCGGCGCATCGGAGAACTCGGTGCGGCGGTCGGCCGATCCGTCGACGGGAGGGCAGGACGTGCTCGACATGATGGTGATCCTTGCTCGGAGAGCGCACATCGCCGCTCCGGGACCCCGACGGTACACAATCGTCGCCGCCTCGGTGACGCATGGTTGGCGACGGCCAAGGCTCGGACGGGGCATCCACCCCACCGACGGATCGTGACCCCTATTGTCGCCCACATGCCCGTCGACTCCTCCACGCCGCTGCGCCGCCGCGACGACCGGGTCACCGTCCTCGCATGCAGCGATTGCGAGGTCACATGGCGCGACGAGCCCACCGCTCCGTGCTGGTACTGCGGGAACCCCGGGCACGAGGCGAAGCCCGAGCGCGTCGTCGTCGACTGAATTCGCTGCCGCTCAGCTTCGCCGCCATCGCGACCTCGGTTCGAGCTCCGCGTGGTCGAGGCCGTCGAGCGCTACCGCCATATCTTCCGCGCTACCGAAACGTTGATTCGGATCTTTCTCGATGGAGCGGAGGATCAGCGCAGCGAAATCATCGGGTACTGCTTTCGAGATCGCTTGTGGATCGGGCGGCTCGACCTCGCTGTGCAGCCGAAGCATGTCCATCCTGTCTCCCACGAATGGGAGCGACCCGGTGGCCAGTCGAAAGAGCGTGATTCCCAGCGCGTACACATCGGCTCTCCCGTCGACCGGACCTCTCGCTCGGATCTGCTCGGGGGACGCTGTCATCGATGTGGCGTACAGCCGGCCGGGCTCGGCATCGGGAGACTCACCTGCCTGCGCAAGACCGAAGTCGAAGAGAACGGGATCGTCGTCGGATCGCAGGAGGATGTTCGACGGCTTGACGTCGCGGTGGACCACACCGTGGTCATGACAGTGCTGAAGCGCCCGGGCGACGCGTGCGCCGATGCTCACCGCCCGAACGAGGTCGAGCGGCTTGCCGCTGGTGAGCGCCGCGGAGACCGTTGGTCCGTCGATCCATTCGAGCTCGATGAAGTGAACGTCGGCGATCGTCCCCGTGCGATGTGCTCTGATCACACCGGGGTGATCGACGCGGCGTAGGGCGTCGAACTCGCGAGGGATCGCGCGACGGAACCCGGCGTCGCCCATCGCGAAGGCGGTCAGGACTTTCACGGCGACGTCAACCCCATCGGAACGTCTTCCGAGGTACACGATCGATGACGCTCCCCGGCCGAGCACGGCGCGAATTCGGTACGGACCGAACTCGCGGCCGAATTGAGTGGACGAGTCGCGCAACACGGGCACCATCATGGGCCACGCGGAGGCGCTGTCCCTTCGTGTGGCATGCGCTCGACTAGCGTTTGGTTCGCCGGGCACGACGGAAGCGGGATGGCAATGAACGCGCTGGTGTTGTCGACGTTTCGAAATCCGCTGGTGGACGGATGGGACTCGCTCGATCTCCGAAATCAGCCCGTGTGGCGGCTCGGTCTCGATCCTCGGGCCCGGAACGAGGTGGCTCGACATCTTCTGCGTCATGGCGGCGCTCCCGCCGACACCATCCGGAAATCGGAATTTCCCGCACTGGCGGCCCTGGCCAGCACCGCCCGAGCCGAGCTCGCCAGCGGAACGGGAATTGCCTGGATCCGCCCCAGCAACCGCGCCGGTCAGGACCGCGAGACCGCGGGTGGATTCCTCTCGATCTTCGCTTCGTTGCTGGGAATGGCACACCGCTCGATCGATCTTGCGCCAGCGGCAGTAGCCGCCCGAACGATGTCGACCGACGTCATCGACGGTTTCGTGCCGGACGTGGTCGGCGCCACGTGGCTCGATGATGCCGAAGCCGCCGATGAGCTCCACGCAGTGTCTGCCGCTGCCGTACACGACGAGATCCTCGAGACCAGGCCCGACTGTGTCAGAGCGCTCTACCGAACCGTTCTGCACTTGACCCACCGACTTCACGACGATCCCAATCGATCGGGCCGCTCCGTGCGCGCCCCGATCTATCGGTACGAGCGGTCAGCGCGATCGCTGGAATTCCGTTACTCCCGAGCCCGAATCCTCGCGGCGCACGAACTGTCTGGTCACGACGTTCCGGCCCAGGTGCTCGAGGCGTTCGACGTCCTCGACAAGACGATGACACTCTCGCACCTGGTGGCAACCATCCGCCCTCGGTGTGGGGACCTCGTGTTCGTCCACAATCGTCGCGTCGCCACCTCGGGCCTGATCGATCCGGCGCCCGGCTCGGCGAATCGACAGGTCAGGGCGTTGAGAGTGGTCGACACGAGTTGACCTGACACAACGCGTCGAACGCGGCGCTATCGGTCGTGTCGGTTCGCCGCCATGAACAACGCCACGCCAACGAGCCAGCTGATGGCCGCCGCCAGCGACGTCAGATCGCCGGACTCGAGCGCGTCCGCGAGGAAGAAGATCCCGCTGACTGCGAACAGTATCCATCCCCAGGAGATGAGCCTGTCAGCCGACATTCGCAGGACCCTAGCGGGCGCGTGTTCAATCGTCGTCGACGGTCACGTTTCGGGCCCGGCGGTCGAGTCCGTTGTCGTCGACGACCGTGAGCACCACTCGGTACGTGCCGTCCGTCGGGAACCGCACGCGCGGACTCTCAAGATTGCCGTTCAGCATCTCGCCACCATCGAAGTCCCACTCGAGGGAGTATCCGGGTAACGCTTTCGACGTGTTTGTGAATCGAATGACTCGTTCGGCGGTGCCGGGGGTCCAGGTGAAATTGGCGTCCGGTTCCAGACCGGAGATGTTGACGGCGAACGGTACGGGATCGGACGTTCCCAGCTCGTTCGAGGCGGTGACGACGCCGGCATACGTTCCGTTGCGTACGAACGAGAAGGTGGGGCGGTCCGTACCGCCACCACTCACCAGGGTTCCGCCCTCGATCGACCACTGCCAGGAGGTCGGGAAGTTGTCGGCGAAGCCGCGGAGCTCGACCACCCCGTTTGTGTTCGACACGATGTCGACGTCGGTGATGTCCGGCACGTCGGCTCCGTCGACTCGCGGCGAGCGGACGGTCTTCGATTTCGTGACGCCATCGGGACTCGTGACCTCGAGCGTGATACGGAACCGGCCGGGCTCACCGAACACGAAGAAGGCGATGGGCTCATTCACGCCACTGATCAGGATTGCGTCGGGCGCGGACCACGCGTACGAAGCGGCGTTCTTCGATCCAGACCCGTCGCAGGTGATGATGAACCGGTCGCGGCTGCAGTCGATGTCGACCGTTGGCTCGCGAAGCCTCACCCGCACTCTGCGAGTCACGTCGTCGGACCCGCCGGCGTTGGACACGGTGAGCGTCACGTTGTACGTGCCCGGCTCTTCGAACTTGTGGGTCGGATGTTGTTGATCCGAGGCGGTGCCATCGTCGAACTGCCAGTTCCACGACGTGGCGTCTTCGGACTCGTCGGTGAAGTCCACGGTCAGACCCGCGCTCGAGTGAGAGAAGTCGGCATCGGGCTTCCGGGCAACGACCACCTCAACGGTCGTTGACGACGAGGCCACATCGTTGGAGACGACGAGCGAGACGAGATAGGTGCCTGCGCGGCTGAATCTGTGTGTCGGGTTCTGCGATGACGACGTCGTACCGTCGCCGAAATCCCAGGCCCAACCGCTCGGGTTCCCGCCCGAGGTGTCGGAGAAGCTCACCTCGAGCTCGTCAGCGGTGGCTGAGAAGGACGCGGTCGGGCGGTCGATGACTTCGATGACACGCTCGGCGGAGCCCGAACCACCCACGTTCGATGCCGTGAGTCGCACAACGTAGGTGCCGGCCCGCGAGAACGTGTGGGACGGGCTCTGAGACGACGATGAAGAGCCGTCGCCGAAGTCCCACCTCCAAGCCGTGGGCTCGTTGATCGATGTGTCGCTGAACTGTGCTGCGGTTCCGGTTGCGATCCTGCTGTCGTCGATATTGAACGATGCTTCCGGCGCGAACACTGGCAGACGAACTGTGACGGTCTTCGCCTTTCGATCGGTTCCGGCCTCGTTTCCGACGGTGAGGATTACGCGGTAGCGACCCGGCTCACTCCACGAGTGGGACACGTCGGGACCGTCGGCCGACGCACCGTCACCGAACGTCCACTGAAGCGAGGTGGGCTCGTTTCGCGACAGGTCGGTGAACTGAAGGGGTTCGCCGATCACCGTCTCGAGACCGCTCTGGCCGAACCGGGCGACAGGCGGATCGGCCGCCGGGTCGACGCGCACGTCGACAAAGGTGCTGTCGGAACCGGCCGCATTCGTGACCGAGAGCCGCAGGCGGTAGGTGCCCGGTGTGGACCACGCATGGGACGTCCGGGACCTGCTCGACGATCGGCCGTCGCCGAAGTCCCACGAGCTACTCGTCGGGTCGTTTCGTGAGATCGACCGGAGTGCCACGATCTGGCCGGTCACGATTCGATTGGGCAGTGGTTCGATCGCGGCGATCGGTGGCTCGACGCGGGGGATCACGCGCACGATGGTCGAGGCCGTGCTCGAACCAGCGGGTCCGGTGGCGGTGAGAACGACTGCGAATTCGCCCACCTGGTCGAAGCGATGAGACGCGATGTCGCCCGCCGCGCTCGCGCCATCGCCGAAGTCCCACGTGAGAGACTCGATGTCGCCGGTCGAACGGCTCTCAAAGGTAATCGTCTCGCCAGGCTCGATCGTGTTGCGGTCGAAAACGAAGTCGGCGACCGGAACCACTCGGGCGGTCGGGGGCAGCACGTTGATCTCGACCGATGCCGACGATTCGCGCCCGGCGCCGTTGGCGACGAGGAGCTCGACCCGGTAGATCCCCTCGGCATCCCAAATCTTGATCACCGACGGCCCAATGCCTCCGGTGCCATCGCCGAAGTCCCAGGCCCAGGCGATGGGCGTTCCGGTCGATTGGTCGGTGAACTCCACCGGCTCGCCCGCGGGAACGTTGAGTGACGAAACTCGAAAGCTCGCCCGTAGCACCTGGCTCGGGTCGTTCGGATCGTTACCGTTCGTTCCGGCCTCGACCGCGATCCCCAGTACCTCGGAGTCGATCGACGGATCGAAATCGGTGGCGGAGTTCTCACCCACCTCGCTGGAGTCGCCGGGTAACGCCGCTTCGCCCGCGTCACCGGCCGTGCCCGTGGTGAGGACTTCATCGCCACTGTCGCCAATCGCTCGAAGATCGGACGTGGAGTCGCTGCTTCCCTCGGATGCGCCGTCGCTGTCGATGTCGCCGATCCTGCTCGAGGCGACCAGGACCGACTCGACCTTTTGCACCGTGGTGATCCCGTCGGGTTCGAGGATCGCAGCGAACGGACCCTGGGGTTCGTTCGCCCAGACCATGTCTGCCAGCACCTCGAGTTCGAACGGCCGCCCGGGGACCGACGAGAAGGGAACGTTCTGGCGGATCCGGCCCGACTCCAGGTCGACGATCACGATCCGTCCGCGGGCGTAGTCGGGGATGTAAGCGGTGTCGTCGACCACGACCGGGGTGCCGAATTCGTCCCCAGAAACCGGCAGTTCAACATCGAAGCACGTCGAACTGTCGAGCTGACTCACCACGAGCACCCCAGCCGGGCCGTTGTGAGCGACGATTCGTGGCAACGCGTGGGCCGAACGTCGATGGGTGCCGCTGAATTTCGCGTCGGCACCGGCGCTGGTCAGACATCCGGTCTCGAGGAGCTCTCCCGAGTCGCCGACCGCCTGGACCGATAGTCGGTCGGGGTCGACGACGTACACGACGCCGCTCGCAGACACGAGCGTTCGAGCGTTGCGATCGCCCTCGACCGCCTCGGGGAGGTCGGCGAGCGGCTCGAGGCCCTCGGTTCCGAGAACCTCGATTCGCCCACCGCCGGGGGTGAGTCGCACGACTCGACCCGGCGAGACTTCGAGAATTGTGCCGCGACCATCGGCGGTCGCGAGAGTCGTGAGGACCTCGGTGCGAGGGTCGATACGGACCAACGCCTCATCGGTGATCAGGACCGCGTCGCCGGTATCGGTGGGCGCGCCGATGAGTCCCAGTTGGGGCGACGGTTCCAGGTCGTCGATCTCGATCGTCTCGCTCGCCCGTAACGCGGACGCGTCGACGAACCGCAGGTTCGCCCGAGTCCGGTTGAGCACGACCGCGCCTGTGCCGTGGGGCAGAGCAAGGATGTCGTCGCCGGGCTCGGCCACCGTCACCCGAGCGATCACCTCGCCCGAGCTCCCATTGATTTGGATGACGTCACCGTCGAGTCCGTGCTCGACCCATACGTTGGGATCGGAAAACTCGATCGCCGCCGAAGCCTGATCACCGAGACGGAAGACGATGACGGCGAGCGCGACACAAATCGCGGCCACAACGGCCACGGCGCCCCACCGGTCACGTACTGCAATCATCACGGTTTACTCCCGGCCGCCCCGGGCCCACGCGCGAGGATAGCGCGCGATTTCGTCACCGTGTGTAGCGAAATCTCGCAGAATCTGCGCTGAACGTCGATATCCGACGATTGCCGAGTGCCGACTGCAAACATGTCGCAATGACCGAAACGACCTTCGCCGGCGACAAGAAGCACGGGCAATCGATCCTCGGGCCGCTCGAGCGACGATTCATCGATTGGGCGGTGCCCAAACTGCCACGTTGGATGCGCTCGTGGCAGCTCACGTTGGTCACGATCCTGTGGTCGGCCGGCATGGTGTTCTTCGGTTGGCTCGCCTCGAGCGAACCGGTCTGGTTGTGGGCGATGTCGGTGATGGTGTTCGGCCAATGGCTCACCGACAGCTTCGACGGCACGCTCGGGCGCACCCGCGGTGAGGGGCTCGTCAAGTGGGGCTATTTCATGGATCACTTCCTCGACACGATCTTCGCCGGGAGTGTCGTGATCGCCTACTCACTGCTCGCCCCGGGCGGAACCGGATTCCTCTTCTCCCTGCTCCTGCTCGTGACGATGGCGATGATGGCGCTGTCGTTCCTGTCGTTCGCGGCGACGAATCAGTTCCAGATCGCGCACCACGGCGTCGGTCCCACCGAGATTCGCATCGGCTACATCGCCCTCAACACCCTTGTGTTCTTCACGGGCAACGAAGTGTTCTGGTGGGGGGTGCCGCTCGTGCTCGCGTTGAACGTGGTGGTGTTGGTGGGGCTGGTGTGGCAGACGCACAAGACGCTGTGGGCGGTCGACAAGGCCGCGCTCGCCGAGGGAACCACCGGAGCCGAAGCCTGATGGACCGTGATCTCAAGCGGTGCCTCGGCCAGATGATGAAGGGTGTCCAGGTGGTGGCCTCGCATCACGAGGGCCTGACACGCGGGTACTGCTCACACTGGGTCATGCAGGTCTCGTTCGAAGAACCTGTGATGCTCGCCTCAATTTCGCCGAAACACGACACCCACGCGCTGATCGAGAAGTCTGGTTGGTTCACCGTGTCGAACCTCGCGGCCGACCAGGTGGACGTGGGCCAGTACTTCTCCTATCCCGGCCGCAAGTTCAAACACATCGCGACCGAATACCTGACGACAGCCGAGAGCTCACCGTGGCCGGTCATCGCCGACTGCATCTCGTGGGTGAAGTGCGACGTGCTCGAGAAACTCGAGCCGGCTGAGGCGATCGATCACAACCTTTATCTCGTGGGCGTCACCGATTTCGGCGAAGGACGGCTCGGAGAGCCACCGCTCCTTTACTCATCACGGCACGGATGGCGCGTGGCTGGCGACAAGGCGCGACAACCGGGTCGTTCGATCCGCGACGAACTGCTCGAGCGCTTGGAAACAGCAGAGCTCACTTCGTCCGACGGCGAACCCACGTGAGTCCCTTGTAGGCCTTCACGAACCCTGCCTCGACGAGCCCCGCCGCCAGGACGGACTCGCTGGCCGGCTCTCCATCAATCTTGGCGATCTCAAGCGAGCGCAGCGGACCCGACTCGACGAGCGTGATCAGCTGATCGATCCAGTCGTTCGACTCCTGGGCGGCGGCAAACCCGATCAGGCTTCGCCCGCCCCGTTCGACGAACACCGCCGGCTCGCCATCGATCATCACCAGGAATGCGCCCGCAGCGCGGGCCGGACGCCCGTCGTTGTCGGGCCACCGTAGAGAGGCTCCGTAGGGCTGTGCCGGGTCGGTTGCTGCCAGGACAACCGCCTTGGGCGTGTCATCGACCGAGTCGTGATTGCTCGGAGCGGCCGAACGCAGCCGGTCGACCGCACCGGGCAGCGCGAACTGGGCAGCACCGAGTCCTTCGACGAAATAGCCGCGGCGCAGATCGCCTCGCTCCTCGAGCGCCTTCAGAACCGGATAGACACCCGCAAACCCACCCGAGATGCCTTCTCCGAGCGCGGCCTCTCTCGTCAGAACGCCGTATCGCTCGACCAGCTGTAGCGCAAGCGCCGTCGACCGTTCCGCTGCGGGCGGGCTCGGCTCGATGAGCTGGCTGACCAGCGACCATCTACCCGCTGCCTGTGGCGGGCCACCTGCGCGAACCTGGCCGATTCGGGGACGCCTGCGGGCCCGCTCGCGTGACGGGGTGGACCCGGAACCAAGCCAGGCACGAACCGGCGCGAGGGAATCGTTCGTGATCTCGCCGGCCCACACGAGATCCCACAGGCCGGTGAGGAGCTGAGCGTCGCTGAACCCATGTTCGTGTGCACTGGCAGCGGCGACCAGGTCGTGCCAGAACGACGCACCTCCCGACGCGAGCTGAGCTCGGATCATGTCGTGGACCGGCTCGTCCGGCGGATCCGGGGTTTCGGCGGCGAACAAGGCCACCTGATCGCGAAACGCGAGACGGATTCGACCGTCCTTCGACCCGATCGCACCCGCGCCCCACCACACGAGCTCGCCCGAGGTGCACAGCTGGTCGAGCTCGCTGGGTCGATACTCAGCCATCCGGGCCGGTAACACCGACGCCTCGAGGACCGATGCCGGAATGGCCGCCCCCTGCAGAACAGAAACGACTTCGGCAAGTCCATCTGGACCACGGCGACGAACGTTGACGCCCTGCCACGTTGGCAGGAATCGGCCGAGCGTCGAGCGCTCGACCGGTGCGACCTCAGCGCGAAGTGCGGCGAGCGACCGGCGACGGAGTTGACGAAGAACGCCGTCGTCGACCCATTCGCGCGTGGTGCCGTCGGGTCGGAACTCGCCGCGCAAGAGCCGGCCATCGCCGGCCAGCCGTTCCAGAACCGCTTCCGCGCGTTCGGCGGTGATGCCGTACCGGTCGGCGAGTTGACCCACGAGGAACGGTCCGTGGGTCCGAGCAAAGCGCACGGTGAGATCGGCGAGCGGATCGTCCACACTGTCGGTGAAGGCCGCGGGAAGCCCCTGCGGAAGCGCCACGCCCAGTGCGTCGCGAAGCTTCGAGGCGTCGTCGGCGGCAGCGAATCGCCGATCGTTGCCAATCGCGACCTCGATCACGCGCATGTCGGCCAGAAGTTTGGTGAGTTCGGCCTCCACATCGACGTCGGCGACCGACCGCGCATCGATCTCGAATCGATCGAGTGGCCCCAGGGTTCGGAGGAGATCATGGATCTCGTCGGCGTCCCGCGCGCGTCGACCGTCGACCAGACGTTGCAGCTCGAGTTCCAGGTCGGCGAGCACACCGGGGTCGAGCAGTTCGCGCAGTTCCTCGGCGCCGAGGAGGTCACGCAACAGGTCGCGGTCGAGGGAAAGTGCGGCAGCCCGCCGTTCAGCCAGCGGCGCGTCGCCCTCGTACATGTAGACAGCGATCCACCCGAACAGAAGCGACTGGGCAAACGGCGACGCTCGATCGGTTTCGACGGGAACCATTCGAATCTTTCGAGTGGCGAGACCCTGTAGGACCTCTCGTAGCGCCGGAACATCGAACACGTCGTTCAGGCACTCGCGCGTCGCCTCGAGCAGGATCGGGAACGACGGATACTTCGCCGCCACTCGGAGGAGGTCGGCACTACGTTGCCGTTGTTGCCAGAGCGGCGTTCGTTGGTCCGGACGGCGCCGGGGCAGGAGCAACGACCGACCCGCACACTCGCGGAATCGACTGGCGAACATCGCGCTGCCTGGCAGCTCGGCCACGACAGCCTCGTCGATCGTGTCGGCGTCGAAACGCAGATCGTCGACCGACAGATCCTCGAACGCTTCGGGCAGCCGGATCACGATGCCGTCGTCGGCCCACATCATCTCGACGTCGACACCCCACTGCTCGGCGAGCCTTGAACGCAGCGCCATCCCCCAGGGGGCGTGGACCTGCGCCCCGAACGGCGACAGGATGCAGACCCGCCAATCGCCGATTTCGTCGCGGAAGCGTTCGACGACGATTGTTCGATCGTCCGGCACGGCCCCCGCGGCCTCCCGCTGGTCGTCGATGTATTGCATCACGTTGGCTGCGGCGAGATGATCGAGTCCGTTGTGCTCCTGCAGCCGAGCGAGCGCAGCGTCGTGATCCATCGCCTGCAGTTCCCTGACGAATCCGCCGAGCGCCCGACCCAGTTCGAGCGGCCTGCCCGGGCCATCGCCGTGCCAGAACGGCATCTTGCCGGGCTCGCCGGGCGCCGGGGTCACCACCACCCGTTCGAACGTGATCTCCTGGATGCGCCACGTCGATGCGCCGAGGAGGAAGGTCTCGCCGGGCCGAGACTCGTACACCATCTCTTCGTCGAGCTCGCCGACGCGGGTGCCGTCGGGAAGGAACACACCATAGAGCCCTCGATCGGGGATGGTGCCAGCGTTCGTGACCGCGAGGCGTTGTGCTCCCTTGCGGCTCCGGACCATCGCGCCGACCCGGTCCCACACGACGCGGGGGCGGAGCTCGCTGAACTCCTCGCTCGGGTATCTGCCAGACAGGAGGTCGAGCACGCTCTCGAGGACGTCGTCGGAGAGTTCCGCGAAATTCGCCGACCCGCGAACGGTGGCCGTGAGATCGGCGAGCGACCAATCCTCGAGCGCCGTCATCGCCACGATCTGTTGTGCAAGGACATCGAGCGGGTTGCGGGGATATCGCGTCTCCTCGATCTGCCCGGCCTGCATCCGCTCGACCACCACAGCCGCCTCCAGCAGGTCGGCTCGATGTTTCGGGTAGATCTTGCCCCGACTGGTCTCGCCGACCTGATGGCCCGCGCGACCAACGCGTTGGAGACCTCGACTGACCGCACCCGGCGACTCGACCTGGATCACGAGGTCGACCGATCCCATGTCGATGCCCAATTCGAGCGAACTCGTGGCCACGATCGCCCGAAGGTCGCCCCGTTTCAGTCGATCCTCGATGTCGAGCCGCTTCTCCTTCGAAAGCGAGCCGTGGTGGGCCGCAATCGGGGGCTGCTCTCCCGCTCGTTCCTCGCTCCCGACAATCGCAGCTTCGTCGCTTCGCTCCTCGGGCTGCTCTGCGGACTGCCAGAGGCCGCGAGCCGCTCCTCGTCCCTCGTCGCTGGCGTTCGACTGGCGTTCTGCTCGTTCCAGCTCCCACATGTCGTTCAGACGACCGGCGAGCCTTTCGGCGAGGCGACGGGAATTGACGAAGACGATGGTGGAGTGGTGGGCCTGGATCTGCTCGAGAATTCGGGGGTGCACCGATGGCCAGATGCTGTTTCCCGAGGATCCCGCATCGGCATCGTCGACAGGCGGTGGTGCCGCCATGTCCTCGATGGGCACGACAACCTCGATGTCCATGTTCGCAGGTGCACCCGCATCGACGACCTGGACCGGCCGCCACACCGCCCCGTTGGGTTCCTGGGTTCGACCGCCGAGGAAACGGGCGATCTCGTCCAGGGGCCTCTGGGTGGCCGACAGACCGATTCGCTGTAGAGGGCCGGCCGTGAGGCGCTCGAGTCGTTCCAACGTGAGTGAGAGATGCGCACCGCGCTTGGTTCCTGCCACCGAGTGAATCTCGTCGATGATGACGGCATCGACGTTTCGCAGCGTCTCCCGCGCCGCCGAGGTGAGCATGAGATACAGCGACTCCGGCGTCGTGATGAGCAGATCGGGCGGATTCCGCACGAGCTTGCGACGCTCATCGGCCGGGGTATCGCCTGTCCGCATTCCGACGGTTGGGATGTGGATGGCGTGACCCAGCCGTTCCGCGGCGTGGGTGATGCCACGAATAGGTGACCGGAGGTTCTTTTCGACATCGACGGCCAGCGCTCGAAGCGGCGAGATGTAGAGCAAGCGGGTGCGAGCCTCACGCTCTGGAACGGCCTCGGTCATGAGCCGATCGATTCCCCAGAGAAAGGCCGCCAACGTCTTTCCAGAACCGGTGGGAGAGAGAATCAGCGTGTTCTCGCCGGTTGTGATGGTGGGCCATCCGAGCCATTGGGGCGGTGTCGGTTCGGAGAATGAAGCCGAGAACCAGCTGCGCACCGGTTCTGAGAAGCTCGAGAGTACGTCGTCACCCACTCCGCTCACCGTAGCGACAACCCCTGATACCCATTGATTCGATTGACCCAAACAGGTTTTTGGTGCATCCGCCGACAGTTTCTTCATGGACCTTTCTGCGCGGCGATCCCGCAACTCGCAGCACCCGCAAGCGGAACGCGGTGCGATTCTCATCCTGTCGGCCCTCATCATGATCTTGATCCTCATGATCGCGGCCTTCGCCACCGACCTCGGCGCCTGGTATCGCCAGGGTCAGGAGCAGCAGCGAACCGCCGATCTCGCCGCACTCAACGCGGTGCAGGGTTACGACAACGCCCGTGCTGCGTACTTCGACAGCAAGGGTGCGTCGGCCTGGTCGGACCTGACCGCGGCCGAGCAACTGGAGGCCGAGACAGCTGCGTTCGAAGAAGCGATGGATCAGATCGTCGGGATCATGGCCGCTGCCGGCACGACCGTTAGTGCAACGCCGACGTACAACATTCTTCCTCCGCCGGATGAGTCGAGCGCCAACGTCACCGCCGACGACGGAACCGTCATCGTGCTCACGCGTTCGATCACGAACGAGATCGTCGTTTCGGTCTCGGCTCCGGGCACGCAGTACTTCTCGAACCTGATCCGCTCGGCGCCTGAAATCGAGCGCAACGCCTCCGCTGTCCTGTCGAACTGTGGCGCCGAGTGCAGCATCCCGATCGTCCTCAACCCGCCGTTCTCGGGCTTCACGGCCACCGGCGACGGCGACGGCTACTCGCCGCTCCTCTACGGCACCGACGAGGTCTGGGCGGTCAACCACCATCTCCGGAACTCCACCGAGGGCAACATCATCTGCATGGAGCGCGAGACCGAGGCTCCGTGTACACCGAGCGGCACGTTCGCAACCGGCCGCTTCGACACCGGCAACCGTCCGGTCGAGTACATCGACGAGGTCGGCGGGAAGATCTACTTCGCCGCCCGCGATCGCAATGCCGATCGTTCCGGCCTCGCCTGCTTCGACATCGTGACCCGCTCGTTCTGCTCGACGGACTTCGTCGACCTGTGGGATGCCACCAACCAGAGCTGGCCCAACACGATCAACGTGATCGGACCTTGGCGCAACGGCAACAACCTGTACGTGCTGGCGCAGAACGGTCAGATGGGTTGTGTCACGACCGGCATGGTCTCGTGCGGCATCTCGAACACGGCGTCGTTCGGATCCGGAAATATCCCGGCATTGAACGACAACGCCCAGGTCTCGCACGGCGAGCAGATCGGCTCGAGGGTCTACCTCACGCAGAACGGAAGCGGCGGCGTGACCTTCCACTGCTGGGACTTCGCCACCGATTCGGCCTGCTGGGGTGGGTCCACGCAGTACGTGAACTACCTCCCCAACGGCGGCGACGACCACCTCACCTTCCTCCGGTACAACAGCGGTGGAACGGCCAGCGGCATCTGTGTGATGGACATCGTGAGCCTGCGCAACGCCTGCGTCGACATGGCGGGCTCCGGTTCGACCGAGATCGCTGCCATGAACACGCACCTCGCAGCGCTCAGCAACACCTGGGGTGGAGATGCGTTCGGCTTCGACAACAAGCGCACGTTCTTCGCCGGAGGCAACTCGAACCACGTCGGCTGTTGGGACTGGACGGTCGGAACGGTGGGCGCCGGTTGCGGCACCCTCGATCTCGACACCATCAGTGCGAGTGTGATCAACCCGTACGGCTTCTCGCAGGTCACTGGTGAGTGCATCATCGGCCTCGGCCACAACTCGATCTTCTACTCGTTCAACCCCTACGGCATGACGGCCTGCGTGGACACGCTCGTCGAGACGAGGATCTACCCCTGCCTCTGCGCCGACGGCGGCTCACGTTGGGGAGTCGTGCAGATTCCGCCCACGCTGCTGGCACAGGTTGATCTCCTCGAGGCCACGGTCACCGAACCCGATGGCACCGTCGTTCTCGCCGACTACGACCTCATCGCCAACCTCGGCTGGATGGACCTGTCACACGCTGATCAGACCGCGGCGTATCTCGACCTCACACTCACGGTGAACTCGAAGCTCAAGCTCGACGGAACACCGATGTGGACCGAGCCGATCGACGCCGAGCTGACACTCGTGGTTCAGCCCACGTTGTCGAACGGAAAATCGAACCTTTCGGTCGGCTTTGCCCGCCGCAGGGTCGACGGCCGGCCGGAGCTCGGCTTCCCGCTGGCTGGGCCCGCCCGGCGCGGCCGTCTAGGACAACATGGAATTCGGAAGAGGGTCGGTGTGGATCACACCGACTCTTTTCGTCGCCCGGGTGAGCGCCACGTAGAGCGCCCGCATTCCCTGACGTTCCTCGGCCACGATGCGAGCTGGCTCCACCACGAGCGCAGCGTCGACCTCGAGTCCCTTCACCAGCTGGACGGGTACGAGGGTGACCTGACGGTCGAGGCCGGATCGGGTCGCGCCACCGAACTCGATTCCCGCCGTCGTGAGGATCTGTGCCACCGGGTCCCGCAACGAGCGCGGAACGACCAGAGCCAGGTTGCCGGTGTCGATCTGGGCCAGTTCGCGCCGAACGGCCGCGGGGAGGGCCTCGACCAGAGATTCCACCTGCTCGACCACCGGATCGTCGCCCTCGGATCGGATGGCCGTGGGTGGTTTGAGATCGGGAGCGGCTTCGGTGAGTACACGGGCGGCGAGCTCCATCGCCGGAGCCGGGATGCGATAGCCGGTCGTGAGCTCGCGGCGAGCCGGTTCGCGCTTTTGAGGGAGCTGATCGAGGACCTCGGTCCAGTCGTCGTGTGCCCACGAGCCCGTTCCCTGGGCGATGTCGCCCACTACTGTCATCGACCCGTTGAGCGAACGGCGAGCCACCATTCGCAGTGCCATCGGACTCATGTCCTGGGCCTCGTCGATCACGATGTGGCCGTAGGTTCGAACCTCATCGAGCGCACGCTTGCCAGGGCGAAACCCGAGGTGGGAGCGGGCTTCGTCGAGCAAGGGCGCGTCGGCGAAGCTCCAGACGACGTCGTCGGCGTGAGTCGAGCGCGGTCGATGCAAGCGCTCCACGGTGTCCTGCGGAAACAATCCCCGGCCCGCCGACGCGAGCAGGGCTCGGCTGCCGAACAGATCGTGGAGCAGGTGTGCCGGCGTGAGCACGGGCCACATCCACTCGAGGGCCTCGCGCACGGGCATCGCCGATCGGAGCCGCTCGGCCACGACCTCACCGGCGAGTTCGTCGCGGGCGCTGTTCGCGAGCGCGGCGAAGAATTCCTGCTCGACGAACTTTCGGGCGGCATTGTGTGTGCGATAGCGACGCTGTGCGTCCTTGACGATCATCTCGGTTTCGTGGCGCGACACCCGGAGGGTCTGCAGACCGAAGCCGATCGAGAAGTCCGCTCGCATCGGCCGTTCCCGCTGACGAACGGCGCGGCCGACGAGCTGCACCATGCGCAGATCGCCCTTGACCTCGGTGATGTCTTCGTCGTCGAGCCCATCTGTGCGCACCTTCGGCACAACGAGATCGGACAACACGGCGAGGCGAACGCCGGCCTCGCCGAGCGATGGCAGCACCTGCTCGATGTAGGCGAGGAACAGACGATTCGGGCCGATGACCAGGACCCCCTGATTTCGGAGCGGGAACAGGTGCGTGTAGAGCAGATACGCGGCCCGATGGAGTGCCACGACCGTCTTGCCGGTGCCGGGACCCCCCTGTACCACGAGCACTCCCCGCATCGGGGCTCGGATTATCTCGTCCTGCTCCCCCTGAATGGTCGCCACGATGTCCCCGAGTCGCCCGGTTCGGGCGGTCTCGAGAGCGGTGATCAGCGCGCCGTGCCCCTGGATACCGCCGTTCGATCGGGCCTCGTCGAGGTGGCTCAGATCGCCGAAGAGTTCGTCGTCGATGTCGAGCAGCGTGCTTCCGCGGGCGGCGAAGTGGCGGCGGCGCACAAGCCCCATCGGCTCAGCACCGGTTGCGCGGTAGAAGGGTTCGGACGCCGGCGCGCGCCAGTCGACAACCACCGGATCCTGACTGCGATCCCATACCCCGACGCGCCCGATGTAGAGGGAGTCGTCGTGTTCGCCCTTGTGGTCGATGCGGCCGAAAATCAGGGAGGAGTCCCCGATGTCGAGCTGGGAAAGGCGGTCGACGACGTTCTCGGCGAACGCCTCGCGCTCGAAGCGCGCCTGGTTGGTGCCCCCGGCGCCGACCTCCACGGTCGAGCTCAGCTTGCGTGCGAGGGCGCGCGCGTCGAGAAGACACTGTTGCGCATGGTCTATGTACGCCTGTTCGGCCACGAGATCCGGATGAATGACTGTTTCTCCGCTTTTCGTGAGGGCCGCGAGGGCCGAAATGGGGGGTTCACCATGATACCGGCTCGATCGTGCGCTCCGGCCGTCGAGGTGGAGGTGGCAGACCGTACGCTGAGCGGGTGACTGCGAAGGCCGACTCTCCGTTTCTCGCCGCCTGCCGGAGCGAGCCCCACGAGATGACACCGGTTTGGTTCATGCGCCAAGCGGGTCGATCGCTCCCCGAGTACCGCGAGATCCGAGGATCCGGAAGCATCATCGACGCGATCGCCGATCCCGACCTCTCGACCGAGATCACACTCCAGCCGGTTCGTCGATACGGCGTGGATGCCGCAATCCTCTACTCCGACATCGTGACCCCCGCGCATGCGATCGGCTTCGGGGTCGACGTGGTTCCCGGCGTCGGTCCCGTGATCGAGAAACCGTTTGCATCGGCCGATGATCTCGCACGACTCCGCCCGCTCGACGCCGAGGCCGATACGCCGTACGTGCTCGAGACCATCGACAATCTGGTCGCCGAACTCGACGTCCCACTCATCGGCTTCGCCGGCGCCCCGTTCACCGTGGCCAGCTATCTGGTCGAAGGGCGGCCGTCTCGCACGTACGCCAAGACGAAGTCGCTGATGAAGTCGGATCCCGAGCTCTGGTTCGCACTCACCGACAGGCTCGCCAACCTCGCAATCGCTTCGCTCGAGTCGCAGGTGGCACACGGCGCCGAAGCGGTTCAACTGTTCGACAGTTGGGCGGGAGCGCTGAGTCGGGAGGACTACGAGCGATACGCCATGCCGGCGAGCGCCAAGGTTCTCGAGGCGATGACCACCGGCGTGCCGCGAATCCACTTCGGTGTGGGCACGGGCGAGCTGCTCGATCTCATGGCAACTGCGGGAGCCGACGTCGTGGGCGTCGACTGGAGGGTCCCCCTCGGTGAGGCGCGCTCTCGCGTCCCCGACGGCCTCGCACTGCAAGGCAATCTCGACCCTGCGATTCTCGGGGCCGGCTGGGACGTCGTGGCCGCTGAGGTCGACGCCGTTCTCGAGAGCAATGCCGGTCACCCGGGTCACATCTTCAACCTGGGCCATGGCGTCACCCCCGAGGTCGACCCGACGATCCTCGAGAAGGTCGTCGAACGAGTTCACGCACACCGATGAGCGTTCGGGTCGGTGTCATCGGAGCTGGGCTGACCGGCCTCGTGGCCGCACTCGACCTCATCGACGCCGGGTGCGAGGTCGAGGTCTTCGAGAGCGCGCCGCACGTTGGCGGCAAGATCGCCACCACCGAAATCAGCGCGCTCACGCTGCCCACGGGCCCCGATGCCTTCCTTGCACGGGTTCCTCAGATGATCGAGCTGTGTGAGCGTCTCGGACTCGGCGCAGATCTGATCAGCCCCGCCGCGCGTGATGCGCGAATCTTTCGCAACGGCCATCTCCACGATCTGCCGGTGAGCCTGCTCGGCATCCCCACCGACCTCGACGCGCTGGCGTCCGGCGGTTTGGTGAGTGCGGAGGGGGTGTTACGGGCGTCGGCCGATCTCGTCGCTCCCGACGATCGCCCCGGCGGCGACGAGTCGGTGGGCGCACTCGTCCGACGGCGTCTCGGGGACGAGGTCCTCGAGTACGTGGTCGACCCCCTCCTCGGGGGGATCAACGCCGGCGATTCCGACCGGTTGAGCGTGTTGAGCGGCGTCCCGCAGATCGGCGCCGCGAGAGCCCTCGATCACAGTCTCATCCGGGCCGCCCAGGCGATGCGGGCCCGAACGGTCGATCCCGAGGCGCCGGTGTTCCTCGCCCCAAGGGGCGGTATGCGGGCGGTTCTCGCCGAACTGGAAGCCCGGGTCCGAGCCGGGGCGCGAGTGCACACGAGTACGCCCGTGCTGCTCGAGCGCAGCGCCGGTGGTTCGTGGCGCCTCGGCACCGCGCTGTTCGACCGGGTCGTTTCCGCAGCCCCCGCACACGCCCCTGCGCTCGAAGCGGTTGCTCCGCGAACGACCGCCGAATTGGGTCGGATCGAATACTCGTCCGTGGCGATGATCGTGATGCTCGTGCCTCGGTTGCCGAATGCCATCGATCGTTCGATCAGCGGAGTGCTCGTGCCTCGACTCGAGGCCAGGCATATGACGGCGGTGTCGTTTGCGACCAACAAGTGGCCTCACATGACCGACGGCGACGCCCAGGTGCTGCGCGTGTCGGTGGGGCGCCGCACCGACAGCCGATGGCGCGAACTCGGCGACGAGTCGCTGGTCGCGACCGCCCTCACCGATCTTCGCTCGGTTCTCGGCGACGATGTTGCCGACCCCAGCGCGGTGTCGATCATGCGGTGGATCGACTCGCTCCCCCAGTACGACGTGGGCCATGGCGAACGGATCGACACCATCGAGTCCCTGGTGGCCGAGGAGGCCCCCGGGGTCGCCCTGGCCGGAGCGGCAATGCGTGGGCTGGGCCTGCCGGCGTGCGTGGCGTCGGGCCGTCTGGGTGCGGCGCGAATCCTCGAATCGGCCTGACGGTGTCGGGCGCTTACCACCGAGGTGTGCTTCACTGACTTGTTGGCGAGCAGGGCAGAAGTCGCGATGACCACCTCAGATGCACAATCGAGCGATCACATCGACGCGAGGTCGCCGTTCGGCGACCCGAGTCCAACCGGTGGTCCCGCGCTCGACTGGCATCAGGCGAAGCAGAACTCGGGCCACGAACGGCCCTCGGAACTCCCGGCCGGAGACGCACACCTCAATGTCGATCGCACCTTCGTGTTCGCCGACCTGTCGGGATTCACGAGGTACACCCGCGAGAACGGGCCCCACGGAGCCGTCAAGTTGCTCGGCGAATTCCGGGAGGTCGCGCGCAATGTCGCCGCCAAACGGGGCGTCCGCGTTGCCAAGTGGCTCGGAGACGGGGTGATGCTCGTCTCGGTCGATCCCACGGCGGCGATCGCCTTCGGCGCTCATCTGATCCATCATTTCGGCAACACCGATCTGAACGTACGTGTGGGGATCGCGAGTGGCATAGCGCTGCTCTTCGAGGGTGACGATTACATCGGTGAGCCGGTGAACCTCGCGGCCAAGCTCTGCAGCGCGGCCCAGCCCGACGAAATCCTCAGCGCGGTCGCTCGGGCGGATCTTCCCGATTGGGTCAAGTCGGAGGCCAATGTCTCGGTTTCGATCAAAGGCGTGGGTGTGATCCGAGACGTCCAGCGACTGGTTCCGGTCATCTGATGCCATGGTCGCCTGAGCGGAATATTCAGGGACCGTTGACCCGTTTCCGATCCGCACCCGAAACATCGGCGCACATCGAGAGGCTCCCATGGATTTGTTCCTGACCGACGAGGCGGCGCAACTGATCCGCAAGCGCGGTGGCGTGGCGGCGATCGATTTCATCCCACCCATCGGTTGAGGCCGTACCAAGTACGACGTGTCGGTCGACATGCACCTCAAGGGAAAGAATCTCGCTCCGTACCGTGTCGTCCGTCAGGACGATCTGAAGGTGCACGTTGCACCGAACCTGATGGGGTACGCGTCGAGTGTCGAGCTCGGCGTGAAAGGCACCGTACGTAAGAAGATCCGGGTCGAGATCAACCACGAACACGGCCCTCACTGCAACCACGGATAGGGGCCTCGCGGAGCGCAAGTCTGTAGTCTCGGCGCACATGCGCGCGCTCCTCCGTCGGTCGATTCCCCTGGGCGCGCTCGCCGGCTTCCTGATCGCGTTCTCCCTTCCCCCGTGGGGATGGTGGCCCCTCGCTCTGATCGGCTTCGCACTGTTCGATCACCTCTGCGGAGGTGCATCTCGCATCGAGCGTTTCGCTTCGGGATACGCCGCCGGCTTCGTTTGGCTCGCGATGGGTGAGTTCTGGATGTTCGATCTGACCGCACCAGGCTGGGTGTTCGTGTTCGTCGTCTTCGGCGCCGGATACGGCGTGGTGGCCGTGATGTCTGGAAACGACGACCGGAGGCTGCTGCTGCTTCCGGCTGGGTTCGTGCTCGCCGAGTGGCTCCGCTGGTCGTGGCCGTTCGGCGGTGTGCCGCTGGCCACCATCCCGATGACCCAGGTGGAATCGCCTCTGGCCGGGGTGCTGCCGTTGAGTGGTGGGTTGCTGCTCACCGCTGTCACTGTGGCCACAGGGAGCGTGCTGCGCCTGGTGGTGCAGCGTCGGTTCGATCTGGCGGCACCGATCATGGGAACGGTGGCGGTGGTCGTGATCGTGGGCGCGGCCGTCGCACCGACGGGCTCACCGATCGGGGTGCTCGATGTGGCCGTCGTGCAGGGTGGCGGTCCCCAGCGGACGCGGGCCGATCGCTGCGAGAACCAGCGAGTGTTCGATCGACACGCAGAAGCGACGGCCACAATCGATCGCGCGGTCGACGTTGTCATGTGGCCGGAGAACGTCGTGAATCCGTCGCCCGACTCCACACCCGACGGCCGTTGCGACGACGTGTTCCGTATGACCGAAGCGCTCGAAAGCGTCGCCGAGATCGCCCGGGAACAAAACGCGGTCTTCATCCCTGGCTGGTTCCATTCGGCCGGACCGTCGAACACGGTGAACTACTCGACAGCAGTGACGCCAGAGGGGGAGACCGTCAGTCGCTACGACAAGGTTCGGATCGTCCCGTTCGGCGAGTTCGTCCCGCTTCGAGGGTTGATCGAGCGGTTCTCCGATGAGGTGCCCGGGCGGGACGTGCTCCAGGGCGAGGGTCCGGCAGTTCTCGAGACGCCCGCCGGAACGTTCGGTGTGAGCATCTCGTGGGAGATCTTCTTCGACAGCCGAGGGCGCGCGGCGATTCGCGATGGGGGCGAGGTGCTACTCAACCCCACGAACGGATCGAGCTACTGGCTCACGATTCTCCAGTCGCAGCAGGTGGCATCGTCACAGCTGCGAGCCATGGAGACGGGGCGCTGGGTGCTCCAAGCTGCTCCCACCGGGTTCAGCACCATCATCGACCCCGACGGCAACGTGCTCGATCGCACGGGTGTGTCGGAGCAGCGGGTCCTGTACGCATCGGTCGAGCGGCGCTCGGGCCTCACACTCGCCACGCGGTTCGGCGCATGGCCGATGCTCGCGCTCGCGCTGGCGGCCTTTGCCTACGCAGCAATCGATCGACACCGGCGGTTCACATCTCGATCATGAGGGTGGCGGGACCGTCGTTCACGAGGCCCACCTGCATTTCCGTGCGGAAGAGGCCGGTCTCGACCGTGGCACCCAGCCGTCGAAGCTCGGCCACGAGCGAGTCGAACAGCGGCTCGGCGTGTTCGGGGCGCGCTGCATCGATCCAGGTGGGCCGTCGACCCTTCCGAGCGTCGCCATAGAGGGTGAACTGACTCACGAGAAGGACGGCCCCCGTGGTGTCGGCGACCGAGCGGTTCATGACGCCGTTCTCGTCGTCGATGATGCGGAGATTCCAGAGTTTGTCGGCCATCCGCGGCATCGCTTCCGCGAGATCGTCGTGCGTGAATCCGACGAGGCAACAAAGCCCGGGTCCGATGCGGCCGACTTCGGTTCCATCCGAGGTGACCCAGGCCTCGGAGCATCGTTGGACCAGCACGCGCATGGGGGCGAAGGCTACCCGCCGGTAGAATCGCACGGCCATGTCGCCAGACTCGCTTCGAATCGCCTACCTGTCGTACCGGGGGAAGCCCCACGTCGGCGGTCAGGGTGTATACACCCGGCACCTCACCAAGGCGCTCGTCGACCTCGGGCATCAGGTCGAAGTGCTCGGCGGGCCGCCGTATCCAATCCTCGACGACCGGGTACCGCTCACCAAACTCCCGAGCCTCGAAACGTTCAACGATCACTTCCCGATGCGCAAGCCCCGCTTGTTCGAGCTGAAGGATCGATGGGACTGGATCGAAAACACGTCGTTCAACATGGGCAACTTTCCCGAGCCCATGGCCTTCTCCTGGCGCGCGTGGGACAACCTGCGCCATCGCGCAGGCGAATTCGATCTCGTACACGACAACCAGACGCTCGGATGGGGCCTGCTCGGCATCCAGAAACTGATGCCGGTGCTCGCCACCATCCATCACCCAATCACCGTCGATCGCCGCCTCGAGATCGCGCATGCCCGCTCGTGGACCGAAGAGATCGGGAAGCGCCGCTGGTATGCGTTCACCCGGATGCAGACGCAGGTCGCGAAGCGGATGAGCCGAGTGATGACCGTGTCGGAGAACTCGAAGAAGGACATCAGCGCCGATCACAAAGTACCGCTCGACCGGATTCACGTCGTTCCGGTCGGCGTCGACCCCGAACTGTTCCGCCCGATCGAAGGTGTGGCACGGGTGCCCGGTCGGATCATCACGACCGCCAGCGCCGACGTTGCGATGAAGGGCCTGGTGCACCTGCTCGAAGCTGCGGCCAAGGTTCGCGCCGAGCGCCATGTCGAGATCGTGATCATCGGTAAGCCGAAGGAAGGCTCGAAGACCGAGGCCACTCTTCGAGAGCTGGGGTTGAACGACGTCGTCGAGTTCGTGAGTGGCGTCTCCGACGAGCGGATCGTCGAGCTGTACTCCGAGGCCGAGCTCGCGGTCGTCCCGAGCCTCTACGAGGGGTTCTCGCTGCCCGCGATCGAGGCGATGTCATGTTCGACGCCCCTCATTGCGACCACCGGCGGCGCCCTGCCCGAGGTGACCGGCATCCATGACGAGACGTGTTTCCAGGTTCCGCCGGGAGACTCCGAGGCGCTCGCTGCGATGATCCGCACGGCGCTGGAGAACCCCGAGGCTCGAGCTCGAGTCGGTGCGGCCGGTCGCGAGCGCGTGATCGACCAGTGGAGTTGGCGCCACACGGCCGTCCGCACGGTGGAGCAGTACCGGGCCCTCTTGGAATCTTCGAGTTCGTGCTGACCGTCGACTACGAGACTCTCGATCTCCACGCGGGCGACCGGCTTCTCGACATTGGATGCGGATTTGGCCGGCACAGCTACGAAGCCCTCCGACGCGGTGCGGACGTGGTGGCCAGCGATTTCGCGCTGCCAGAGCTTCTCGAGGTGAACAAAACGGTTCTGGCGATGGAAGATGCCGGCGAGCTGCCCGAGGGTGTGTCGTCGGCGTCCTGCAACGGTGACGTGACTCGACTGCCGTTCCCCGATGCGTCGTTCGATCGCATCATCGCTTCGGAAATTCTCGAGCACATCGACGACGATCACGGAGCGCTGCGAGAGCTCGTGAGGATCCTGCGACCCGGCGGAACACTCGCCGCCACCGTGCCGGCCACGCTTCCCGAGAAGGTCTGCTGGAGCATCTCCGACGAGTACCACGCCCCCAAAGCCGAGGGCGGCCATGTCCGGATCTATGGCAGGGGTGAGTTGGCAAATCGCATGCGGCAGGCCGGGCTACGCGTCACGTCGCGCCATCGAGCGCACGCGTTGCACAGCCCGTACTGGTGGCTGAGATGTGCTGTAGGTGTGAACCGGGACGTGCACGACAACAAGCTCACGAGCGTGTACAACCGCTTTCTCACGTGGGACATCATGAAGGCGCCGACGGTCACGAGAGCCGCCGATCGGGTCCTGAATCCCATTCTGGGCAAGAGTCTCGTCGTGTACGGAACGAAGCCGGTCGAGGGCGGGGCGGAACGATGAGCGACCTCACTCCTGACCAGATCGACGAGACGGCGCAGGCGATCGCCGCCTGGCAGTTGCCATCGGGCATGATCCCCTGGTTTCCGGGCGGTCATGCCGACCCCTGGAACCATGTCGAGGCCGCGATGGCGCTCGGGGTTGCCGGCCGGACCGCCGAGGCCGAACGCGCCTACGAATGGCTCCGATCCCTTCAACTCCCCGACGGGAGCTGGCATCAGTACTACGACGCCCAGGGTGTGGTGCAGGACAAGTTCGATGCGAACGTGATCGCATATGTCGCGACCGGTGTGTGGCATCACTTCCTGCTCACTCGCGACCGCGGGTTCGCCGACGCGATGTGGCCGATGGTCGATCGAGCGATGGACTTTGTGTTCCAACTTCAACAGGAGCGAGGCGAGATCCTGTGGGCTCGCCACTCCGACGGAACTCCGTGGTCATTCGCCCTACTCACTGGCTCGTCGTCAATGTTCCACTCGACGAGGGCCGCGCTTGCCATCGCCCGAGAGCTGGACATCGACCGAGAGCACTGGAGCGATCGAATCGAGCGGTTGGGACGGGTGGTGCGAGAGCGTCCCGACGGCGCGTTCGCGCCGAAGAATCGGTGGGCAATGGACTGGTACTACCCGGTCCTCACGGGCGCGATCACCGGCGTGGATGCGCTGACTCACCTCGTTGAGCGACACGATGTTTTCACGATGCCCGGGCTGGGCGTCCGGTGCGTGGGCGACCGTCCCTGGGTGACAACCGGAGAAACGAGCGAGTGCGCAATTGCCTACCTGGCGGCCGGCGATCCGACCATGGCCGCGGCATTGTTCGCGACGACCCATGCACTTCGATCCGCCGACGGCCATTACTGGACGGGTGAGGTGCACCCCGAACGGGTGCATTTTCCGGCCGAAGAACGAACCACATATTCGTCTGCCGCGGTCCTGCTCGCCGACGACGCGCTCACCGGGCGCACCGCGGCCTCGCACCTGTTCGTCGACCACGACCTGCTTCCCGCCTGAGAGGGCATCGGCCCAACCGCAGAACGATCAGATCTTCTTGATCGTGTCGCCGCGGCGGATGGAGCCGGGCGTGACCACGCGGGCATTGATCCCGCGGAGATTGAGAGGCGAGCCGATCTCGCCGTTCACGAACCGATGGGCCTCGAGACCGAATCGCTCCGTGAACTTCGAGCAGCCGGCATGCGGTTGATCGGTGACCTCGATGACGGCATTTCCGATGGCCAGGCGAGTCCACGCGGGAAGATTCTCCTCGCGAAGGTCGAGATCGACGATCAGCTGATCCCCTGCGAGTGCCATGCGGTCAGCACTTCCGGCAATCGCCGCGAGGAACCGGGAGTTCATGATGTTGAGCTGCATGTCGGCGTGAGAGCTGCCGTCGTCGGTGCGATTCGAACCTCGCACGTTCCAGCTGTCGCCGGAAAGACCCTCGCCTTGGGTGAGTTCACCCTCGTCAAGAACCACCCGTTCGTTCGGGGCGGGGCGCTGCACGATGAGTTCGAGCGTGCCACCGTCGGTCGGCGAGTTGCGGACGTCGTCGAGCGTGGCGAGCAGTTCGTCGTGGTTGAGGTGCTGGGTCATGAAGGCCAGTTTCTCACACCCGTCGGTGTTCACCCAGCCGTGCGTCAGGGGGCACGGAGTGCTCGGAGTGATCCGACGGCGTCGACCTCAACGAACCCGGCGTCGAGGGCTCGCAACCAGATCTCGTATGGCGGCCGACCGCCCTCGGCCGGGTCCGGGAAGACGTCGTGGATGAGAAGTGTTCCTCCGGCGATCAGCTTGGGAGTCCAACCCTCGAAGTCGAGGTGAGCAGGTTCGCTGCCGTGGCCGCCGTCGATGAAGAGGAGGGCGAGTGGCGTCTCCCATACGGCTGCGAGCCGCGCGGAGTCACCGACCAGAGCCACAACCGTGTCCTCCAGCCCGGCGTCGTGGATTGTCCGACGAAACACGGGCAATGTGTCCATTTTCCCGATCTCAGCATCGACGAGATCGGGCTCGTGATGCTCCCAGCCAGCCTGGTTCTCCTCAGAGCCTCGATGGTGATCGAGCGCGAAGAGCACCCGTTCGGTCGCGGCCGCGGCGGTGCCGAGATAGATGGCCGATTTCCCGCAGTAGGAGCCGACCTCGAGAAACGGGCCCGGTACCGGGCAGGCCCGCGCATGGCGGTGCAATGCGAGCCCCTCGTCGGGAGGCATGAACCCGCGTGCGCATTCCGCTCGGGCCCGCATCGCGGGATCCATCGATCAGACCGGTTCGGTGACGCGATCGCCGTCGTGTCTCCACAAGAACTTCTCGAGGAAAGCGAACTTGACGAGCCAGAGGGTGCCAAATGCCGAGACCTGAGCGAGAAGGATCAACAGCTCCTCGTCGGTGAACAAGTCGGCGAGACCCACGGCGAGGCTCGAGAAGATCCACCCCACGAACGTCATGATCCAGAACGGACCGATCTCCCGGGCAACACTGTGATCTCCAGACCCCTGCTCCCACACCCAGTGGCGATTCAGTACATAGGCAGGCGGTGTGCTCACGAGAACAGAAAGGAAGTTGGACGGAAGGGCCGTCCAGCCGAGCACATAAAGACCAAATGCGAGCGTCGACAGACCGACGGTCGTACTCACGATCGTCACCCCGCCGTATCGCATCAGGCGAACGCCATAGGTCGACCACAGACGCGCCACGTCAAAGCGGCGGGGCTGATCCATTCAGCCAAGGTTAGGGCACTCCCGCGCCGATACGGCGATCCCGGCAAGACTGGGCGAGTGCGGACAGGACTCGCCGGAGCGGCCATAATTCCCCTCGTCGTTGGGCTGAGTTGCGGATCAACGTCGAGCGAAACCGTCGATCGCGCGCTGGGTGAACCAGCCGCGTCCACCGCCGCAAGGGAGGCCGTTGTCGACCCCATCGACGACGGAACGGGCACCTCGGTGACGCCCACGACGACGGCCGCTCCCGAGCCGACTGTTCCGGTACGTGCGTTCAACGGTCGAGCCGTGCCGAACGCACCCCGCTCGGCCGAGGAGGCATCAGCGGCGTTCACACGAACGGTGTCGCAGTTGCGTCGCGACGAGACCGATCCGGCGCTGTGGCCCGACCTGGGGCACGAGCTCCAGCTGACCGTGAGGATGCTGAGTCGGAATCCCGAGTGGCACGAAGCCTTCCTCGCAGGGCTTCCGCTCGAGCTCCGCCGTGTGGCCGACCTCCACCTCCAGGCCCGAGCCGAGTTGGGCTCGCTGCACACAGCTCCCCCGCTCACCGAGATCCCCGCCTGGGAGATCATCGATCCACTCCCCATCGAAGCCCTACTCGGCCACTACGAGGCCGCCGAGGAGGCCGCGGGGATCGCGTGGGAGGTGCTCGCTGCCATCAACTTGATCGAGACCGGCATGGGAAGAATCGACGGCTTGAGTTCGGCGGGAGCGCAGGGGCCGATGCAGTTCCTGCCGTCGACGTGGGAGGAGGTCAGCGAGGGAGGCGACATCGACGATCCCGCCGATGCGATTCCGGGCGCCGCCCGCTATCTGGTGCGTCGCGGAGGCCTCGACGATATTCGCGCTGGACTCTGGGGCTACAACAACTCCGACAACTACGTGAACGCCGTACTCGCGTATGTCGAGATTCTCGAGGAAGAGCCCAAAGATCTCCGAGGCCTGCACGGGTGGGAGATCTACGTGGGGACCGAGGCGGGCACGTTGTGGCTTCCCGTCGGGTTCCGAACCGAGGAACCCCTCGATGCCCACACCTACCTCGCGAAGAACCCCTGGGCCATCACCATTCGGTGACGATCCCAGGGGTGCGTGCCGGCCGCCGATGAGGGGCGGCTATCGAGCTTCTACTCGACGTCGAGCGTGATCGAGCCAGAGTCGATCCGGCTGTCCTTCTCGCGGCCGTAGAGGGAGACGGTGTGGGAGCCCGTTGTCAGCGAAAAGCTGGGGCTGTCGTTGCCCGAGTTCCACTCGTCGGATCCCGAGCCACCAATGTGCCACGTCACCGCGTTGGCGACGTCGCCGTCGATCACGAGCCAGAACGAGTCTTTGCTGCCGGCACCGCTGGCATAGCGCCAGACATCGGCGCTGATGTGGAAGGTGCCGTCGGCGAGTACATCGAATGTGAGGTCGATGCTTCCTGAGCTCGGGTCGCTGTAGTCGGTGGGGGCGTCGCTCTCATAGAACGAGCGACCGTCGACCGTCCCGGACAACATGTCACCGTTCAGCGTGACCGCACTCGCCACGTAGGACGTGGGAGGCGCTGCGGTCGTCGAGGTGGTACTGGATGTCGACGAGGTGCTGGACGTTGACGACGTCGTGCTCGACGTGGTCGAGGTCGTACTCGTCGAGGTGGTCGGTGCGGTTGCCATCGGCGCCGCCTGGTCGCCGACGAGGGTCGACGAGACGGCGAACTCCGTGAAGGTCACGCCGTTGCCTGGGAGGATCCCGGTGAACCATTCGTGATTGAACTCGATCGCGACGCCAACGTTCACAGAGTCGTTGGTCACGTCGGCGTCTTCGAGGTTGATGCGACTGGTTGCACACCAGTTCGAGTCGAGCTTGGTGTTGTCGCACGTATACGTGGTGCCCGACCAGTTGGAGCCATCATCGAACTCGCCCACGGTGGTCGTGGCTGCAACGACGTTCGCCAGATCGGTGGGGGTGTAGGTGTTGCACTGATTCGCTATCCCCCGACCTGCGATTGCCGCCGCACAGTTGGCGACCGTCGTGTCATGGTCGGGCGAGGTCCCGTCGAAGATCACGATCCAGGAGATGTCGCCGACACGGTCTGCGCCGATCTCGCCGACCACCGACTGGAGAATGCGGAGGTCGGTCTCGGGCTTGTCGCCGAGCGATGCCGCCCGTAGCAGGCCGGTTCGAACGCCGCTCGTGGACGAGCTGCGTGCCTCCCACGCCATGCCTGCTTCGACAGCGCCGAAGATCAGCGCAAGGAGTAGCGGGATGGCGAGGGCGGCCTCGACGAGCACGGCGCCTCGATCGGACGAGCGGCGGGTACGCGTCAGGTGAGAACGGAGAAAGCTCTTCATGCTGAGGTACTCGGTAAACCGGAGGCGATTCTTCACTCCGCAGACCCAAAATGAGTCCGTCGGATCACCGATGGTCCGGATGACTCAGAGGTCGAGTTCGACGACTTCGATCGTCGTGGAATCGAGGGTGATCGTGTCGAAGACACCGGTCACGGTTCGATGCTCGAGCTCGACGTAGATGCCGAGGTTGCGCCACTGGTTGCGCTCCGCGGCCGTGAGGCCGGTTTCGAGAGTGCCTGTGCCGGCGGCGACATCGGCGATGTCGGTGCCGAGGTAGGAGTTGCACACGTTGGCGACCGATACGGGCTGGTCGGCGATGTTGATGCACTGGCTGGGAAGGGCCGAGTCGAGCGTGTCGGCGCTGTAGATGATGACCTTCTGCACCTCGCCCTGCAGGTTCGCGGTGCGGTCGACGATGACCTGGAGAATTGCGCGGTCGGCGTTGGGGTCGTCTCGTTGCACGGAAGCGACACGGGCGGCGTTTCGGCTCATGTCCTCGATCGCGAGATGGCTGCGGAAGATGAGACCCATCTCGATCCCCCCGAACAGCAAAAGGAAGAAGACGGGAGAGATGAGGGCGAACTCCACCATCGCGGCCCCGCGCTCACGAAGTGTCGCTCGGTCCCGTTCACCCCGGCGGGGTCGACGAGCCACGCGCACACGAATCTGCATGAGTGGGCTATCGGCAGGAGTGTCCGGAACATGTACACCCCTGGGCGAGATCGGGTCATTCGACCCAAGAACTGATGTAATTCGGCCCGCTTCGCCTCGTCGTTCCGTCGATCGGCACAGGAGAATGCCTGCATGTCCACATCACCCTCGCAACGCGTCGCATTCGGCAGCGACCACGCCGGTTTCACGCTCAAAGCGCATCTGATCAGCCACCTGAGCGAGCAGGGCTACCAGGTGATCGACCTCGGAACCGACAGTGAAGAATCTGTCGATTACCCCGAGTTCTGTGCCGCCGTCGGCCGATCGGTCGTCGCGGGCGAGGCCGACTGGGGCATCGTGATGGGTGGTTCTGGACAGGGCGAACAGCTGGCGGCCAACAAGGTTCATGGCGTTCGCGCCGCGTTGTGCAACTGTCTGTACACCGCTCGCATGGCTCGGTCACACAACGATGCCAACGTTCTCTCGATCGGCGCCCGCGTGGTCGGCACCGGAGTTGCCGAGGAGATCGTCGACATATTCGCGAGCACCGAGTTCGAGGGCGGCCGGCACCAGCGCCGGGTCGACCAGGTGATGGCGATCGAGGAATCGGGCTGAGACAAAGGGAACATCGGCGGGTGCCGACAGGGTTGGCGCGGCTATCGAGATCGAATCCGTAAACCTCCTCAGCTATGGAATCGCGTTCGTCGCCGGTCTGATTTCTTTTCTTTCGCCCTGCGTGCTTCCAGTCGTACCCGGGTATCTGTCGGTGATCACCGGCCTCGATATCACGAGCGCTGAAGAAGAGGGATCGTCCCAGTCGTGGCCGATCGCTCGAGACACGGGACTGTTCATCGCCGGCTTCTCCGCGGTCTTCATCGGATTGGGGCTGTCGGCGAGTGCTGTCGGTGATCTGCTCTTCGAGAACCAGCTGCTGTTGACGAGGCTCTCGGGGTTTCTTGTCTTCGCGATGGGTCTGTTCCTCATTGGCTCGATCGTCACGAAGAATCCGCGCTTCTATCAGGAGGCGCGTTTTCATCCCGATCTCGGTCGATTCGGTCGGGCCGCACCACCGGTGGCGGGAGCGGCGTTCGGGTTCGGATGGACACCTTGCATCGGGCCGGTTCTCGGGTCGATTCTTCTGATCGCCGCCCAGGCTGACAGTACGTTTACCGGCGGGTCGTTGCTCGCCGCGTACTCGCTCGGACTCGGGGTGCCCTTTCTCGCCACGGGCTTGTTGTTCACCCGCCTCGCGGGCGCCTTCGACTGGGTGAAGAATCACATGCAGCAGATCGTGTGGCTTTCGGGACTTTCGCTGGTGGGGTTCGGCGTTCTCCTCATGACCAATCAGTTGATTCGGGTCACGACCGAGCTGCAGGATGCGCTACGGGCCGTAGGTCTCGAGTGGATCGTCAATCTCGGATAGGGAGCAGTGAACGCGCACATGGCCGCAAAGAAGTCGAAGAAGTCGTCTGCTCCCTCGCCGAGGAGGAAGGGCCTGGGCGCCACCGGCCAATGGGCGATCATCATCGGGATCGGGGTGGCAATTGTCGGTGTCCTCGTCTTCAACGGTGTCCGGGACGCCGCCGACGATGGCGGCGACGGCGTGACGACCGTGGCCGACTGGGATCTGCCGGCCCTCGACGAGGACGCCGATCCCGATGGACGAGTTCGTCTCGCCGACTTCGAGGGCACCCCGACAGTGGTCAACTTCTTCGCATCATGGTGCACCGCGTGCGACGACGAGTTGCCGGACTTTCGTGAGACGGCATTGGCGCTCGAGGGGCAGGTCGACTTCGTTTTCGTGAACACGATCGAACCCGGGGACTGGCGGCCCATGGCGGAACGAAACGACATCGAACAGTTTCCGTTGGCCAAGGACATCAAGGGCAACCGCCGAGATGGGCTTTACCGGAATCTACGCGGCACTGGCGGTCTGCCCATGACAGCGTTCTACGACGCGAACGGAAATCTGGTCGACACGATCCACTCGGAGATGAACGCGGCCTCGTTGGACCAACAGCTCCGAGCACTCGGCTTCGTGTAGACGTCAACTCTCGAGCGGATACTGGGGACAGGTCGCGCGGTACTCGGTGTCGCGGGGGCCGAACTGGTTCCACTCCGCCCGGGTCATGTTCCGCCCGACGGCGTCGCAGGCGATGTCGAACCAGGTCGACGTATCGAGGTTCCAAACCAACAGATCGTCGTCAACCGCGGTCACGAGATCGAGGACATCGCCGGTGCGGCCGCCAGCTGACACATCGAGATCGTTTGGAAAGGGAAGTCCGATCTGAATCGCCTCCTCGACGTCCCAGAGGCGAACCGATCTGTCGTGGCTCGTGAGAAGGTACGTGTTGTCGCTGGAGAACCACGGGTGTTCCGCGTGCGCGGGCTCCATGACCGCGGCTCGATTGGCGTCGAGTTGAGCATGAACGGTCTGCGTAGCCGACTCCAGGACGTCCACGCGACCTGACGCGTCAACACGAGCGAGGAGTGACCCGTCCGGGCTGTATCGAAGTGCAGCAGTCGGTCCAGGGACGTCTTCGGACAGGGTTCGACGCGGCTCCCAGTTCGTCGTGTCCCAGGCGCTGATCACCCCGAGCACATCCACCACGACCACGGACAGCCCATCTGGGCGCCATTCGATCATTTGTGGCGCTTCTTCGATGGAGACTTCGGCTACCAGCCCACCATCTCCGACATCGAGCACTCGAAGGCTGAATGAGCATTCATCCTCGAGGACTTCGCCGTCGTCGCCGAGCAGGTCTGCGCATCTGACATGCGCAAGCAGCCTTCCGTCCGGTGACAGGCTGAAGGGACCGTCGAAATCAGCGATCCGGGTTTCAAGTGGTTGAAATTCACTCGAAAAGAGTCGAGCGCGGCCCTCGACCAAAAGGATCATTGGATCGTCGCGATCGAGTACACCGGATTCGGCGATGCGCAGGGTTCCAGGGAAGCCACTCCGAGGCGTGCTGAATCCATCCTTGGTCCTTCGATGGGTCAGCGATGCTTCAGAATCACTCGCAACAATCGAGCCGTCCGACCCCACCGAGAGTAGGCCTCCCTCGAGGAGAGTCGACGATCCGAGGGAACCCTCTCGACTTGACAGTGCTTCCGCGAGCAATTGCGTTGCGTCGATCGACCCGAACACGAGGCCGTCGCTTTGAGCGGCGACCCATGCACGGCCATCAGGGCTCACGGCAAGTGCCTCACGTACGCCTGCGGTCAGGAAGATCTCTCGAGTCGAAATGGACTCTGCCTGAATGCCATCGAATGAGGTGAGTGTTTCCGGTGGCGGCACCGTCTGGATCAGCCGCAATCTGCTGTCTGGCAGCAGTACCAAACTCTCGCCTGTCGGAAGGTGTTCGACGGCAACGGGAGCGAAATCTTCTTCGTTTCGGCCGGTCGCAATTTCGGACACGAAGCGTACTCGTTCGGTCGTCGTATCGATGTGCGAGAAGTACTGAAATCCGTGAGCGACAACGTCGTCGCCGTCGAACCAGAGTGACTGTGGAGCATAAGGGTCGCTTATCGTGCTCAAGGTGGTCACAGGACCAACGGTGGGTCGCCACGTCTCGGTCAAGAAAACGCTCACTCGGGGGCCCTGTCCCACCGCGAGGCGATCCCCCTCACCACTGAACGCCAGAGCTGAGACTGCGAACGAGCGCTGCTCGTAGAGCGGGATATCCCCGCTGCGGTGTTCGGCATCGGGGATGTCCGCCCACGATGTTGCGTCGTCGATCGGAGCGATCTCAGACAGAACTGTCATCTCCGGAATCCGGAACACACGAGTGTTTCCATCAAGGTCCCCGACGGCCAGCATCGAGGCGCCCGAGTTGAAGGCAGCAGAGGTTGCGATGCTCTCGAGTTGGATCTCCACCAGCTGCTGAGCGGCGACATCGATGAGGGTGAAGCTCGAATCAACGGTACCGACGCCGACCAACCGTCCGTCCGATGAGGCGACAAACGGAACGCCCTCGCCGTCGGCATTCGCCGGCAACCCGGGCAGCAACTGCGGTGGCTCCTCGGCCACGTTCAGATCGAATTGGTGTGTCCGCTCGAGTGAACCCGAATCGAGCACGTCGACCCCACCATCCCGCAACGCAAATACTCGCTGCCCCTGCCACTCGAGCCGGGTCGCATCGATGTCTGCGAAACCCGTGAACGGCGCCGCCTCGATCATGGTCTGTTGAAGCGCTCCCAAGCTCCGAGCCCCCGCATCCCGGCGGAAGGCCTCTGCGGCCATGAGAAGCCCGACTCGCGGATTCGACTGAGTGACGACCACGGCCTCCGATGCAAGTCGGCCGGTTTCGGCGGCGTGAGCCACCCGATCGGCCGATTGCCGTTGGACCAGCGCGAAGATCGCGAGAACCGCCAGGACCGCACTGGTTGCCGCCAGGCCAAGTACGACGACCTTTCTTCTGTTTGCTGCTCGTCGGCGCTGCTGGTCCTCGCGGTCAGCCCCTGCGTCAAGAAATCCTCGCTCGTGGGCGCTGAGCGCCAGCGTTGTAGACGTCGACCAATCCTGGAACTGAGCCAGGCGAGTACCACTGGGCAGATAGCTGGGGTCCTCGCCGGCGTCTTTCCATTCCGCGAGACCTTCATCGACTCGACGACGGACGACGAGGTCGTCGCGTTCATCGGTTATCCAACCGTCGAGGCGATCCCACTCCCTCGTCAGTGCCTCGTGTGCGACCTCCACCGTGTTGGCCCGGGTCGTCGGATCGCGATCGAAAGTCAGAAGACGATGACTGCCATACAGCTGGAGCGCTTCTGCCAAGGCAGCATCATCGACGTCCGTCGCCGCAAGCTCCGCACGGGTCACTCGCCGGCGGAGATCCTTTGCGCCCTCGTCGACCGTGACCATTCGAAGGAAGGCTTGATGTATCGCGCGCTGGCCTGGCGGTGGAAGTGCCTCGTAGAGATCCTCGGCCCGCTTGCCGAGCGCCCCATACACGCCGCCAATCGACTCGTAGGCCGCATAGGTCAGCACGTCACTTGTCCGTTGCTCGACGAGCTCCGTCATCGCGTATTGCAGAAGTGGAAGCCCCCCGGGCTGATCGCTGAGGTCGCGTACAATGCGATCGACCAGACCTGCCTCGAAGTCGAGCCCGACAGCGATCGCGGGTTGTGCGACGGCCGCGGCGAGACCCACCTGGTCCGGCATCGTGACCGACACCAACCCGGCTTCGATGAGTGCTCCGAACTCCGGATGCTGGAGCGGACGGTCATAGAAGTCGGCCCGCATCGTGACGACCACCCGCAGTCGCGAGCGAGGGTCGGAAACCGCCGTCATCAGGCTGTCGAGAAACAGCTGCGTGACCCTTCGGTCGGTCGCCATCGAGAACAATTCCTCGAACTGGTCGATGATCAGAAGGAGTTCCGCGTCGTCCGCCGGCATGATCTGCTTGAGAACCCGCAGTAATCCACGCTCGTCGCTGAGCAATTCGCTGATGACGCTGTCGCGGTTGACTCCTACCCGCAGTAAGGCACCCTCGAGCTCCTCGAAGGGGAACGCACCGGGAAACATCTCCGCTTGGAGACGGATAGGACCACCGTGGCGACTTCTGATTCGGGCCGACAGGCCTGCTTTCACTGCGCTCGATTTACCTGAGCCCGAGGGGCCAACGACGGCGACCAACCGGTTCGAGGCGAGCCGACCCACCAGTCGGTCGATCAGCTCATCCCTGCCGTAGAAGTCGTCAGCATCAGCCTCCTGGAAGGCCCGTAGACCTTTGAACGGGTTTCGGACAGCGGTCATTGGCGCCTCGGCTGCGCCGCCTTGTGAAGCCTCGACGCCCATCGCCTGATGCAGTGCGCGGAGAAAGTCCTCTACGCGGGCGTAGCCGCTCGCTGGCTCCAGAGCGACGTCGAACACGGAGACAGCTGCTTGTGGGACGTCCGAGATTGCGATCGCCTCGGCAAGGTGTCCATCCACCATCCGAGGAGCCGTGCCAGCGAGCAACACGTGAGCGAGCGCCGCGAAGTCTCGCCGGTCGTTGTCAGAGGTTGCCTGCCCGTTGCGACCGACGAGGAAGTCGCGAAGGTACGCGTTTCCCTCGTCGTCGAACATCACCGTCGATGGGGTGACGTGGCCATGTGGAACACGGTGCCGGTGCGCGAAGGCCAAAGCACTACCCACCTGATCAAGGATCCGTAGCGCCTTCGGAGCCGAGACCCGCTCTGTCGAGAGCCGCTCGGCGAGCGAGCCGCCCGGAAACCACCTGCTCACTTGATATGCCCGACCTGGTTCTCGCCACGTGTCGTACACGAACCCGATGTTCGGGTGCTCCAGCGCCGCCACCATCTGCGTCTCGGTCATGAAGTTGGCGATGAACTGCGGATCGTCAGCCACACCGGGTCCGAGCACCTGGACAGTGACTTCCCGCCCGACCGACCGCTGATACGCCCTGTACACCTCGACCGAGTCCGACGTCGCCACGACCTCACGAAGCTCATAGCCACGCACCGCAGATCTGCCCGTCTGGTCGCCTTCTCGATCGAGATCGAGCGAGCCGTCGCCATCGAGAATCTTCTGCTCCAGCTCGCGGAGCTCTACCGAAGGGTCGAGGCCCATCTCCTCGGCGAGAAACCTCCGCGTACGTTCGAACGACCGCAGCGCCTCAACCTGGCGGCCAGCCCGATACAGGGCGAGCATGTGTTGGCCCCGGAACCGATCGTGAAGCGGGAACTCCTGGGTCAAGCCATCGAGCTCGCCGATCAGCCCACTGTGTCCGCCACAGGCGAGATCCGCATCGACGCGATCGCCAAGGACCTCAATTCGAAGGTCCTCCAGCCGCGCGATGTCAGGTGCGAGCGCAAGCTGGTCGGACAGATCGGCGAACGCTGGGCCATCCCACAGTGCGAGAGCCTCGCGAGACACCGATGCAGCTTGGCTTGGGTCGACGTCCAGAAGTTCTTGACTCCTCTGCCGAAACTCTTCGAACTCGAGAGAATCCACAGCTCCGCGGGTGTCGAGCGAGTAGCCGCTGCCCTGCGTCAAAAGAGCCTCACCCAGTTGGGCCCGAAGATGAGAGATGTAGCCCTGAATCGTCTTCTTGGCTGTCGGCGGAGGATCGTCAGCCCAGATCGCGTCAATCAGGTTCGAGCTGGAGACCACTCTGCCCGCGGCCGCGATGAGCAACGCCAAGACAAGACGTTGCTGGGGTCCGCCCAGAGGAAGCTCTTCCCCGTCTCGTTCGACTCGCACGGGCCCCAAGACCCGGTATCGCATGATTCGACCATACTTCGCACTTGGCATGCGCTCACAGTGAACGAGCCCGGTCAGTAGCGGGTAAGTAGTTCAGTTGTCGATGCCGTACCAGGTGTTGTTGACGCCCTCCGAGTGGAACATCCTTCTCGTAGGCGGTCACCCGCATCGGTCCGAGGACCTGGAACCGCACGACCCGACCATAGCTGTGTTCGATCATGCGGTTCACTTTCCGATCGAGCGGTAAGTGGGCGGTTAGACGAATTCTCCCTTGATTTGTCAATGCTAAATCGGCGTTATCCACAGGCTCTGGTCGACAGGGCGTGGGATCCAACCAGTCTCTAACCAGGCCTAAGACCCCTCCATACCGGCCCC
>JBPCTR010000110.1:0-8099 GCA_051011575.1 Acidimicrobiales bacterium | reverse complement strand
CTCGACGTGGTCGTTTTTGCCGTGACCGACGATGCTCCTCGGCTGCTCGTCGTCGCTGGCGACGACAGTCCGTTCCGCGTGCCATCGGCAACCTTGAGTGACGAAACGACGCTCGACCGAGCGATGCGGCACGCGATCGAGGCCCAAACCGGGCTCAACGTGAGCTACGTCGAGCAGCTGTACACGTTCGGTGATCTGGGACGCGAAGCGGGTGAGAACACAGAACGGACGGTCAGTGTCGCCTATCTCGCGTTGGTTCAGGAGACCGACGTGGCGTCGGGCGCAGAGTGGCTCGACTACTACGAAGCGTTGCCGTGGGAGGATCACCGGGACGGCGCGCCGGCGGTGCTCGAAGAGATCCACACGGCCCTCGACGAATGGGCTGGTTCCGACGAAACCCGACGTTCTCGGGTGGGGGTTGCGTTCGGTGAACCCTTCGATGGCGTTCGGGCGCTCGATCGCTACGAACTGCTCTACGAAGCCGAGCTGGTCGACGAGTGGTGGATCGACAGATCACGAAGGGGCGCGGGCCCAACGTTTGGTCGTGCCATGCATCTGGATGGCCGCCGAATTGTGGCGACGGCGCTCGGCCGACTGCGCGGCAAGATCACGTACCGACCTGTGGTGTTCGATCTTCTGGGAGCGTCCTTCACCCTGCTCGAGCTGCAGCGCTGCACCGAGGCGCTCGTCGGTATTCGGCTGCACAAACAGAACTTTCGACGGTTGGTGGATCGGGCGGGACTCGTCGAGGGAACGGGGGAGCGGGCGTCACGGGGCGGGCGACCGGCCGAGTTGTTCCGGTATCGACCCGAGGTGCAGCTCGAACAACTTCGACCTGGAGTGGGCCAGCCCTACCGATAGTGCGCTCGACCCGCTAAAGTGGTCATCATAAATACTCACACTGAGTATAAGTACGTCGACCACGACGGAAAGGCGAGCACCATGTCCGGGCAACCGATGACCCTGTCCAGGCTCGATGGAGTGATACCCGAGATCGAAGCGGCGATCCTCGAACCGATCCTCACCGACATCGATGCGCTAAAGGAGCGCCGCAACGCCGTCGTGCTCGCCCACAACTACATGACCCCCGACATCTTCCACGGCGTTGCCGACCTGCGCGGTGACTCACTACAGCTCGCTCGTATGGCTGCCGACACCGACGCCGACGTGATCGTGATGGCTGGAGTTCACTTCATGGCCGAAACGGCCAAGATCCTCAGCCCCGACAAGACCGTGCTCATCCCTGACACGCGCGCCGGCTGTTCGCTCGCCGAATCGATCACACCCGCCGACATCGCGCTGCTACGCGACCAGTATCCCGGTACTCCGGTCGTCACGTACGTGAACACATCGGCCGCGGTGAAGGCCGCGTCCGACATCACATGCACGTCGTCGAACGCAGTGGCGATCGTGGAGTCGCTCGACGCCGATCGAGTCATCTTCACTCCCGACCAGTACCTCGGAGCCTGGGTCGCGTCTCAGACCGACAAGGAGATCATCGTGTGGGAGGGGGCATGCGAGGTGCACGAACGATTCACCGGCGAGCAGCTCGTGGCGCTTCGTGCCGAGACGCCGGGTCTCAAGATCATTGCCCACCCCGAGTGCCCCCAGGACGTGCTCGCCGAGGCCGACTACGTCGGGTCCACCGCCGGCATGTCGAACTGGATCGAGACAGAACACCCGCCTCGAGTCGCAATGATCACCGAGTGTTCCATGGCGGACAACGTTGCCGAGCTGGCACCGGACACCGAGTTCGTTCGTCCCTGCAACATGTGCCCCCACATGAAGCGGATCACCGTGCACAACATTCGGACGGCGCTCGAGGACATGAAGCATGAGGTGCATGTGGATCCCGAGATCGCCGCGGGTGCCCGCCGTGCGCTCGAAGCGATGCTGGCGGTCACATGACCCATCGTGTCGTCGTGATCGGGTCGGGGATCGCCGGCCTCAGCGCCGCGCTCCATCTAGAGGGGTGCACCGTCGTCACCAAGACTGTTCTCGGCGAAGGCTCGACCCGTTGGGCGCAGGGTGGTCTGGCGGCGGCGGTCGGCCCGGGCGACTCGGCAGCACAGCATGCAGCGGACACGCTTCGGGTGTCGGGCGGTCTGGGAGATCCCGATGTGGTCGGACTCGTGGCCGAGGGCGCACCCGCCGGTATTGCCTGGCTCGCCGAGCAGGGAGTCGAGTTCGATCGCGAGAACGGAGAACTCTCACTCGGACGCGAGGCTGGACACTCCACCCACAGGATCGTGCACGCCGCGGGCGATGCCACTGGTAAGGAGGTGGTTCGAGCGCTGGCCGACGCCGTCGTTTCCAGGGCCGACATCGACGTGATGGAGGAGACCTTCGCCGTCGATCTGATCCTCTCCGACGGTCTTGTGACCGGCGTGCTCGTGATCGACGCCGCCGGAACGCGCGTGATGATCGAAGCCGACTCGGTGGTGTTGGCCACCGGGGGTCTCGGTCAGGTCTACTCCGCCACCACGAACCCGGTGGAGTCCACCGGTGACGGGCTTGCGATGGCGTGGCGCGCCGGTGCGTCCGTCCAGGATTGTGAGTTTGTGCAATTCCACCCGACCGCGCTCGCCGTCGGTCGCGACCCACTTCCGCTCCTCACCGAAGCGCTCCGGGGCGCGGGGGGTGTGCTGGTGAACGCGGCGGGCGAGCGGTTCATGGTGAGCGAACACGTCGACGCCGAGCTCGCGCCTCGCGACGTCGTTGCGAGAGCGATCTGGAGCCAACTACGTGAAGGCTCGGTTTACCTGGACGTCCGACACGTACCCGATGTGGCGTTGCGGTTCCCGACCGCCGCCGAGAACGTCGCTCGTGCCGGTCTTGACATCACGACCGACCTCCTACCCGTGACCCCGGCGCAGCACTACACGATGGGCGGTGTCGTGGTCGACGATGCGGGTCGCACCTCCATCCCCGGTGTCTTCGCTGCCGGAGAGGTCACGTCGTCGGGCCTCCACGGCGCCAACCGACTCGCGAGCAACTCCCTTGTCGAGGGGCTGGTCTTCGGCCGGCTGATCGCAGAGACGATCGGGGCGGAGGCCCATGGTCCAACCGGACCGAGCATCTCCGCTGGGGCCACACGCCGCGGCAGCGCCGATCACCGAGACACGATGCCGGCCGAGGTCGACGAGCTCCGGACAATCATGTGGGAGTTCGGCGGAATCGTGCGTTCAGCGGCTGGGCTCCTCCATGCGAGAAGCGAGATCGCCCGGCTTCGACCACGGCTCGCAGTCCATCCCGAGGCGTCCAACCTTGCGGCGGTCGCGTCGCTCATCGTTGATGCAGCCCTCACGCGCCGCGAGTCGAGGGGTGCGCATTTCCGTATCGATCATCCGGAGCTCGATCCGACACTCGATCATTCGATCGCGATCGAGAGTCGCACGCCCGTGTCGTCGGCGATCGGCTGAGGCCCTTCACACGTTCGTCACAAACGACGTTGTTTTGTGTGGCCGCTGCCCACGATTCCGTCTGACCCGATAGGTTCGCGGATACGAAAAACGGCCGGCATCGCTGCCGGTCCAAGATACGGAGGGGTCATGCGAAAGCGTTTCCTAGTAATTCTGAGCGTTCTGCTCTCATTGAGTCTCGTTGCGGCGGCATGTGGCAGCGACGACGAAACGGGCACTGCCGATACCACGGCGGCGCCTGACACGACGGCAGCGCCCGACACGACGGCAGCACCGGACACCACGGCGGCTACCGACGACACCGAGCCCGCCGACACCGACACAACCGAGGCGATGGCCGACGTGACCCCGGTCAAGACGTGTGTGATGACCGGCCTCGCCGGCGTGGATGACCAGAGCTTCAACGCGAGCGCCTGGCAGGGCGTGCAGGACGCGATGGCAGCAGGTTATGCCACCGACGACTCCTTCTTCCTCGAGTCCGGAGAGGCATCGAACTACCAACCCAACATGGATCAGATGGTCTCGCAGGGCTGTGAGCACATCGTCTCCGTCGGCTTCGACGTTGCAGAGGTGACGGCGATCAATGCCCCCGACCTGTCGGACATCACCTTCACCATGATCGACAACGTTCTTACCGACGCAGACTTTGCCCCACTCGCACTGCCAAACGTTCGTGAGCTTGTGTACCAGACCGACCAGGCCGCCTTCGCGGCCGGGTACCTGGCCGCCGGCGTGAGCAACACCGGGGTGTTGTGCACGTACGGAGGCGCCAACTTCCCGACCGTCGCCATCTTCATGGACGGCTTCAGCCGAGGGGCCGCGCACTACAACGAGATCAAGGGCACGAACGTGAACGTGCTCGGTTGGAGCGTCGACGATCAGGACGGCAACTTCACCGGCAGCTTCACCGATATGGGCCTCGCCCGCAGCACTGCGGACAGCCTCTTCCAGGAGAACTGCGACATGATCATTCCTGTCGGCGGCGCAATCAACCTGCCCGCAGGTGACGCCATCAACGACCTCGGTCTCGATGCGGCGCTGATCGGCGTCGATGCCGACGCCTTCTTCGCCATGCCCGAGCAGTACTCGTCGCTGTGGCTGACCACGGTCGAGAAGAAGATCGCCGACTTCGTTGCGCAAGCGGTCAAGGAACACAGCGAGGGAACTTGGGTGCCCGGACCGTTCACAGGCACGCTCGCCAACGGCGGTGTCGGCCTGGCTCCATATCACGATTGGGATGGCAGGGTTTCCGACGAGCTTCGTGCCGAGGTTGACCAGCTTCTCGCCGATATCGCGGCCGGAACGATCAAGGCCGACTTCGTGCCCGTGGGCTACTGATCCTGACAAAGTGGTCGGTGGCCCCGACCATCGGCTGACTGGATGAGGAGGCGGGGGCTAGGAAGCCCCCGCCTCCTCGCTTTTTCAGACCGCATGATGTCTGACTAATGTGCTGTCACCGCAGATCTGAGGGGACGGTTTGGAACTCGAACTATCGGGAATCACCAAACAATTCCCAGGTGTGCTTGCGAACGACAATGTGAACCTGCGGGTGGCCGAAGGCGAGATCGTCGCCCTGCTCGGCGAAAACGGCGCCGGCAAGAGCACGCTGATGAACATCCTCTACGGGCTGTACACGCCGACATCGGGTGAGATCAGCATCGACGGCCAGATCCAGCACTTCACCGGCCCGGGCAATGCGATTGCCGCTGGAATCGGCATGGTGCATCAGCATTTCATGCTCGTGCCCGTGTTCAGCGTGGCGGAGAACGTGATGCTCGGCAACGAGCCAACTCAACGACTCGGTTGGCTCGATTTGCGCAACGCCCGCAAGACGGTTCGCGAGATCTCGGGGCGCTACAACCTCGACGTCGACCCCGATGCGATCATCGAGGATCTCCCGGTCGGGCTACAGCAGCGCGTCGAGATCATCAAGGTGCTTGCACGAGACGCGAATGTGCTGGTATTCGACGAACCCACGTCTGTACTCACCCCCACCGAGGTCGAGGGATTCGTCGACATCATGAATGGGCTCAAGGCCGACGGGAAAGCAATCATCTTCATCAGCCACAAGCTCGGCGAGGCCCTCGAGCTCGCCGATCGCATCGTGATCATGCGGCGGGGCAAGACGGTGGCCGAAGTGATTCCTGCAGACGTCGACGAGGAGAAGCTGGCCGAGCTCATGGTCGGGCGACCGGTCGATCTCGTCGTCGACAAGGACCCGGCAGAACCGGGCGAGGTAGTCCTGTCGGTCGAGGATCTGGTGGTCTTCGATGACCGTGACAAACGTGCGGTCGAGGGCGTGTCGTTCGATGTGCGGGCCGGGGAGATCGTCGGGATAGCCGGGGTTCAGGGCAACGGTCAGACCGAGCTGGTCGAATCGATAACCGGCCTGCGCCCTTCGCTTGGCGGCTTCGTCAAGATCAAGGGCGAGGACATCACCACGGAGTCTTCTCGCTCCATCCACAAACGCAGCGTCGCTCACGTACCCGAGGACCGCCAGCGCAGCGGTCTGATCTTGTCGTTCACTGTGACTGAGAACATCGTGCTCGACTCGTACTACGAGGAGCCGATCTCACACGGCATCCGAATGGATTGGCCCGCAGCCGAGGAACAGGCGACACGACTGGTCGAGCAGTATGACGTGCGAACACCGAGCATCGACGTGGCGGTCTCGACGTTGTCCGGCGGAAATCAGCAGAAGGTGATCGTCGCACGTGAGTTCGACCGCGACGTGACCTTTGTCGTCGCCTCGCAACCGACGCGTGGCATCGACGTGGGCTCGATCGAGTACATCCATTCGCGCATTGTCGAAGAGCGCGATCACGGGGCGGCTGTGCTGATCGTGTCGTCAGAGCTCGAGGAGATCATGGCGCTTTCGGACCGGATCATCGTGATGTACGACGGCCGGATCGCCGGCGAGTTTGATGGGTCCGCGACCCGTACTGAGATCGGACTAGCGATGCTGGGCAGCCAGGGCGAGGAGGTCTCGGCGTGACCGACGACGACGCGAAAAGCGAAGACCTCGCTGAAGACGCAACGATCGACGCTGAGGGCGGCGATTCGGGAGACTGGCTCGCTCGAGCAACCGGCGTCGGGTCGTCTCTCAAGCAGGCGCTTATCGTGCCCGCGCTGGCGCTCGTGTCGGCCCTGATCATCGGGGCGATCATTATCGCGGTGACCGACGTCGACAACATAAAGCTCATGGGCGACGATCCCGGTGAGGCCCTCGGCAACATGATGAGCGGAATCGGCGATGCCTACGAGGCACTGTTCGAGGGGTCGCTCGGGTCTCGCCGGGCCATAACCGAGACCCTGTTTGCCGCTGCTCCTCTCATCCTCGCCGGCCTCGCTGTGGCGGTGGGCTTTCAAGCGGGGCTGTTCAACATCGGCGCGAACGGCCAAATGCACATCGGCGGCCTGGTCGGCCTGTGGGTCGGGTTCACCATCGACGCTCCCGCGCTGATCCATGTGCCGCTGGCGATCCTCGGAGCAGTGATCGGCGGGGCCCTCTGGGGAGGCTTGTCCGGGCTGTTGAAGGCGCGCACGGGTGCCCACGAAGTGATCACGACGATCATGTTGAACTTCATCGCGCTGTTTCTCGTCGACTATCTGCTGACGACGACGCTGTTTCAGGCTCCGGGTCGCAACGATCCAATCTCTAAACAGGCTGTCGCTTCAGCGCAGTTTCCGACGCTCTTCGACGGCCATCGAGTCCACATCGGCTTCCTGGTCGCGCTTGGAGCGGTCTGGTTCGTCTGGTGGCTCATGTACAGATCGACGATCGGATACGAGTTTCGAGCTGTCGGCTCCAACCCCGAGGGTGGTCGCTACGCCGGAATGAGCGTCGCTTGGATCTACGTCTCGGTGATGGCGGTTTCGGGAGGTCTCGCAGGACTCGGCGGCGCCAACCAGGTGCTCGGACTCGAGCCCTACCGTGCGTTCTCGAACTTCGCCGGCGACACCGGCTTCGACGCCATTGCTCTGGCACTTCTCGGCCGATCGCATCCGATCGGGGTGCTCTTCGCCGGGCTCCTCTTCGGCGCCTTGCGCGCGGGCGGTATCGAGATGCAGGGGGCAGCCGGGGTCCCAATCGACCTCGTGCAGGTCCTCCAGGCGCTCATCATCGTCTTCATCGCTGCGCCGCAGCTCGTGCGGGCGATTTATCGGATCAAGACCGTGGACTCGGGTACGTCGACGGTCTCGACGGGGTGGGGATCATGACCGCGGAGACGGTCGGAGGAGCGGCCACCACGCTTCGACGGGCGACGCCCGAGGAGCGTCGCGCCACGGCGATCGGGACCGTACTGGTGGTGCTGGGTGCCTTCGTCCTCTGGGTGTTCGGCTTCGGTGTCGAGGGTGGCGATGTCTCCACGTTCAACCTGTCGCTGCCAGGAGCCAAGTACGAGAACATCAAGTGGGAGGTCGACTCCAGATTCCTGTCGATCCTGCTCGCCGGAGTCATCGCATTCCTGGGTGGGCTGGTGCTTCGTCGCACGCACCTGCGATGGACGAACGTGGCGCTCGCGATCAGTCTCGCCCTCACCGCGCTCGCATTCCTGACCTGGGCGGCTGCGGGCCAATCGTTCAGTCTCGTCGGCATGCTGCGCTCGACCGTCATTCTCTCGTTTCCTTTGCCGCTCGCAGCCCTGTCTTGTTTTCCTCTCTCCCCCTTCCCCC
>JBPCTR010000109.1:0-16558 GCA_051011575.1 Acidimicrobiales bacterium | reverse complement strand
ACGTTCCACTCGGGAGTTGCGACCAGCGTGGCACCGAGTTGGTCCACGAGCGGTGTGTACGCCGCATTGAGGGTGTCGCGGTTGTACTCGAACAGGTCGGGCTGGGAGAGCCGGAACAGAATCTGGGTGGGAGTTGGGTAGCGGTCGTCGACGACTTGGTTGTCGGCCATGTCGAGATCAGGGAACAGCCCGCTGACGAGCGCCAACGTCTCGTCGGCGACGGCGTCGGATGGCAGTCCGCCGACGAGGTCGATTCCGGCAGGGTCGAGAAGAACGACGGACCCCGGTTCGGTGGCGAGGAACACGTCTTCACTCGTGGGCGCTCGCTCGGAGACGGCGACGGTGGTCGCCGTCGTCGACGTCGTCGAAGAGGAGGAGGTCGTCGAGGGTGAGGTGGTCGAGGTCGTCGAGGAGGAGGTGGTCGACGCGGTCGTCGAAGGCGCTGAACTCGCGGGCGTCGATGTCGAAGCGCTGCCATCGCCGGAGTCGGTGGTTGTGATCAGGTCCTCGTCGGCTGCATCGTCGGTCGTGAGCGCGTATGTCGTACCCAGTGCGATCGCAGCGACGAGCAACAGGCCTACGAGAAGGGCGCGTCCCCTGTGCAGCGCCAACAGATCCTCGGCGGCATCGGCAACTTTCCAGCGCAAGGGGTAATAGTCGGCGCTCTTTCGATCGGTTGACATGGCTCCTCGGATCGGCCGATTGGTCGTGGGGATGAGTCGACGTGGAACGAACCGTTCGCGCCGCCGACTGGTAGAAGCGTAGGACCTTCCGTGGCCTTCGTGCCCGATGCCGGTGGGACCCGAGCAGCAATTCGCCCTGTTGGCGCCAAGGCGATTGGGAGCAGCCCCGGCGCCCCTCATAGAGTGGTGAGCAGGTCACGTGGAGGGCGCAATGACCGACATCACGGCCCGGGAGCCCGTCGAGGACGGGTATCCCGCTCCGCAATCGATCGACGAGTGGTCCGAGCTCCGCCGCGAGACGGCGACGCCCGGCGAGTTCGACACGTCCGCCGGCGGACGCGTCGCAGCAGGAATGTTGGTCGACGAACGTGATCTTCGAGCCGCCCACAGGAGTTTGCCAATCGAGAAACGAGTGTCCGGCTCGGGCAAACGAGTGCAGGCGTTGCTCAACGACGCGGAGAAGTACGCACTCGAAGCCCAACGCGGCGCGGTCGACGCGTTGTCGGCCCGGGTCCGAGGCGATCACACGTCTCTCGCCACGATACGAACGACCGCATACCAGAGTCTCGAACGGGCATCGGCGGCACTCGATCAGGCCCACCGAATGGTCATGGCGATCGACACCGGCGTGCGCAGCGAGCCGGCGGCCATCGTCGAACCCGTCGCGCCCAAACCGGTGCTCGATCATGAGGATCAGAGCGACATCTCCGAGAGTGGCGACCCGCCCGAGGACGTGGCCGATGAGGACGAGACCATGCCCGCCACGGCGCCGCTCCCTCATCTGCTGGTCGTACCGAATCAGGACCAGCCCGAGGTGGCCGAAAGCATCGCCAACGATCTCTACGAGGACCCAACTGAGGTCGACCACGATTCGGAGCCGGCCGTCGCGCCCGACCTCAATCGGCTCTCAGGGCGGGTGCCTCGCCGCATCGCAGGCGCGCTGATGTCGCTCGGGGTGGTCGCCTTCTTCGCGGCCGTTGTCGTGCTCACGTGGTGGGTCGTGTCATCGAGCGAGAACTGGTTCTGACCCGAGCCTGGCGGCCACCCACGGCCTCGACCGCTGCAACTCGAGAACGGGGCGGCCGTAGAGTGCCACCGCCTCGTCGAGCTGCTCATCGAGAATCCCGCTGATCAGAACCAGAGGCACCGAATTCAGCGAGTGTGCCACCAGCCGATGAACGTCGATGGTCACGTTCACGAATGCGATGTCAGCGTCTCGTGCAGTCGACCCGGCATCGATCAGTTCGGTTCGAACGCGATCGTCCATCCCGTTCCGGGACACGTTTCCGCGGGCAATCTCGACTGCGACCGGATCTTTCTCGATGGCCGTGACCGTCGCACCGATCGTGGCGGCCGCGATCGCGAGCACCCCGGTGCCTGTCCCCACATCGAGTACGTGCGCCCCTGGTTCCACTGCCGAAGGGATCATGTCCAGAAGCAGGGTCGTGGTGGCGTGGCCGCCATGCCCGAACGCGGCTCCAGGATCGATGACGAGGTCGATACGAGTCGGGTCGCCGGTCGCGGCGTGCCACGGCGCTCGCACGGTCCACGTGCCGGCGTCGGTGGGGGAGAACGTTTCCCGCTGGGTCTCGATCCAGCCGTCGGCATCGGCGTCGCGGTCGATCGTCGCGTCGCGCGGTCCGAGCCGGTCGACCGCCGACTGTGCCTGGTCCGTCGAGGCGAAACCGGCGGTCAGCGCGATCTGCCCGTCGGCTCGCGCCGCCTCACCGATCGCGGTTGCACCGAGATCGAACAGCTCGATCGACACCAGCTCGGCGTGTTCGGCGTCGACCACGACAATGACGGCGACGGGCATTGTTCCATGGTGCCGTGGGTTGGGGGAGATGACTCGGGGGAGCCTCCCCGCTGACAGTTGGGTGATCGCGAATACTGTTCCTCAGGTTCGTGCTTGGCGAGCGACGACGAAACGAGGAAGTGGATGAAGTTCGCGATGGTCGGTGTGGGACGAATGGGAGCCGGCCTCGCGCGTCGAGCGATGCGCGATGGGCACGAGGCCGTCGTGTACGACATCAACCCGGAGCCCGTGGCCGAGCTCGCCACCGAGGGCGCCGAGCCAGCGGCCACCCTGGCCGAGGTCGCGGCTGCGCTCGAGCCGCCCCGGGTTGCGTGGATCATGGTTCCCGCCGCATACGCCGGGAGCACGGTCGATGCGGTCGCCGAACACCTTGAGTCGGGCGACATCATCATCGACGGCGGCAACTCGATGTGGCAGGACGACGTCGACAAAGCCACCGAGCTGAAGGACAAGGGGATCGAATTCGTCGATATTGGGACCTCAGGTGGCGTGTACGGTCTCGAGCGCGGCTTCTCGATGATGGTGGGCGGACCCGGCCACGCCATCGCACACCTCGCACCGCTGCTCGACACACTCGCCCCCGGAATCGACTCCGCCGAGCGGACGATCGACGACGGGAGTCCGCCGCGTCCCGGAGAGCACGGCTGGCTGCACTGTGGTCCGAACGGAGCGGGCCACTTCGTCAAGATGGTTCACAACGGGATCGAGTATGGGATGATGGCCGCGATCGCCGAAGGCCTCGGCGTCATTTCAGCCGCGGGCGCGGGAAGATCCGAACGCGAGGCCGACGCCGAAACCACGCCGCTGCGAGACCCGCAGTACTACCAGTACGACATCGACGTCGGCGCTGTGGCCGAGGTGTGGCGCCGCGGCTCGGTGATCAGCAGCTGGCTCATCGACCTCACGGCGCACGCCATGGCCGTCGATCCCGCACTCGACGAGTTCGGCGGCCGGGTCTCCGATTCCGGCGAAGGCCGCTGGACCGTGCAGGCGGCAATCGAACTCGGGGTTCCGGCACACACGATTGCCGCCTCGTTGTTCGAACGGTTCGCCAGCCGAGGGAACGATCTGTATGCGAACAAGGTCCTGTCGGCGATGCGCAAGGAGTTCGGCGGTCACCACGAGAAGCCATCCGAGGACGGAGATCACACCTGATGACGGCTCCGCTGACCGCCGATGCCTTCCTGCTCTTCGGTGCCTCGGGCGACCTGGCGCGCAAGAAGCTGTTCCCCGCGCTCTACGAACTCACGCTCGATGGCCGGCTCGACATCCCGATCGTGGGAATCGCTCGCAGCGAATGGACCGACGCCGAGCTGTGTATCCGAGCACGTGAAGCGGTCGCTGAATCGGTCGACGAAGTCGATGCAGCTGCGATGGATCGGCTCTGCGGGAACCTCCGCTACCTCCCGGGTGACTACACGAACTCGTCAACGTGGACGAAGGTGGCGGAGCTCACCGGCGGAGCGGCAGTCCCCGTCAGCTTTCTCGCCATCCCTCCAGGACTCTTCGACGATGTGGTCGAGGGCCTGGCCGGAGTGGGAATGACCGACAAGGGTCGCGTCGTCGTCGAGAAACCGTTCGGACGTGACCTGGAGTCTGCGCGCGAGCTGAACCAGACCCTGTACAAACATCTCGACGAGAGCCAGATCTTCCGGATCGATCACTTCCTCGGCAAGGAGCCGGTCCAGAACCTCATGGTGTTCCGTTTCGCGAACTCCCTGCTCGAGCCGGTCTGGAATCGGCAACATGTCGAGTCGGTGAGCATCACGATGACCGAGTCGTTCGGGACAGAGGGTCGGGGTGCGTTCTATGACAACGTCGGCGCAATTCGCGACGTCGTCCAGAACCACCTCCTCCAGATCCTCGCGCTGCTTGCGATGGAGCCGCCGGCGAGCAGCGATCCGGCCGCGCTCCGCGACGAGAAGGTGAAGGTGTTCCGCGCGCTGCGCCCGATGGATCCTGAGTCGGTCATCCGGGGTCAGTACGTCGGTTACCGCGACGAGGAGGGTGTGGCAGATCAATCCGATACGGAGACATTCGCGGCCATGCGGCTCGAGATCGACTCGTGGCGATGGGCCGGGGTTCCGTTCACCATTCGCACCGGCAAGGCGATGTCCGAAACGGTGACCGAAGCGGTCATCGAGTTCAAGCAACCTCCCCGCATGCTCTTCGCCGACCAGGAACATCTGCCCGAGCCCAATCGGCTGCGCTTCCGGATGAAACCCGATGACACCATCACGCTCACGATGCAGGCGAAGGTGCCCGGAATGGAGATGGTGAGCCGGGCGATCGACATGTCGGTCGACTACGAGGAGGTGCTTGGTGGCGACGGTCCCGACGCGTACGAGCGGTTGATCGCCGACGCGCTGATCGGCGACGAGCGGTTGTTCGCTCGTCAGGACGGTGTCGAGGAGGCATGGCGAATCGTCGAGCCCATGCTCACGCCCCTGCACTCGGTCATCCCGTACTTCCCTGGGAGCGACGGTCCGCCGGAAGCCGATCGAGTTGCACCGAGACCCTGCGAGTGAACGTCGAGGTTCTCGTCGATGCTGAGGCGCTTGCGACGCGTGCGATGGAGATCGTGGTCGCGGCGGCGGTCGAGGCGATCGGTGAAAGAGGTCTGTTCGTGTGGGCGGTGTCGGGCGGTACGACGCCGCGGCGCATGCTCGAGCTGCTTCGCGAATCATCCGACCTCGATTGGAGCCGCGTCCACCTGTGCCAGGTCGACGAGCGCGTGGCACCAGCCGACCATGCCGATCGCAACGCCACGATGCTCCGCGAAGCTCTGCTCTCACCCGACTTCCTCGAGCGTCATGACGTCGCGGGCGTCCACCTGATGCCCGTCGAGGCGCCCGATCTCGACGAGGCCGCCTACGAGTACGCAGCCACAATCGACGCGCTGGCGGGTGCGCCCGTCGTCCTCGACCTGGTGCAGCTTGGACTGGGATCAGACGGGCACACCGCATCGTTGATCCCGGGCGATGACGTGCTCGAGGTCGCCGATCGCGACGTCGCGCTCACCGGCGACTATCAGGGCCGTCGACGGATGACCCTCACGTGGCCGGTTCTCGATCGTGCGAAGCAGCAGTTGTGGGTGATCGGAGGCGAATCGAAACAGGTTGCTCTTTCGCGGTACCTCGACAATGACCCCGGCATCCCAGCCACTCTGCCCACGCAAGCGCGGGCAACCGTGCTCGTCGATGAGGCGGCCTGGGGTACCGGTGGTGGCTGACGTGCGCCTCCCCGACTTCGTGATCGTCGGTTCACCGCGGTGCGGCACGACCACGGTGTTTCATCACCTCCGCTCCCATCCGCAAATCTCGATGCCGGCGGTAAAGGAGATCGAATTTTTCGACACGCATTGGGAGCGTGGAGTTCCCTGGTACGCGTCACATTTCGCCCCGGAAGCCGACGGCGTCGTTGCCGGCGAGGCATCGCCGCTGTACCTCTCGAATCCCGAAGCGATGGGGAGATTGCACGGGGTACTCCCCAATGCGCAGCTGTTGGCCGTGTTTCGCAATCCGATCGACGCTTGTCACTCGCTCTTCCACTATCGGCGCGCCCGAAATATGGATTCCGGCTCCTTCGACGATGCGCTCGAACGCGAGCTCGCGGGCAACGGAGCGGGCTTTCCGTACATCGACACCTATTCCTACGGACTCCAGCTCGATCACCTCGAAAAAGAGCATGGTCGGAAGGTACGCGTCTTCTGGTACGACGAGCTCGTGGAGGATCCCGAGAAGTTCTTCGACGGGATCTCGACCGCACTCGGCGTTGGATCTCTCGGCCTCGACGGTCCGGCGCGGGTGGTCAACAGCGCCGACCGTTTCCGGTCGGTTCACCTTCGCTTGTTGACGAAGAGGGCTCCGGCGCCCATCCGCCGGATCATCGGACGAGTGAACCGCGTCGCCGATGTCTATCCGCCGGTCTCCTCGACAGCGCGCACCCTCGTGCTCGGCAAACTCGAGGACTCGATGGCGTCACTCGAACGACGAACCGGACGCGATCTGTCTCACTGGCGCATGGAATAGTCGGTCAGAGAACGGCGTCCAGCGCCCGGACGAGCTGATCGATCTCGGCCGGCGACGTGTAGTGCACGAAGCTCACGCGCAAAACTCCGGGATTTGCCGGCATGCCGATCGCCTCGATGAGCCGGACCGCGTAGAAGTCCCCGGCACCGGCCATCACATGGTGGTCGGCGAGGGCCGCTGCAGCTTCACCGGGATCGCTCGACAGCTGCAGCGACACCGTCGGCACACGCGCCTCTGCCGTCGTCGGTCCGACGAGCCGCGCGTCCGATCGAGTGCCGAGGTAGTCGAGGAGGGGTGAGAGAAGTTCGGTTTCGTGGGCGCGGATCAGATCGTGGACCCTGCGGGCACGATCGGCGGCGGGCGCACCATCGGCGTAGTGGTGTTCATGCAGCAGATCGATGTAGTCGCACACACCGTTCATGGCCGCAACCTGGGCGTGATCGGGTCCGGCGGGGACGAGTCGTTTGTGCACCTCGCCGTCGTTGAACCAGTGGCTCTGGTTGGTGAGTGTTTCCATGACCGATCGCCGGACGGTCATCACACCCTGATGCGGGCCGTACGTCTTGTAGGCAGAGAAGAGATAGACGTCGGCACCGAGCGCATCCACATCGGGAAGCCCATGCGGTGCCGCAGACACACCGTCGACCACCGACACCGCGCCGGCCGCCCGAACCTGCGCACAGATCTCGGCAACCGGGTTGACCTCAGCCACGATGTTCGAGCAGTGCGGAAATGCCACAAGGCGGGTGCGCGGCCCGAGGAGATCGCCGAGTGCAGCAGGGTCGAGGGACCCCGAGTCGGGATCGACTTTCCACTCTCGTACCGTGATGCCGGTTTCGGCGAGGCGACGCCACACCCCCGAGTTCGCCTCGTGATCCTGGTCGGTGACCACGATCTCGTCGCCGTCATTCCATCCGGCCCGAAGTGCATGCGCCAACACGTAGGTGTTCTGCGACGTGGACGGGCCCATGTGAACCTCGTCGGGATCGAGATTCAGATGACCGCCGAGCCGGATGTGGGCGTTGTCCATCTGCGCGCCAGCGTTGGCCGACGCCGGGTACGGGGCGTAGGGCTGAACCTTGGTGGTGGTGTAATAGCGGTGCAGCCGATCGATCGTCTGGCGACAGGCGTAGGAGCCGCCGGCGTTCTCGAAAAAGGCCCACTTGTCGAGGGTGGGCTCGTCGAATGTTGGAAACTGGGCCCGCACGAATTCGAGATCGAGGCTGGGAGATTCGGTCGTCACGGCGCCACCGCCTGCCACGCGGTCGCCACGTCCGGGTCACCGAATATTTCGACGGCGCCTGCCGGCCGACCCCAGATCCAACACATCAGATCATGAGCTCGACCCCGCACTGCGGCATCACCCTTGGCATGTTGGCGAGTGACCGTCACACCGCCCTCACCGTCGCCGACCATCGTCCACTCGCCGTCGGTGTCCGTGCAGTGAAGATGAAGCGACTCGCTCGGGTAGTCACGGTTGGGTCGACTCGTACTGGACCGAAGGCTGACGACCGTGTACTCGTCGATCGTTTCTGCGGCGATGGCAGGCTCGACGGAGTCCACGCTCCAGCCGGCACCGACCTGGGCGTCGATGCGGTGCACAACCGTCTCGGCGGCCATCCGACGCTGCCAGAAACCGGCACTCTGGTCGTCGGCAGCGAACGTCCACGACGGAGCCGACGGTTCGGCTGCCGCCAGCTCGTCGAGCGCGAACTGAAGCCGGCCTTCGAGCCAACTGCGCATCTCGCCGTCGTCGGCAGGAGCCTTCCGAGCGTCGTCCGGTTTCGTGGACTCTGTGGTGGCCGCCTGCACGTTCGTCGCCGCGATCGACCACACCATTCCGAGGTGGGCTGCGAGCGCCCGGTTCGTCCAATCGTCGCAGTGCGCGATGGTGCCGTCGAGATCGGCACACACCCCGTCGATGAAGGCGTTGCCCTCGTCCTCCAAGATGCGGAGGTAGTCACTCTTGTTCATTTGGCGAACCCTACAACCGCGGTCAGAGTTGAGCGGTCGACGTGGGGAGGCCGAATAGGAAACGACCGGTCGGCTCGAGGGTACGTTCGGCCACCATGCCGTGGGAGATCGCCACGTGAGCGTCGCGGAAGACCCGTTGCAATGGGTTCGAGTCGTGGATCGCCGCACCGCCGGCAGCGTGATAACAGAGGTCGACCGCGGCCAGAGCCCGTTGCGCGGCACCCGTGGCGGCGAGTCGAAGCTGGACCCGGGCGGCATCGGTGGTAACCCCCTGTTCGGCGACCGCCCAGACCTCGTCGCAGGAATGGGTGAGGTGGACTCGAGCCTGATCGACGGCGATCCGCGCCGACGCCAGCGACGCCTGCACGGGTGCGCGTTCGGCGAGGGTGCGAGACGATCCGGCCGGTCGACGGTCCGCGAGGTCCACGAGTTCGTCGATGGCCCGTTCGGCCAACCCGACGATCACCGCAGCAACTCCCGCAGCGAGCGCGCCGAGCGGTGGGAATCGGGCGAGCGGCGTATCGATAGCCGGCATGCCGTTCATGAAATCGGCCCATCGGCCGTCGGGCACGAACGCGGCGGCGACCGAGTAGTCGCCCGATGCCGTGCCTTTCAAGCCGCTGACATGCCAGTCGTCGTGTAGCTCGACCTGGGCAGGCTCGAAAAACACGAACGGGGCGACCGCGCCATCAGGCGCGGCGCTTCGTTGTCCGTCTTCGTCGACCACGAGTGCGCCTCCGCCAACCCAGGTGCAGTGATCGGTTCCAGATCCCCAACTCCATCGGCCCGTGACTTCGAGCCCGCCGGGCACGACCCTCGCACGAGCGACCGGTTGGGCGAACCCGCCAGTGCATGCGGAGGGGTCGGCGTAGATCTTGGCGGCCCAGTCGGCGGGGAGGTGATGGCTTGTGAGCGCCGTCGTGTTTGCGATCATCACGCACCACCCGGTCGCGCCGTCGGCCCGGCTCAGCGTTGCGATCTGATCGAGCACGTCGGATACGCCCAATGCCGCACCCCCGTACTCGGCGGCGATCCATCCGCGCAGGACGCCGCTCTGATGCAACGCGCTCATCACCTCCGAGGACAGCCGCCGTGCGTGTTCGTGATCGAGCGCATGCGCGTTCGCCACCACTGCGGCCGTATCGAGTGGTGTCATGTCAGCTGCTCCTGGCTTGCCGTTCGTTGGCGGGAATAGCGAAGGGCTGGCGTGGACCCCCCAGACCACGCCAGCCCTCAGCCCCCGTTCGCATTGCGTACGGGTCACTGCTCGCCAACTCCCCCAAGAGAAGGCGACCGTTGGAATTCTTAGCCGTTGGCCGCCTCGAGCGCACGTTCGGTGAGCACGCGGGCCAGGTGGGCTCGGTAGGCGCCGTCGGCGTTCAGGTCGTCGGGCGGGTCGGTGTCGTCGGCCGCCTTGGCTCCGGCGTCTGCTGCCGAAGCACCGCCGGCGACGGCAGCCTCGGCTGCGCTGGCACGAACCGGAGTCGACCCCATGTTCACGAGGGCGATGCCGTTGCCGCCATCGGCGACTGCCACCCCGACGATCGCCCAGTCCTGAGCGCGGCGGTTGAACTTCTGGTAGTTCCACCCGCCGGTGTTCGCCGGGACTCGGACCTCGACGATCATCTCGTCGGGGGCGAGCACGGACTCGAAGTACCCGGTGAAGAATTCGGTGGCCGCGATCTCTCGTTGCCCGCTGGGGCCCTGGGCCACGATGGTTCCACCGAGGGCCAGGACCGCAGCAGGCAGGTCTGATGCGGGGTCGGAGTGGGCGAGAGTTCCTCCGAGGGTGCCCTTGTGGCGCACCGCGGGGTCGCCGACGAGACTTGCCACGTGCTTGAGCATCGGGCAGGCATCGGCCAGCACGTCACTGGTCTCCAACTGCGCGTGTCGGGTGAGCGCACCGATCGCCACATGGCCGTTGCTCTGTCGGATGTATGACAGATCGTTGATCCGCCCAACGTCGACGAGCTGGGTCGGTGTGGCCAGCCGGTACTTCATCATCGGGATGAGCGAGTGGCCGCCGGCGAGGATCTTGGCCTCGTCGCCGTACTGGCCGAGGAGCTGGATTGCATGGTCGGCCGATTCGGCCACCGTGTAGTCGAATGCTGCGGGAATCATGCCGCACCTCCGTTCGAGTTGATCGCTTCCCAAATTCTCTGAGGAGTCGCCGGCATGTCCATGTCGGTGACGCCGTACGGACTCAATGCGTCGCACACCGCATTCATGACCGCTGCGGCCGATCCGATCGTGCCGGCCTCCCCCACGCCCTTGACGCCCAGCGGATTGGTGGTCGACGGCGTGATGGTTGAGTCGAGCGTGATCGATGGGACCTCGGCCGCGCTCGGCACGAGATAGTCGATGAACGACGGGTTCGTGATGTTTCCGTCCTCGTCGTAGTTCGCCTCCTCCCAGAGCGCTTGAGACACCCCTTGCACGATGCCCCCATGGACCTGGCCCTCCACGATGAGCGGGTTCACCTGGTGGCCGCAGTCATCTACGCCCACGTAGGTGATGAGCTCGATGCCACCCGTACCGGTGTCGATCTCGACCACGGCCACGTGTGTGCCGAACGGGAAGGCGAAGTTCGGTGGATCGAAGCTCACCTGTTCCTGGAGGTTGGGTTCCATCCCATCGGGCAGGTTGTGCGCAGCGAAGGCAGCGAAACCCAGCTCCTGGATGTGCACCGATGTCGCGGGTGTCCCGGCCACCGAGAACGACCCGCCGTCGAACTCGACGTCTTCGGGCGCGGCTTCGAACTGGTGAGCGGCGATGAGCTTGGCCTTCTCGATGATCTTGTCGGCGGCCATGGCGATGGCCACGCCTCCGACGGCGAGTGACCGCGAGCCGTACGTGTCGAGCCCGAGCGGGCTCTTCGCCGTATCGGAGTGAAGGACCTCGACGTCATGGGGATCAACGCCCAACTTGTCGGCGATGATCATCGACCATGCGGTCTCGTGCCCCTGGCCATGCGGAGTGGAGCCTGACACGACCTCGATCTTGCCGGTGGGAAGAACGCGAACCGTAGCGTGTTCCCAGCCGCCCGCTGCGTAGTTGAGGCCACCGAGCGCACGGCTCGGTGCCAGACCGCAGATCTCCACGTAGGTGGCCATCCCGACGCCCAGCTGCTTTGCTTCACCTGCATCGCGGCGTCGGGCCTGTTCGGCTCGAAGTCCGGCGACGTCAGCGAGCTCGAGTGCCCGATCGTGGGCCGGCTTGTAGTGGCCGGAATCGAACGTGAGTGTTGAGGCGGCTCCGAAGTTCTCGAACTTCTCGCCTCCTGCGATGTAGTTGCGCGAGCGGATCTCTTCGGGAGAGATGCCGACCTCGGCCGCCATCATGTCCATGACGCGCTCGATGGCGTAGCTGGCCTCCGGCCGGCCGGCCCCGCGATATGCGTCGGTGGGCGTCATGTTCGTGAAGTGGCCGTCGCATGTGAACGCGAGGTGCCCGATGTCGTAGACGCCGGTGTAGAGAAAGCTGCCCAGGAGCGGAACGCCCGGTGTGATCAGCATCATGTAGGCACCCATGTCGGCGTCGAGGTGGACGCGAACGGCGGTGACCTTCCCGTCGGCATCGGCAGCGGCCTCGATGTGCTGTATCTGTCCACGGCCCTGGTGCGATGAACCGGCGGCCTCGACCCGCTGCTCGGTCCACCGCACGGGAAGACCCAGGTGGTTCGCGAGGCTCACCGAGAGAATGGCGTCGGGATCGACGTTCAGCTTTCCGCCGAACCCACCACCCACCGCCGGTGCGATCACGCGGATGCTGCTCTCGGGGAGTCCCGTCACGAGCGCGATCATCACCTTGAGGATGTGCGGCACCTGCGTGGCCGAGTAGAACGTGATGTCGCCACCCGCGGGTGACGGGATGGCGAGACAGCCACGGGGCTCCATCGGCGCCGGGATCATCCGTTGCTGCACGAACTTCGCCTGCACCGTGTGCGCGGCGTTGGCGAAGGCGGCGTCGGTACCCTCGGGATCGGGGATCAGAGGCCAGTGGAAGGCCTTGTTGGTCTCGAGGTCGCTATGTGCCATAGCCGCGTTGTCGACGGCGTCTTGCAGGGTCGCGACCGCCGGCAGAGGCTCGTAGTCGACGACCACGTGTTCTGCGGCATCTGCCGCCTCGTATCGACTCGACGCGAGGACGATGGCAACGATGTCGCCGACATGCTTGGCCTCGCCGACCGCGACGGGCAGGTGCGGTGGGTTGACCATGTCTTCGGTGACCGGCCAGGCACAGGGAAGTGGAGCGGCATTCATACCGAGCGACTGAAGTGATTCGCCCGTGTAGACCGAGTGCACACCCGGCATGCCCTCGGCGCCCGAGGTGTCGATGCTCTCGATGCGCGCGTGCGCCATCGTGCTGCGCACCATGCCCATCCACAGCTCGCCCGGTGCATGGATGTCGTCGATGTATTTGCCTTCGCCGGTGAGCAGTTTCGGATCTTCCTTGCGGAGCATCCGGGTTCCCATCACTGCGGTCATGACGCACCTCCCGACACGCTCTGTACTGCCTTCACGATGTTGTGGTAGCCGGTACACCGGCAGAGGTTGCCCTCGAGCCCTTCTCGGATTTCGCCTTCGGTCGGGTTGGGGTTCTCGTCGAGGAACGAGACTGACGCCATCACCATGCCGGGTGTGCAGAAGCCGCACTGGAGCGCATGGCACTGCTGGAACGCCTCCTGCATCGGGTGCCAGTTCTGGTCACCGGTGGCGGATCCGTCTGACTGTGCCGAGGCCGCAAGACCTTCGATCGTCGTGATGTCGGTCCCGTTGGCCTGGACGGCGAGCATCGTGCAGGACTTCACCGACTCACCGCCGATGAGGACGGTGCACGCGCCACAACTCGAGCTGTCGCACCCGATGTTCGTGCCGGTCAGGCCAAGGTTGTCACGTATGTGATGGACGAGAAGTGTTCGGGGCTCGACGTCACTGGCGTGGGTCGTGCCGTTGACCGACATGGAAATGTCCATACGTTGCCTCCGGGCATCGGTAGGTGGTTTTCGTTGTGCCTTGGCGATTCTTGCGCGGATGTGTGACCGGCGCCACTGACTTTCGCTGGTCACACCCGGACACCGGCTGTGGAGATCGGGCGGAAACCCTCGGGGTCGCTCCTGGGAGGTCGGCTCCGATCTGTCGCTCGTTCCCTCGCCAACTCCGTGGGGCGTTGGCTGCCTAGGCTCGCGCTGTGAGTCGACCGTGGTCCCGACCGACGTGGATGGTGTGGGGTCTGCTGGTGCTGGCTGCCTGCACCGGCGGCTCCGACGCCTCCTCACCCGTCACGCCCGACGTCGTCGACCAGGCGGTGGATGACACGAGTCCGGCCTCGACGACGACCCCGACCGCCGCACCGCCTTCGACGGTCGTGTCCTCGACATCGCCTTCGACCACGGAGTCGTCGGGCGCGCGTTCCACAGTGGTGGAGGCGGCTGAAGGGTTTCGCTCGCCCACCGGAAACATTCACTGTCGGCTGAGCCCCGATGGGGTGCGTTGCTCACACCACGGGGAGACGCCGTGGAAGGCCGGTGGGGCGCTCCCCCGCTGGGCCGAGGGAGTCAGTTTCGGGTTTACAGAGATCGGCTGTGTCGACGGCGGGTTCGTGGGATTCGACGTCGCCGCCGCGGGACGTCCGAAGGCGACCTGTGGGCACAACCTCTACACCGCGCCGGAGGAGACGCTCGCGTACGGAGAGCGGCGAGCCGTCGGGGACGTGTCATGCGTCAGCCAGAGCTTCGGCATGACGTGCCTCAATGCAGATGGTCACGGGTTTCGAATGGCGACAAATGAGATCGCCATGCTCTACGACCGTCCGGCGGGGTGGGAGGCGACGTCTTCGTCCACGGCCGACGACCGTCTGGTTCCGTCGGGCACGTCGACGCTCGAGGAGCCAACGAAGATCTCGAACGAGTCCGGTGCGGTTGGTTGCTATCTCGTCAGCTATCCGTGGGTCGAGCCGGAGGTCGCGGTTGCGGAATGCGCACCGTCCGACCACGACGGCTCGAGTGGCGTCGACTGGTCGCCCGACGGGCGGTCATGCGCTGGCGCCGATTTTCACGGCTACTACCTCGACGACGACGTCCGCGCGGGGAGCCGCCGGATCGCCACCTTTGGGTGCACAACCGACATGAGCCCGCTCGCCGATCCCCGAGTACTGCCGAGACCGATGGTCGAGCGCGATGCGGTCACGATCGGAGGGATCACGTGTCTCAGCACCGGCCCCGCGATCGCGTGCTTCAACCGTGATGGAAACGGCATGCTCACCGCCGCCGACGAGGTCAGCTTCTTCTACGACCGCAACACGTAGGCCATAACCTCGGCCGAGAACAGGAGGCCGTAGGTAAACCCCTGAGGAGACCACGTGAGCGACAACAAGCGACCGATCGAATGTCCGGAATGTGGGCACGAACTGAGCACCTACACGCCACCGCCGGAGATGTCGGGGGAGCGGGCGGCGGCGTGGTTCGCCGGGCACGTCGCCACGTGGTGGTTCCCAGCGCTCATCCTGGCTGGAGTCGCCATCTGGGCGATCGTGAACATCATCGCTCAGCCCCTCGAGCCGTATCCGGTCGTCGTCCTCGCCTGGATCAGCGCCGTTCTGGCCACTGTTGCCGCCTGCCAGGGGCCGCTCATCCTTCTCGCTCAGCGGCGGGCGGCGATGAACGACCGCGCTCGCGACGAAGAAGCGTTCCGCGTGAACACCAACGTGGAAGCCGACGTCCACGAACTTCGCCGCGCGATCGACGAGCTCCGTCGAGAAGGAACGGACCCGGCGCGGAAGGACGTTCTAGGGTCTTGATATGGGCACACTCGATGCGGACTCCTTCGACTTCTGGCTCGGCGAATGGGACTGTGTCTTCGACGGAGGACACGCGGTCAACACAATCTCGCGAGAGTTCGACAACAGGGTGACCCGTGAGCGTTTCGTCGTCGATCAGCCGCGAGCGTGGTCGGGTACGAGCATGTCGGTCTTCCACGAGCACAGCGGTGAGTGGTTCCAGACGTGGGTCGACGAGTCGGGGAACTACTGGCATTTTGTCGGCTCGGTCGTCGATGGATCGCCGTCATTCGGGACCCCGGTTCCGGTCGACGCCGAGAAGGCATTCAAGAGGATGGTCTTCACCGACATCACGCCCGACCGTTTCCAGTGGCGGTGGGAGTCGTCGCCAGATGGCGGCGACTGGCAGGTGAACTGGGAGATCGCCTACTCGCGCAGGTAGCGCGCTCGGCCCGAAGCTCCGTAACCGACCCGAAACGAGTAACATTGCGCCCGATGGATCTCCGACTTCTTGGACTGCGACTTACCAACCCGGCCTTCTGACACGCGTCGGAACAGCCGGGACCGAGTCGTTCGTCCGAAGTCAACCAAGAAGGAGAGTCCTCCCATGAGCAATCGCTCAGCGCAGAAATCCTCGTCGATGCCGGTGCACAAGTACCAGGCTTTCGCCCCCATCGATCTGCCCGATCGGACCTGGCCATCGGCCACGATCACCAAGGCACCGTTGTGGTGCTCCGTCGATCTCCGCGACGGCAACCAGGCGCTCATCGAGCCCATGGACTCGGAGCGCAAGTGGAAGATGTTCGAAGCCCTCGTGCAAGCGGGATTCAAGGAGATCGAGGTCGGCTTCCCGTCGGCCTCGGACACCGACTTCCAGTTCGTGCGTGAGATCATCGAGCAGGGAGCAATCCCTGACGATGTCACGATCCAGGTGCTCACCCAGTGTCGCCCCGAACTGATCACGCGCACCTATGAATCGATCGCGGGCGCGAAACAGGCGATCGTCCACCTCTACAACTCGACCTCGACGCTGCAGCGCAAGGTCGTGTTCGGCCTCGACGAGGACGGCATCGTCGACATCGCTCTCGCCGGCGCCCGGCTGTGTCGCGAGCTCGAGACCACCGTTTCCGACACGGCGGTTCACTACGAGTACTCGCCGGAGAGCTTCACGGGTACCGAGCTTCCGTTCGCCAAGCGCATCTGCGACGAGGTGATCGACATTCTGGACCCCACCCCCGACCGCACGGTCATCATCAACCTGCCGGCCACGGTCGAGA
>JBPCTR010000108.1:0-13166 GCA_051011575.1 Acidimicrobiales bacterium | reverse complement strand
GCGTAAACAGCTACACCTGTTCGTGCCGCCGGCGCGGGGTTAGGTTCGCGCCATGGACCTACCCGTCATGCCGCCGATCAAGCCGATGCTCGCAAAGGCGGTCGATGTGCTCCCGGACGGCGAGTTGGCCCTCGAACCCAAGTGGGATGGTTTTCGCTGCATCGTTTTCCGTGACGGCGACGAGGTGGTTCTCGGATCCCGGAACCAGAAGCCGTTCAATCGATACTTCCCGGAGATCATCGAGCCACTCCGCGACTCGCTTCCCGATCGCTGTGTTGTCGACGGAGAACTCATCATCGAGATCGACGGCAAGCTCGATTTCGACGCGCTCGGCCAACGCATTCACCCGGCCGAGTCGCGTGTCAACATGCTCGCCGAGAAGACTCCCGTGTCGTTCATCGCGTTCGATGCGCTCGCTGCCCACGACACTTCGCTCGTCAATACCCCGTTCATCGAGCGTCGGGCTGTTCTCGAGTCGATGTCGAAGGGTTTCCGGGATCCGATCCATCTCGCGCCGATGACCCGAGACCACGACCAGGCGATGGAGTGGTTCGACACACTCGAGGGCGCCGGTCTCGACGGGTTGATCGCGAAACCGATCGGTGATCCGTACGTCGAGGACAAGCGCGTGCAGTTCAAGCTCAAGCACGTGCGCACGATCGATTGTGTTGCTGCCGGGTATCGGATTCACAAGTCGGGTGATGGGGTGGGATCACTCGTCCTCGGTCTCTACGACGGGTCGGGCGGGCTCCGCCATGTCGGGGTGGCCGCATCGTTCACTGCGAAGCGTCGAGTCGAACTGCTCGAAGAGGTTGCGCCGTTCGTGCTCGACGACATCGGCGACCACCCGTGGGCCGAATGGATGAACGCCGAGGCTCACGTCGACGGGTCGATGCCTGGTGCGCCGAACCGGTGGAGTGGGGCCAACAGCGGACGCGACCACTCATGGATTCCTCTTCGACCCGAGCGAGTGGTCGAAGTGAAGTACGTGCTGGCCACCGACGGCCGCTTTCGGGGAACAACTCGCATGCTGCGTTGGCGGCCGGACCGAGAGGCACCCTCGGCAACGATCGACCAGTTTCCACAGCTCGATCAGATCGATATTCGTACGGTTCTCTGACGGCAGCGGATCCGCAGGGCCGAGTTGTCGTTCAGGTTGAGGGAACGGCCGGGGAATCCGCGAACGGGACGAGCAGACGGGGTGTTGAACCCGGCGCCAGATCGAGCGCCCAGATGTCCCACGCCGGTTGCCCCGAGGTGCCTTCCTCGTTGTTGGGCATGCCGTAGACGACCGTGTCGTCGTCGAGGAACTCGACCTGGTCCTCGACCGAGCGGGTCTCGCCAAGGTCGCGACGGTCTCCGGTTTCGGCGTCGACTGCAATCATCTGATTGTGGCCGTCACGAACCTCTTTCGCCACGATCGTCGAGCCGTCCGGTGACACCTCGGGGCACGTCGCGTTCTCGAATCGCACATCGATTCGAGCGTTCGAGATCCTTCCCTCAGCGATCGACGTGCCGTCCGGCGTACCCACGGTGGCGTAGAACCGATCGTTGTCGACGAAGGTGATCCCCCAGAAGTTCAGTTCGGCGAGAACCAGCGGCTCACCATCGACGAAGGTGGAGAATGCCGTCTCGAGATTGGCGGCGATCAATCGCTCGATCGAGATGACCTGGCTGAGCGTCGAGAACTGGCCGGGTTCGGCGTAGCTGTGCCCGAGGGTGAATCCGGTGAACGCAACGATCGACCCGTCGGGTGACACGGCGGCCCGGCTGGGCTTGCTGAGACCGAAGCTGCGAGAAGGCACCAGTGCCCCGTCGGTGATCAAGCCTTCGCCCGCCCCCAAACCCCGCCCGTTTGATAGACACAGCCCGCGATTCGGCTTGAGGTCGAGGCGTTCGCACACGAGTCCTGTTTGGTGTCGCTCACCGTCGAGGTCGATCCATGCGGCCTTGCCGTAGTCGTCGCCGGGAATCCGGTTCACGAACGCGACCGCCACCGAACTCGGGTCCACGTCGACCCCCGGATGACGGCCATCGTCGATCGGGTCCGCGGCGGGCGCTGACGTCGGAGGTGACGCGGACGTCGTCGGCGTGTCATCGTCGCCGGCGAACGGCAGCGACGGCGGTGTCGAGTCGGTCCCGGGCACGAACTCGGACGTGAACTCCTCCGGATCAAATTGTTCGAGTTGATCGCTCGCGCTGACGACCGCAGCCTCGGTGTCGTCGGCGGCTCGGCCCGCGGCACCGAGCACATACACGATCCCACCGGCGAGGACGAGTGCGGTCACAACAATGAGTGTGAACCCAGCGGAGCCACCTCCTTTGTTGTGCTCCTCGAATTCCTCTAGTGCGCGGCCGGGCGACTCGGGCGACTCGAAATCGGGATTCGTCATCTCAGAGGACCTCCGGTGTACGGAAGATGGCGCGCGTGGCGGTGATCACAAGAACGACGATCAGTCCGACAGCTGCGGTCAATAGGGCAATATCGGCACCTGCACGGTCCCAGATGAGGCCGAATCCGACGGCGGAAACCATGCGGCCGGTAGCGACGATCGTCGAGAGGAGCGCCAACCCGCCGCTTCGGACGTCTTCTGGGATCACACCTGCTGCGAGAGCGGGCAGCACGCCATCGGTGGCGCCGTAGTAGGACCCGAGCAGTACGAGCACCGCCAGCACCGCCAGCGTCGATGTCGGTCCGGTGAGCAGGACGGCGTACACGCCGAGGAGGAATCCGTGTCCGATCACCCACATCCGGGCTCGGCCGATCCGATCGGCGAGCCTGCCGAGTGGCGTGGCGGTCACGAGGAACGCCATTGCGGTGCCGGCGAAGAGGAGCGGAAACCACTCCAGCCCGAATCCTTCGGTTCCGATCGTCGACGCGGCTTTGGATGCGTCCCAGATCACGAGGTACGCCAGCGAATCGGCGACGGTGAAGATGCTCACCACGAAACCCATTGCGAGGATGCGCCGAAAGCCTTGGTTCTTCGCGTGATTTCGAATCGCCGACGGAACGCGCACCGGAGGTGCCGCGGTCGTGAACACCGGGTTGCGCACCTTCGTCGCGATCACGGCGAAACCCACCATGCCGAAGCCGAAACTGAGCACGAAGATCGAATCGAACGAGCCGGGCACCGCGAAGAGAATCGCAAAGGCAAGGATGGGCCCGATGAGCGCACCGGCGGCGTCCATCGTGCGGTGTATTCCGAACGCCGTGCCCCAGGCCGCCTCCGGAGTGGCCAGCGAGATCATGGCGTCGCGCGGCCCGGTTCGAAGTCCCTTGCCGAAGCGGTCAGCGATCAGGAACGGGACGGCCGGCAATCCCGTAAGCGCGGAACCGACCAGGCCCGCTCGCGTGAGTGTCGACAGGCCATAGCCGGCTGCAGCTGTCTCCTTCGGCCGACGCGTGCGGTCGGCGATCGCTCCGCCAACCAGTCGCAGCAGTGCGTTCGCGAGCTCGTAGACACCTTGGAACAATCCGAAGGCAGCCCGGGAGAAACCGAGCTCGATCGTGAGGAAGAGCGGTACGACCGCCGCAACCATTTCCGAGCTGATGTCCGTGAAGAAACTCGTGGCTCCGAGCGCGAGCACGGTGCCGTTGACCGCGCCACGACGTGAGCGCTTGTCAGCCGACTCGGCCGGCCTGACCCCGAGACCTGTGTACATCGGAGATCCATCGGCTGAAATCGCCCGGATTTGCGGGTTTCACAGGATTGACACCCACCGCATCGAGTCAGCGATCGAGTGCCGCCCGCTGCGCGTCGAGCAGTGGAATCTCCTCGGTCACACCCTCGGCGTAACGCGCGAGGATCACGGGCAGACGCCAGTCGTCTAACTCGACGCTCGGCGCGAGCTCGGCGTACCGCGAAGTGAACGCGGCCGCCACCTCTTCGCGGACCGGCTCCACCGCCGTGGTTGTGCCCGGAGCGAGCGCCCAACTCTCGACGAGATAGTGCGTACGGGCGGCATCGTAGGCACGGGGCCCCAACATCGCGCCGTCCCAATCGATGGATCGGAGTTCACCGTTCGCTGTCACCATCACGTTCGCCGGGTGGAGATCGCCGTGGCTGAGGACTGAGTCGTGGGGGCCAGACTCGATGTGCGCGACGGCGATCGCCACCGCCTCCACATCGGAATGAAGTGCTACCCGTTCCGCAAGGTACGGAAGTCGTTCCGGGAGTGAAGGAATCGTGCACTGCTGGACAGCCAGGTGGAGGTCGGCAAGACGCTCTCCCCAGATCTCCGCCGCCTCCGGCTGATCCGCGATCGCGTCCCAGAGTGTGCATCCATCGATGCGTTCGAGCACCATGCCGTGGCGATCCCCGCGCGTTTCGACAGCGTGCACTTCCACGCTCGGAATTCCAGCCCGGTGAACGGCGCTGGCCAACTCGGCCGCACCGTCGACCCACGTCCGCGAAAACCGCTTCTCATAGAGCTTGAGGACAAGATCATCCGAGATGGCGTACACATCGGCACAACGGCCTCGTCCGATCCTCTGCATGGCCCGAGCATGGTATCGCTCACACTCGGGGTGCTCGCGCCGACCGAAGTATGGGACCTCGGGCTCTATGGGCGAACCGTCAGCGGCGTGAAACTCAGGGGGTTTCTCGACGAGATCGGGATGACCAATCCCGACCGACACATGAGTGGGAAGGCGAATACGGTTGTGGACATGGTGGTGATCAAGAAGGCGTCTTGGTTGATGGTCGGCATCATCGCGGTGCTCGTCGTGCCGACGGTTCTCAATGCGGTCACGAATCCCACGCCATTGGCATTCGTCTGGGTCGCGATCGGTGTTGCCATCGTGTGGAGGGTGAGTCGCCTGAAGGTGGGCGTCGATCACGACGGTGTCACCGTCCTGAACTTCTTTCGAACGACGAAGATCCCCATCTGGGAAGCCGAACCCGAGATCGATGATCCTGAGGCAGGTGTTCTGCTGAGCGACGCCGGCGGCAAGTACGACCAGGGTGGTCGCACGATCTATATCCGACGACCGTGGCACAACGACCGAATACACGTCGGCGTGGCACCTCGCTACGGCACCGAGGTCGAACGGATCCACCACGACCTGCTGTTCGAGATCAAGCGCCAACGAGCCGCCTGACTCGACCGAGCGACACTCCTGGTCGCGGCGACCAGCGATGTCGGAGCGCGCTTCGGTCAATCTGCAACTGGCCCTCGTGTCGTCGGCCCTCCAGAATCGGTCAACCGCACACCGACCAGAGGGGGGCTCGTGTCCGAGCAGCAGACCGACCAGACGTGGAGCTACCTCGACTTCAGGTCGGGGAACACTCCGTTGCCGGAACCGAATCTTGCCTGGAACACCTACGGCACCGGCCTGGAAGCGATCGGCGTGGACGGAAAGCCGGAACCGGTCGAGATTCCCGCGCCTGCCGGCGACCAACTCCTGATCCGTGTGGATGCGGTCGGCCTCTGCTTCTCCGACGTGAAGTTGCTGAAGCAGGGAGGCGATCACCCCAAGCTCTACGGGCGCGACCTCAAGGTCGAACCGACGCGGCTCGGACATGAAGTCGCCGTGACGGTGATCGCGGTCGGCGACGACCTCGCCGGCACCTACGAACCAGGTCAGCGACTCGCGATCCAGCCCGACATCTACGTGAACGGCAGAGCAGAGGCGTACGGCTACACCACCCCTGGTGGCCTGATCCAGTACCACCTGATCGGAGCCGAGGTACTCGATGCCGATCATGGCGCCTACGTCATCCCGGTCGGTGACGACATCGGCTACGCCGCGGCGGCGCTGTCCGAACCGTGGGCCTGCGTCGAGGCGTCGTACACGCAGCGTCGCCGCCTGGAGCCCGCGGTCGGCGGCACGATGTGGGTGATCGGCTCCGTTTCCGACTCGACCGTGTACACGTCGTCGGCGGGACTCGGCTCGCCGAGCACCATCGTGCTGAGTGACGCGTCGGACACGGTACGAGCACTCGTCGATCAGCATCGCCCTGCCGATTCGACGGTTGTCGACCGGAACGGCCTCACACCCGCCGACGTCGCTCGGATCGCCTCGGAGCAAACCGGCGAGGACGGCTTCGACGACATCATCGTGCTCGGACAGACGGGCGCGGCGCTCGTGGAAGAGGTCGCCAAGGTCATTGCGTTCCGCGGCACCATGACGATGGTCGGAACCCGACCGCTCGACGGCGACCCGCAGATCGATGTCGGACGAATTCATTATCACTACACCGCCTTCCTCGGTACGAGCTCCGCCGACATCTCCACCGCGTGGGGTGAGGAGCGCAATCGCGCCGACGTGAAACCCCATGGAACCGCGGTCTACGTGGGCGCCGGCGGCCCGATGGGTCAGATGCACATGCAGCGTGCGATCGAGACACCGGACGGCCCGACGACGATCATCGGCATCGACCTCGACGACGATCGGATCGAGACTGCTCGAACGATGCTCGCGTCGCTGGCCGAGGAACGCGGCCGGCGATTCATCCTCATCAATCCCGGGAACGATCAGGACGCCGCTGCCGAACTCGTTGCAGCCGAGACCGATGGCGTGGGCGCCGACGACGTGATCGTGACCGTGCCCGTCGGCGCCGTGATGGGCGACGCCGCGAAGCTCATGGCACCAGACGGCATGCTCGTGCTTTTCGCCGGCGTTCCCAACGGAACCATGGCCCCGCTCGACATGAGCAAGGTGTATCTGCAGAACGCCCAGTACACCGGCACATCCGGATCGTCGATCGAGGATCAGGCGTCGGTGCTCGCAAAGGCCTCTGCCGGCGCCCTGTCGCCGGGCCGCGCGCTCGCTGCGGTCGGCGGCATCGAGGCCGGCCGCGATGGTGTGCAGGCGCTGCTCGAAGGCCACTACGCCGGCAAGGTCGTTATCTTCCCGCAGCTCACCGGTCTCGAGCTCACGGGTCTCGACGATCTGGCCCGCCAGCATCCCGAGATCGCGGGCGCTCTTGGCGAGAACAACACGTGGACCTCGGAAGCCGAGCGCCTGTTGTTCGAGGCCTACCACGCGAGCTGAAACGTGACTCCATGATCGTCACCGTCACCCCCAATCCGAGCTTCGACAGAACAGCTGGGGTCGATCACCTCGAGGCGGGCGAGGTACAAAGCGTGACGTCGACCTCGTTGGAGGCCGGGGGCAAGGGCATCAACGTCGCCCGAGCGCTCGCTCGCGCAGGTCACCGTGCCCGGAGCGTTTTTCCCGCAGGCACCGCCGACGGCGGGGAGCTGTGCGACCTCCTCAGTGATGTGCCCGATCTCGACATCACCGTGGTGGACACCGCCACCCGAATCCGGACCAACCTCACCATCATCGAGTCGAGTGGCCGAACGACGAAGCTGAACGAGCCCGGACCCACGCTCGACGATCACCATGCTCAGAACCTTCTGGGGTGCGCGGCCGCCGTATCCGACGGGGTCGACTGGATTGTCGGATCGGGGAGCCTCGCGCCGGGCCTTCCCATCGACTTCTATGGCCGTCTGGTCGAGTCGGTTCGCGGGTCGACCACAAGAGTGGCAGTCGATTCAACCGGAGACGTGCTGAGGCACGCAGTCGAGGCGGGGTGCGATCTGATCAAGCCCAACCATGAGGAGCTCGAGGGGTTCGTCGGGCGGACGCTTCCCACCCTCGGCGACGTCGTCGATGCCGCACAAGACGTTCGGTCGATGGGCGTCGCCACCGTGCTCGTGAGCCTGGGTGGGCACGGCGCCGTTCTCGTCGAGGGAGACCAGGTGACCTTCGGCGCTGCGCCGTCGGCCGTGGTCGCGAACACGGTCGGAGCCGGCGACTCCTTCCTCGCAGGATTTCTTGCCTGCGGCGGCTCTGGTAAGCAGGGTCTCCGCGAGGCGTTGGCATTCGGGTACGCAAAGGTGCGCTCGGCCACAACCGACTTCGCGCCGGCCACCGACGCCGACCGCGATGGGGTGTCGACGACCGAGGCAATCGACAGGACACGGGAAGTGGGTTCCGTATGAGCAACCGCGATTTCGGCATCCGGATCCCCGACATGTTCGCCACCGGCTTTCGCGGGTATCGCGACAATGTCGTTCCGCTGACCCTCGCGGGCGTCGCGACCCTCGCCGTGTTCTCGGCGATTCAGTTCCCGATCGACCAGTTGATCGACGACGGCTCGATCTGGGCTGCCCGTTTCCTCAACGCCGTTGCGCTCTGGGTCGCTGCTGTCGTCGCCTACCCCTGGTTTTATGTGGCGTTGGGTGCCGCCGATGGTGTGACCCCATCGTTGAACGAGGCTTTCGCGGAGCCGAAACGCTTCGCAAAGCAAGCGGTCGCATCGTTTTGGTTCGTGGCGGCGGTGATCCTCGGTATCCAGTACCTCCGCGGGATTCCGGCCCTTCTCGTGCTGGTGTTGTACGCCTTCTACTCCTACGTGATCGCCGACGGCGGCGCCAAGGGTGGTATGGAGGCGCTCGGCACCAGCGTTCGAATGACCGAGGGCCGACGAATCGGGCTCTTTGCCGTCGAGATGTTGTTCCTGTTGTTCGTGTTGGTCGGAGCACTTCCTCTCGGGTTCGGCACCAACCCGCTCACGTTCGTGCTGGCCGGCCTCGGGCTCGTCATCACCTCGAGCATCGCGCTGGTGGCCGGCGGTGCCGTGTATCGCGTGTTCCGCGATGACCTCGCCGAGAAGGACCGCAAGGCGCCCACTCCCAAGAAGGCGCCACCAAAGAAGAAGAAGAGAAGGAACCGATGACCAATCTTCGTGGAGTAGGTGCATCGCCCGGCGTGGCCATCGGACCGGTGGTGGCACTGGTGGAAGAGGAGGTCGACGTTCCCGAACTCCCAGAACCGTTCGCGGCCGTGACCGAGTCGACGGCGGCGGTTGCATCTCAACTGACCGCCCTTGCCAAGAATGCTCTGTCGCGGGATCGCCACGAAGCCGCCGATGTCCTGCAAGCACAGGCCCTCATGGCCGAGGACCCGATGCTGACCGACGCCGTCGGGGAACACCTCGACGCCGGGCTCGGTCTTGGTGCGGCGCTCGACGCGGCCGGCGAACAGCTCGAAGCACTGCTCGCATCCTTGCCGGATCCCTATCTGGCAGCACGTGCGGCCGACGTCGGTGAGGTCGTGGCAGCCGTCCGTCGTGACCTCGCGGGGCTACCGCCAGCCGAGACGACACTCACCGAACCGAGCATCCTCGTGGCCCACGCGCTCACAGCGGCGGAGACCGCAGACCTCGACCCGGCGATGGTGCTCGGCTTTGCCACCGCCACCGGAGGAGCGACCAGTCATGTGGCGATCATCGCTCGTGCCCTCGACGTGCCGGCGGTGGTCGGCGTTCCCCGACTCCTCGACACCGTGCCCGCTTCTGCGGCGCTCGACGGCTCGACGGGCGAGTTCATCGGTGATCCGAGCGCCGAGGTGGCCGAGGACTTCTCGAGCCGGATCGCCGCCGAGGCGCGCCTCCGATCGAGACTCGAGGAACTCCGGGGTAGGCCGGCATCGTTCGGCTCCGTGGCCGTCTCGGTGGCGGCCAACATCGGTGGCCCGTCCGACATCGATCGCGCCGTGGCCGAGGGTTCCGACGGTGTGGGATTGTTTCGCACCGAGTTCCTGTTCCTAGACCGTTCGACCGCACCCACCGAGGAAGAGCAGTACGAGGCGTACTCGCTCGCAGCGAAAGCGTGGGACGACACCGTCGTCATCCGAACATTCGACATCGGCGGCGACAAGCCGGCGCCGTACCTCGATCTCGCCGACGAGGAGAATCCATTCCTCGGAATTCGGGGAGTACGTCTGTACGAGCGATACCCCGACCTCTTCGTCGCACAGGTTCGTGCCGTGTATCGTGCCGCCGCCCACGGCACGGTGGCCCTGATGATCCCGATGGTCTCCACGCTCGACGAGTTCCACGAACTACGACGTCGGGTGGAAGCCGTTCGCGCCGACCTCGACCGCGAGAGTGTGTCGATCGGAGATGTCTCTCTCGGTGTGATGGTCGAGGTTCCATCGGTGGCGCTCACCGCCCACGCGTTTGCCGAGCACGTCGACTTCTTCTCGATCGGCACCAACGATCTCACTCAATACACGATGGCCGCCGACCGGGGCGAAGGTGAGCTCAGTCATCTGCACGACCCGCTGCACCCCGCAGTTCTTCGCCTCTGCGAGCAGGTGGCGGCAGCCGGGACAGCAACGGGAACGTCGGTGTCGGTGTGTGGACTCGCCGCATCGGATCCGCTCGCAGCGGTCATCTTCGCCGCAGTTGGCGTGACGAAGCTCTCGGTGTCGGCCTCCGCAGTGAACCTGATCAAGGCGACGCTCGGAGCGCAGGACGCTGCGATCGCCGATGAGATCCGGTCGACCCTCGGGTCGGCCTCTTCGGCCGAGGAGATCCGAGAGCGTCTCGCCGGGTTGATCGCACAACCATGAGTGCACCGCTCGACAGCCGTGTCATTCGAATCGTTCGATGGATGCTGGCGCAGAGCGAACCGCGAAGCACGTCCGACCTCGCCGACGATCTCGGACTGAGCGAGCGCGTCGTTCGCTACCGGCTGGGTGCGACCGAGAACTACTTCGCCTCACATGGAGCAACTCTCGTACGTCAACGAGGCACGGGGTTGTCCGTGACGGGCTCGGCCGAAGTGCGGGAGGCGATTCTCGACGACCTGTCCGCTCGCTCGAAGGAACCGCGGGTCTACACGCCGGTGGAACGCGAGCGACTTCTCCTCGACTCGCTGCTGTGGATGCAGCCACACACGATCTCGCTCGACCAACTGAACGACGACCTCGAGGTCTCCAAGACCTCCGCCCGCCGCGACCTGCGCCGATGCGAGCCGTGGCTCGATCGCATGGGCGTACCCGTCGTCCGCCGGCCCGGAAAGGGTGTCGCGCTCCTCGGGAGCGAACAGCGCGTACGGCGGGCGCTCGTACAGCTCTTTCTCGAGGCCGTACCCGGTGACGTTCTCGATGAGCTGCTCACCACCGACTTCCGCGACGCCAACCTGATCAGAGTTCGCGTACCTGCAGGTCTTCGCGATCGTTTTGCTTCGCTGCCCATCCGAGAATGCTCGATCGCACTCGCTCGCACGCCGCTCAAGAACCGTCTGGCTCGCGGCAACAGCGATCTGATCTACACCCTGTACGTCGCGATAACCGTGGCTCGACACATTCAGGGGCGAGAAATCGAACTCGAACCCGGCCAGTATCAATCGCTCGTCGACCATCCTGCCTCCGAGCTCGTGAGCGGTCTCGCGCACGAGCTCGTGGTCGAAGGGCTCCCATCCCTTCCCACACATGAAGTAGCAGGACTCACTGAATACCTGTTGGGCTTCGAGGCGCTCACCTCAACGATCGACCTCCCGGTCACCGACGAGGTCGAATCGGTCGTGGGCGAACTCCTGGCGATCGCCACCGACCGCCTGCATGCGAGTCTCGCCGATGACCACGAGTTGCGTCGTAGCCTGTCGCTCCATCTCACGAGACTTGCCATCCGACTCCGTCACGGACTGCCCGTGCACAACCCGCTGCTCGCAGAAGTGACCGAGCGCTACGCCGACGTCCATGCCGTCTCGGTCGACCTTGCGCAGCACCTGAGCGCGCACTTCGGTGCGACGATCAACGACGATGAGGTCGGGTTCATCACCATGTATCTGTCGGGTGCGATGGAACGGGGGCACCTCCGACCGAGAAGACGGGCGATGGTGGTCTGTCCGAGCGGTATGGCCACGGCGTGGGTGCTCGTATCCCGTTTGCAGGCCGAGTTCCCCGAACTGGAACTTGCCGACGTACTGTCCGCCTCGGTGTATGAGGACCGCGACACGAGCGAATTCGACCTCGTCATCTCCACGGTTCCACTGCCCGAGTCAGGGGCCCCGGTCGAGGTCGTGAGCCCGCTCCTGTCCTCATCAGACGTGAAGAATCTGACGGTTCGGCTCCAGGGCAACGGCTACTAACCGCGATTCGCGAGGCCGGTCAAATTCGCGCGTGAACCAACTTGTCGGAAGCCGACAGCTCCCTATTGGGAGTGGCGGTGGTCACACAGCCGGGCGAACATAACTCGACTCAATAGGAGGGACAGCTATGCAAGAACGCTTACAGCGCTTTGGTGGCTGGCTCGCAGGAATGGTGATACCGAACATCGGTGCATTCATTGCCTGGGGCCTGATCACCGCACTCGTCATCCCCACGGGATGGCTCGCCAAGCTCGGTTTCGCGGGCGGCGAGGACGGCGAAGTCTGGGGACGGCTCACCGACAATCTCGTCGGACCGATGATCGTCTACCTACTGCCGCTGCTCATCGCCTACACAGGCGGCAAGCTCGTGTACGGACACCGTGGCGGCGTGCTCGCCGCAATCGGCGTGATGGGGATGATCGGTGGCTCCGCCTTCGAGCTCTCGAATGGCGCTGCCGGCGATCCACCGCAGTTCCTGGGTGCGATGGTCATGGGCCCGCTCGCCGGTTACATCATGAAGAAGATCGACGAGTTCCTCGAGCCGCGGACCCCCGCCGGCTTCGAGATGTTGTTCAACAACTTCAGTCAGGGCATCACCGGACTGGGTCTTGTCGTCCTCGCGTACAACGTGATCGGTCCTGTCATGGGATTCATCGCCCGCGTCTTCGGTGACGCCGTCGAAAGCATCGCCGATGCCGGTCTGCTCCCGCTGGCCGACATCCCGATCGAGGTCGGCAAGGTGCTGTTCCTCAACAACGCCATCAACCACGGTGTGCTCACCCCGCTGGGCGCCGAGGACGTGACGGAGAAGGGCCGCTCGATCTACTTCATGCTCGAGTCGAACCCCGGTCCCGGTCTCGGCCTCCTCGCCGCCTATTGGTTCGCCGGCAAGGGTCTGGCCAAGCTGTCGGCCCCGGGTGCGATCGTGATCCACTTCTTCGGTGGCATTCACGAGGTGTACTTCCCCTACGTCCTCATGAACCCGGTCATGATTGGTGCGATGTGGGCCGGCGGTATCTCCGCCGACCTCGTGTTCGTCGCCACCGATGCCGGCCTCACGGGCCCACCGAGTCCAGGATCGATCTTCGCCTACCTCACCTTCCTCCCGTCGAGTGGAGGCGCCGCATTCGGTGTCCTCGCCGGTGTGGCTGTAGGCGCGGCTGCGAGTTTCTTCTCCGGTGTGGCATTGCTGAAGATGTTCCCCGTGAAGGAGATGACCGACACGGAAATCGACGACGCAGCGATGGCCGATGCCATGCCGAGCATTCCCGGCG
>JBPCTR010000107.1:0-7678 GCA_051011575.1 Acidimicrobiales bacterium | reverse complement strand
CCGGTTCGGACGCGTGATTCGCCTCAAGCAGAGCGAGGTCGACGAGTTCGTGGGGCGGAGTCGGATCGAGCCCGGTTCGCTCGAACACCTCTACCCCGAGACCGCCACCGCCGACGAGGACGCATAGTTCCCTCATCCGATCACCACCTGTTGCACATTCGAGAGCTGCAGGGTGACCCGGTCGATCTCGCCATCGAGGCGAAGGATCAGCTGATCGGTCCCCACGCGCTCGAGCACGCCGGCGGTGATGGTGCCGGCAGAACTTGTGACCACGACCCGTGGAGCTTCGTCCGCCCACACGTCGAGAAGTTCGGCGAGCGTTGGCCCGCTTGCGATCGCGTCGGTTTCGCGCGCGGCGATCGGGGTTGCGTGGCGGACGCCCTCGACCGCAGATGTACGGACGAGGATGCGGCGGTCGGCGCCCATTTCGAGGACGATTACATCGGGCCCGAGCGCACTGATCACTCCCCGCTGTGCTCCGGCGGAGGTGATCAGCACGGTCGGTTGTGTGCTCTCCAACAGCTCGAGGAGCGTGCCGGTGAACGTGCTCGAGATGCCGTCGAGGACGCGTCGATCCGCTCGGGCCGCTCGTTCGCGGACCGCCTCGGCGCGACGCGCATCGTCTGCGAACCGCTCCAGATCGCTCTCCGCCCCTGACATCGTGGCCTCCATGGAGGGGCTCGATCGCCGCCGAGTGCCGCATGCAACACCGGATTCGACGAACCTCCGAATCACCCGCAGAACCGATGGTGGGTCGCGTCGCCCCATGTGGGCAATGGGCCGATCGGCCCATCCAGCAGGTATTTACCAGGTGGAGGCGAGTACCCTCGGACGTCGGGAAGGTGCTCTTTTTGACTGAATCAACCGTCACCATCAACGTGGCCGGAAATCATCTGATGTCATCGCTGCTCGGAGAGCGCGACGAACACCTTCGAGTTGTCGAGGACCGTTTTCCCGAGACATCGCTGCACGTTCGCGGCAACCAGATCACCATCTCCGGCAGTCGCGCCGCCGAGGCGGGTCGGGTCGTTGAAGAACTCGTCCTGATGCTTGAGAGTGGCCAGCCGCTCGACGCGCGCACGGTCACGCGTACTGTCGACCTCGTCGAAGTCGACGAACGGCCATCCGAGGTCTTCAACACCGAAGTCTTCCGCACCGGGTCGGGTCGCACGATTCGTCCGAAGTCGGCCGGTCAGAGCCGTTACCTGGCGGCGATCGCCCAGAACGTGATCACGTTCGGCATTGGTCCGGCCGGAACGGGCAAGAGCTGGCTGGCCGTGGCCATGGCCCTGCGGGCGCTCCAGGCTGGCGAGGTCGAGCGCATCATTCTCACGCGTCCCGCGGTCGAGGCGGGAGAGCGACTGGGTTTCCTTCCCGGTGATCTCATGCAGAAGGTCGACCCGTATCTCCGACCGCTCTACGACGCGCTGTATGACATGACCGACGCCGAAGGTGTCACCCGGCTGCTCGAGAAGGGCACGGTCGAGGTGGCGCCGCTCGCGTTCATGCGTGGCCGCACGCTCAACGGAAGTTTCATCATCCTCGACGAGGCGCAGAACACGACTCCTGAACAGATGAAGATGTTCCTCACCCGCATTGGTTTCGGTTCGCGGGCAGTCGTCACGGGCGACATCAGTCAGGTCGACGTGCAGGGCGGCAGAAGCGGGCTGACGGGTCTCGAACCGATTCTCGGCGACATCGCTGGTCTCGCGTTCATCCGACTGGGTAGTCGGGACGTCGTGCGCCACTCGATCGTGCAGGACATCGTCGACGCATACGAAAAGGGCGAAGCCGAGTCCGGCACAGGCGCGGGCGAAGGGTCTCGGAGTTGAACGAGGCGGTGGCCGTCGTCGGAATCGACGAGCAGGTGGTGCACCCTGTCGACGTGAAGTCGTGGGTGACGCTCGCGAAAGCGGTTCTGTCGGCCGAGGGTGTTCGTGGTCCGGCCGAGCTCGACCTCACCTTCGTCGATCGTGATGCGATGACCGATCTCAATGCCAAACACATGGGAGGTACCGGCCCCACCGACGTGTTGTCGTTTCCTCTCGACGATGATCCGGAGCAGGGGGGCGACGATCAGCCACGTCTGCTGGGCGACATCGTGATCTGTCCGGAGGTCGTCCACGGCCAGGCACCTCAGGATCCTGTGTCCGAGATGGCGCTCATGGTCGTGCACGGCGTGCTGCACATTCTCGGGATGGATCATGCCGATCCCCATGAAGCAGCTGTCATGAAGGCGGCTGAAGAGCGGCATCTCACCGTTTGGCGCGAGACTTCGTCGGCATGAGCGACATCGCCGCGATCCTGATCGGCGTGGTGCTCGTGGTTCTGCTCGCATGGCTGGCAGCGGCCGAGTCGGCGCTCACCGGCATCGGTCGAGCACGCGCCGAGGCCCTCGATGAGGATGATGTAGCCGGCGCCGAGGGACTGGTCGAGTCGCTGGCCGATCGAGCCCGCCTTGTCGCGCCGGTGCTCGTGCTCTCGCTGTCGGCTCAACTCACGCTGGCGGCGATCGTCGCCGTGGTCACGGAGCGCCGATGGGGTGGCGAGTGGATTCCTCTGGCCATCGCCATCACGGTGGTCGTCGTCTTCGTTCTGGCCGAGGCTGCACCCAAGATATGGGGGCTTCGCAACATCGACCGGGTCGCTCCGGCCGCGGCCACGGCGTCGCGGGCGATCATGCGGATACCGCCCATTCGTCTCGTCGTGTTGGCGCTCACGAATGCCGCCCGGCTGCTGCTCGGTCGTTGGAGCACGCACGCCTCGCCGGTCGCTTCCGAAGAAGAAATCGTGGCGCTCGCCGACGCCGCGGTGGCCGCCGACGTCATCGACGACACCGAAGGCGAGATCATCCAGTCGGTGTTCGACTTCGGCGACATGGTCGTGCGCGAAGCGATGGTGCCCCGGCCGGATGTGCTCGCGATGTCATCGGAGACAACCGTCGACGCGGCGATCGAAGCGCTGGTCGACCGCGGTGTATCGCGGATGCCGATCTACGGTGACGACATCGACGACGTGCGCGGAATCGTGCACATCAAGGATCTGTTCGCGCGAGTCCAGCGAGGTCGGGGCAGCCACTTCGTGTCGATCGCCCAACGCACCCCGTACTTCGTCCCCGAAACGAAGGGTGCAGCCTCACTGCTCGCGGAGCTGAAAAGTCTTCCTCACAGCATGGTGGTGGTCGTCGACGAGTACGGCGGGATGGCCGGCATCGTCACGATGGAGGATCTGATCGAGGAGATCATCGGCGAGATCGTCGACGAATTCGATTGGGTCGAGGAGCCGATGCTCGAACCGCTCCGCCAGGGCGAGTGGCGGGTGCACGGTCGAATCCCCATCGACGAGTTCAACGATCTGATCGGCGCTGACCTGCCCGACGACGACTGGGACACGCTCGGCGGGCTCATCTTCGACGGGCTGGGCCATGTCCCGGAACCGGGGGAGTCGGTGGTCGAGGGTGGCTTCCGTCTCATCGTCGAGGAAGTTTCGGGGCAACGAATCACGCGGGTTCGGGTCGTGGACCCGGAGGAGTCCGATCAGCTCGGCGATCCCGACCGGGCAGAAGAGATCAGTTCATGAGCGCAGTTCCCGACGGCTATCGCTCAGGGTTCGTCACCCTCGTCGGCCGTCCGAACGTGGGCAAGAGCACGCTGCTCAACAAGATCCTTGGCGAGAAGGTCTCGATCGTCTCGGACAAACCGCAGACGACCAGGAGTCAGGTTCGCGGCGTTCTGCACCAGCCCGGAATGCAGCTTGTGTTCGTGGACACTCCCGGGATGCACAAGCCGCGCGGCCCGCTCGGTGAACGGCTAAATGAAGCCGCCCAGAGCACGATCGGCGACGTCGACGTTGTGTGTGTGCTGGTCGACGCCACCAAGCCGATCGGTCCCGGCGACCGCTGGGTGGTCGAGCGTTGCCCCAGCGATGCGATCCTCATCGTCAACAAGACCGACATCGCCAAACCTGATCAGGTGCTGGCCCAGCTGGCCGAGGCGGCGCACTTCGACCTCGACGCCTACTTTCCCGTTTCGGCGAAGACCGGTGCCGGCGTCGCCGAGCTGATCGAACACCTCGGATCCCGAATGCCCGAGGGCCCGCCGTATTACCCCGAAGACATGGTGAGTGACTCACCCGATGCCTTCTGGGTGGCGGAGCTCGTTCGGGAACAGTTGCTCCGAATGCTCCGCGACGAGATCCCGCACTCGATCGCCACCCGGGTCACCGAGATGGACTGGCCCCACATCCGCTGCGAGATCCTCGTCGAGCGCGACAGCCAGAAGGGCATCGTGATCGGCAAGAAGGGGAGTGTGCTCAAACAGGTCGGTACCGAGGCTCGCAAGCAACTCCGAGACGGCACCTACCTCGACCTCGTCGTGAAGGTATCCAAGAACTGGCAGACCGAAACGGAGCTGCTGGAGCAGCTCGGTTACTGAGTTAGGTGAGCGCGGCTTCGCAGGAAATCTCGGTCGCGCCGTCGCTTGTGAACATCGCAGAGATGTCGTACACGTCGGCCTCCCAGAGGATCTCCGGCGTGTCCGGTGCGTTCTGCGAAACGCCGGTCATTCCGAGGAATCCACCGGCGCCATCGCTGGTCTCGAGCGAGGCAAAGAGCTGACCCGTGCTGTTGTTCGGGATGGCCGACTGATACAGCCAGACGCCGCTGGAGCAGACGCGGACCGAGCCGACATCGGTGGGAAAGCCTTCACACGCCCCGGTGACGAGTGGGGCATTGGTGATGTTCGAGAAGGTCGATCCGTCGTGAATCGAGTTGCCCGGGCAGAGCCCCGTGAGGTCGAGAGCAGGATCGAAGCCGTGGTAGATGGCGATGAGTGTTCCGTTGCTGCCGTTGTTCCAGTAGGCCTTGACGTCTCCATCGACGATGGCGTCGCCCGAATAGGGGGCGAGAGGTGCGCCGACGAATGATTCGTCGATCACACCCCGAACGGGCTCGGGTTCGGGTTCGGGCTCTGGTTCCGGTTCCGGTTCGGGCTCTGGTTCCGGTTCGGGCTCTGGCTCCGGTTCGGGCTCTGGCTCTGTGGCCGAGCCGTCGCCGGAGTTCTGGTCGGTCGACTCCTGATCGGCCGAGTCCTGATCGGTTGCGACGGGGCTCGCGTCGCTGCCGCAGGCGGCAGCGATCAGAGCGATCGCAATGACCAGAGCGAGAGAACGACGAACACGATTCCAATTCATGGGGCACCTCGTGGATTGACTCCGACCGGGTTACCCATCGGCGCAGGCGAGCGGGGATTCAAGCGGACCGCCCCACGACGGCTACTCAGCTGGCAGCCATTTGGCGGCGACGACGCTGCCGGTCGCGGCGACGGCGGCCACCACAAGGCTTGCCACCCCGAAGCCCGAGATGAAGGCGTCGGAGACCTCGATGAGATACGTGGCGGCGTCGGGACCAAGGGTCGGGCCGATCGATGCGCTGGCCGCCACCGACTCACGGGTGAGCTCCTGCACTTCGTGGGGGAGTGCAGCCACGGTTTGAGCATCTTCGAGCGACGAGATGTACACCGAGCTGAACACCGATCCGACGACCGCAACCCCGAGGGTGCCACCGAGTTCACGGGTCGTGTCGTTCACCGCCGAGCCGACTCCGGCCTTGTCGGCATGAAGTGATCCCATGATCGACTCGGTTGCCGGAGCGGTCGTGAGCCCGAGGCCCACGCCCAGAAGGATCATCTGCCCAACGATCTCGGAGTACGACGTGACGGCGCTGTTGAAGGAGATCCACGTGAATCCCACCGCCATCAGTGCAAGCCCGGACGAGACCACCCGCGTGGTGCCGACAATCTCGACGATACGAGGCGCCAAGATCGAGGAGATCGCGATCGAGAAGGCGACCGGAAGTGTGCGCACACCCGCTTCGAAAGGGGAGTAACCCTGGATCAGCTGGAAGTACTGGGTGACGAGGAAGATGAATCCGAACAGTGCGAAGAACGCTGATGTGATCGACGCGCTGGCTGCGCTGAACCGACGGTTGGTGAAGATCCGGACGGGCAGGATCGGATGGGGCGAGCGGAGTTCCCATCGAACGAAGATCGTCAGTAGGGCGGCGGCGGCGCCGAAGCCCGCCATCGTGTTGATCGACAGCCATCCCCATTCGGGCGCTTCGATGATCGTGAGGATGAGTGCCGTGATCGAGGCGATCGAGAGCCCGATGCCGACGAGGTCGAGTCTTGGCGCGTTGCGTTCCTTCGACTCCGGGATGAGGACGACCGTGGCGATGACGGCCGCGATCACGACCGGGACGTTGATGTAGAACACCGAACCCCACCAGAACCGCTCGAGCAGCCAGCCGCCGGTGATTGGCCCGGCAGCGACGGCCACGCCGCTGATCGCACTCCAGACGCCGATCGCCTTGGCTCGCTCGACCGGGTCGGCGAACACGTTGGTCAGGATGGCGAGAGTCGTTGGGAAGATCAGTGCGGCGCCAATGCCCATCAGCGCGCGGCCGGCGATCAGCTCGTTGGCGGAGGAGGCTGATCCGGCGAATGCGGAGGTGGCGCCGAAGATGACCAGTCCGGTCACCAGCGCACGCTTGCGGCCGAAGCGGTCGCCCAGTCCGCCGGCGGCGAGGAGCAGGCCGGTGAAGACGAGCAGGTAGGCGTCGACGATCCATTGGAGCTGTCGAGTCGACGCACCGAGCTCGCTGGAGAGCGATGGAAGCGCAACATTCACGATCGTTCCGTCGAGCACGGTGACAAACACCGCCAGGCTCAATACCGCGAGGATCGCCCACCGGCGCTCGTGAACCCACGGTGGAACGCTTGCCGCCGGTGCGGATACGGCGGCTTCGGGTCGGTGGTCGAGTTGTGTGCTCATGGGTTTCTCCGTCCGGATCGGTCAATCTTTTCGTTGGTAAGTTGACAACGTAAAGATAAAGCTTGACGATGTCAAGATAACCACGGAGAATGTGCCTGATGACACCAACAGCGCAGCAGTACCACCACGGTGACCTTCCGAACGCTCTGCGCGCCGCCGCCGCCGATGTCATCACCGAGAAGGGTCTCGGAAGCTTCAGCCTCCGCGAAGTCGCGCGCCGCGCCGGTGTCTCCCACGCGGCTCCCGCCCATCACTTCGGCGACACGAGCGGTCTGCTCACGTCACTGGCGATCGAGGCGTTCCAGCATCTGGGTACCGCACTACGCCAGGCTGAATCAGCGAACGCGGATCCCGTCGAGCGGCTCGCCGCCATCGGCAAGGCATATGTGAACATCGCCGTCGACCACCCGGCTCACTGCGAAGTGATGTTCCGCCATGACCTGATCAACGCGGGCGACTCCGGGTACGCAGACGCGGCGACGGCCGCGCATCAGGTTCTCGAGGACGTGCTCGAGGCCGTGGCAGCAGCCGTCAATCCGGAGCTCGACGTTGCGACCGCGGCGGACGCGTGTTGGGTGGCCATGCAGGGCATCGTCGTTCTCCACGCCAACATGACGGGACTCGACGAAAAGGCCGAGCGTCCAGCAAAAACCCTCGACGATCGCGTCGATACCGTGACCACCCATCTCGTGCAAGGGTTCCGGAAGCGCTGATCTGTGGGTTGTTTCGCCCTTGGAGGTCAGCTCGTGGCGAGGAGAACTTCGCCCTCGATCTCGATTGCGAAATTCATGGGAAGGCCCGCGACCCCGATCGCCGATCGGGCGTGCCGACCGACCTCGGGGCCGAAGAC
>JBPCTR010000106.1:0-9305 GCA_051011575.1 Acidimicrobiales bacterium | reverse complement strand
GTCGATGAGTTGGCGGTCGCGATAACCACCCTCGACCCAGCCGACCCGGTGCGGGACCATCCGAGTGAACTCACGCAGGCGCCCACCGGCATCGTGACGTTCCTTTTCGATGACGATGCAGATCCGGCGACGCCGCCGCTCGCCAAGCTCGATATGGCCGACATCGTCGACGAAGCCGCGTCGTACGACGGGTCGGGCCGCGTCGACGTCCGATTCGGGCAGGGTCCCCAAGGCGAGCTCTGGATCATGAGCAAGCGAAATGGTTGGATCTACCTGGTCACGAACTCGCTCCCTTCCGACCCCGAACCCAGCGGATCCTGTGCGGGCAACGATGCGACGGTCATCGGCCTCGTTGGCACGCCGGGCGACGACGTGATCGTCGGGACCTCCGGCGACGACGTGATCCTGGGCTTCGGCGGGGATGACGTGTTGTGCGGTGGTGACGGGAACGACGTGATCGATGGCGGCGACGGTGCCGACGAGTTGTTCGGCGCCGGTGGTCACGACCGACTATTTGGCCGCGCCGGCGACGACCTGGTCGATGGCGGAGTAGGTCGCGACGTTCTGCGCGGCGGCGACGGTCACGATCGTCTTTTTGGCGGAACGGGAAACGATCGTCTCTCGGGGAACGCGGGCCGCGACATGATCCGTGCCGGCAACGGACGGGACAAGGCATTCGGAAACTCGGGCGTCGACCAGCTGTACGGCGGCGGGGGACACGATCGGCTCGACGGGGGTTCCGGCGCCGACTCGGCCGTCGGCGGCGCCGGTGTCGACGAGTGCACGCGCGTTCTGGTCACACGTCGCTGCGAGCGCTGAGTTCAGCGGGCGAGCACCAACTGGAGCAGCCGCATGATCATCAGATGACCGCGTCGACCTCACTGAGTTCTGGTGGGGTTGAGGCGTCGTCGAGTTGTGCGATCAGAGTTCCGACGTCTGTCTTGTCATCGAGCACACCCTCGGATGCCGAGAAGTCGATAATCGTGGCGAGAGTCTGGATGGCGATGCGCACATCGAGAAGCATCGAGAGTTGGTTGATGTAGAGAAGGTCGAACCGCAGTTTCTCGTCGGCGGTGGCGCCATAACCTGCCCGGACCTGGGCAAGGCCGGTCATCCCGGGACGTACCCGGAATCGCCGGGAGTACGCAGTTACGGTTTCGTTGAAGTTGTTCACGAAGATCGGCCTTTCGGGCCGAGGCCCGATGAGCGACATCTCGCCGGTGAACACATTCCAGAGTTGCGGCAGTTCATCCAGACGTGTCTTGCGGAGGAAGGAGCCGACCCGCGTAACCCGGGGATCGGACTTCGTTGCAAGGACGGCGCCGGTTGCGGATTCGGCGTTATCAGCCATGGTGCGGAACTTGAGGATGGTGAATGGCCGTCCACCCCGCCCGACACGACTCTGGCGGAACAGAGCCGGCCCGGGTGAGTCGCGTCTGATTGCGGCAGTGATCGCAAGCATGAACGGCGCAGACAGGACGAGACCAAACAGGGAGACGGTCAGATCGGCGGTCCGTTTCAAGGTGCGGGTGAGTAGCGCGACCTGACCGTCGCTCACTTCGATGCCCTCGATCGTGTGGAAGAGGCTGCTCGTACCCGTAGACAGAGCGACGTCGAGCGCCGCCGGGATGAGGAAGACCTTCGTTCCGGTGCTCATGAGGCGCACGGTGAGCTCTGATCGGAATGCAGACGGCACCGCGGCCGTGATGATCACGAGATCGACCCCCATTGCTCGGCCGACGATCTGATTGGGGTGGCGATAGTCGACGGCGCCCTCGACGATCACGTGCGAGTTGGCGACGCGGGCGACACGAAGCAGTGTCTCGCGCTGGTCTGAGTCTTCTGTCGCGTTTCGGTCGAGCACCACGAGCACTCGATCGCGGCCTCTCAGCTTGTTCTCCGTGTTCGCTGCGATGACACGCCAGGAGAGGACCAGCACACCACCGAGCGCGAAGCCGAGCAGTTGCACCGTGAGCGGGAAGTCCGTCGATCGTGTGAAAAGAACGACGGTCGAACTAGCGAGCGCCGAGAGGAAAAGTGGGCGCGCGAGCACGCGGAGAGCATTGCGGGCCTGCCGCCTCTGACGTCGGTACAGATCGAAACTGGAAACGATCGCGACGAATACGAGCGTGACTATTGGACCGGCGCGAAGGTAGCCGTCGAGTTGCTCGGCGGACACGTCGAGTCCGAATCGCAGGAGAAAACCCAGACCGAAGCCGAGATTCAACGCGATGGCATCGCCAAGGATCAACAGAACGGTCGGAATAGCAAACTTCGGTGCCTTGGGAGTATCGCGGTCGGCCTCATGCGAGAGGCTCGCCCCGAGACCTTCTGTGTCGCTCTGGGTCGAGACTTCGGCATCGACCTCGCCCTCCACCAGCTGGAGTCGACGGCTGGTCGGAATCATCAGATCGGAGTCGGTGGTCGCAACGACCGATCGGCGGAGTCGCCGCACGGGAATACCGTTCTGGGACGCGTCGCGGTACACCGCCTCGAGGACGCTCTTCTGAAGGTTGGTCGCGACGACGACCACGTCGGCGTTCGCGAGTGCGACGACATCCCCGAGCTCGTCGATCGTGCCCCACACGTCGACTCCGTCGATACGACGATTTCTGCGTAGCCGGTCGTCGCAGACCATCGCCACCGGCAGAGGACTGGTCGAGTCCGGCTCGAGGCGCATGCGGCGAATTGCGATTCTGGCACCCTCGCCAGCGCCGACCACAACGGCGCGTGGTCGTGTCTCGCCGTGCTGCCAGGTGGCGACCTCCCACGCACGGCGCCAGCCGGCCCGGCCGCCGAGCTGGAGCGCGAGTGCGAACGCCGCGGCGACGGCCAAGGTGGATCCGCCGAAGTCGGGGTGAGCCCTCAGCGTCGTTCCGATGCCGACCGTGATTGAAACCCCGGCCCAGACGATGCCGACGATCTGAAACTCCTCGAACGAACCGATGCTCCAGCGTCGGCGGTACAGGCCCGTCGCCCAGCCAGCGAACGATTGAAGCGTGACCGAAACGGCAACGATGATGACCGCAGGGTGGGAAAAGTCGAGAGTCTCGAAACCAATGGTGACGAGGAGTGCGAACGTGACGCCCGCCGCCCACGAGAACATGTCGAAGAGCGCGACAATGCAGATCCTCGACTCCCTCAGACGGCGCGACCAAGGCCACACCGCCGCTGCTAGTTCCTGCATCTTCTGCCCGCAATATCTCGCACGTTCGCCCTTCACGCGCTCGCCACTCCCCGTGTTCCGCAGGCCTGAATGGACCCCCAGAGAGTGCTGACCTGACCATAGGTCACCACGTAGGTGAAGAAAACTCGAAGTTGAAGTGAACGCCGAGAGGTCATATGGCGAAAAGATGATGACGGGTCGCGAATCGTCAAGGATTGCGCCGGACGGGACCGTTCGGCGCGCCGCCAGATAGCCTTGTACTGGAGTACTCGTCTCGGAGGACCAACATGACCACGGCCGACATCGGTGTCGATCTCAGCAAGTACGACCTCGGTTGGTCTGACGCCGAGGACTACATCTACAAGCCCAAGCGAGGCTTGAACACCGACATCATCAACGAGATGTCGTGGATGAAGGGCGAGCCCGCGTGGATGCGCGACTTTCGCCTGAAGTCATACAACCGGTTCGAGAAGCGGCCGATGCCGTCGTGGGGCGGCGACATGTCGGAGATCTATTTCGACGACATCTTCTATTACATCAAGCCGACCGAATCGGTGAAGGACGACTGGGACGACATCCCGGATGCCATCAAGGACACCTACGAGAAGTTGGGTATCCCTGAGGCCGAACGCAAGTACCTGGCTGGTGTCACCGCCCAGTACGAGTCCGAGGTCGTGTACCACCGCAATCGCGAGGACCTCGAACAGCTCGGTGTGATCTTCTGTGATATGGACACCGCGCTTCGCGAACACCCGGAACTTGTGAAGGAGTACTTCGGAACGGTCATCCCGCCGAACGACAACAAGTTCTCGTCGCTCAACTCGGCCGTGTGGTCTGGTGGCAGCTTCATCTACGTGCCGCCCGGCGTGCACGTCGACCAGCCGTTGCAGGCGTACTTCCGGATCAACGCCGAAAACATGGGTCAGTTCGAACGCACACTGATCATCGCCGACGAGGGCTCGTCGGTGCACTACATCGAAGGCTGTTCGGCGCCGGTCTACACGTCGGACTCGCTGCACTCAGCTGTGGTCGAGATCATCGTGAAGGACAGCGCACGTGTCACCTACACGACCATTCAGAACTGGTCGAACAACGTGTTCAACCTCGTGACCAAGCGTGCCAAGGTGTACGCAGAGGGGCACATGGAGTGGATCGACGGCAACATCGGTAGCCGGCTGACGATGAAGTACCCCTCGGTCGTGATGGTCGGTCCGAAGGCGTCAGGGGAGGTGCTCTCGGTGGCGTACGCCGGTAACGGTCAGCACCAGGACGCCGGCGCCAAGATGGTTCACGCGGCGCCCGAAACCACCTCGAAGATCGTGAGCAAGTCGATCAGTTCAGACGGAGGTCGCACCAGCTATCGCGGCCTGGTGCACGTCGACGAGGACGCCCACGGATGCAAGAGTCATGTGCAGTGCGATGCGCTCATCCTCGACGAGGACTCGATCAGCGATACCTATCCCTACATGGAGATCGGGAGCCGAGACGCAATCGTCGGCCATGAAGCCACGGTGTCGAAGGTCGCCGACGAGCAACTGTTCTACCTCCGGAGCCGCGGTCTGTCCGAAGAGCAGGCGATGGGCATGATCGTGAACGGGTTCATCGAGCCGATCACGCGCACACTCCCGATGGAATATGCCGTCGAATGGAGCCGTCTCATCGAACTCCAGATGGAGGGGTCCGTCGGCTGATTGCGCGCTCTCAGTCACGGTTGATGGTCCGAGTTACTCAGGTTTACACTCTGAGTGATGCCTACCGTGGAGGGTGGCCGGTTCGGTTTGTCGCCCGATCGAGAGGCATCGGCGACTTGAGACTGTTATGACGGAAACATCCACGATCTTCCCCACCAGCGAGCTCGACCCTGTCGACATCGAGGCAAGCCGGCGTTTTTCGTTGTATGAGCGAGGTGGGAAGCGTCTCTTCGATGTGATCGTCGGCCTCATTCTGGCCGTTGTCGTCCTACCTCTCGGCCTGCTGATTGCGGCAGCGGTTCGGGTCGGGCTGGGGTCGGGTGTTCTCTACAGCCAGACGCGAGTGGGCCGGGACAAAAAGCCATTCAGGATCTGGAAGTTCCGCACGATGCGTCCCGACCGTCGCGGCGAATCGTCTGCTGAGGTCGAGAACGATCGCCGGACGAACCACAAAACGCCCGTCGACCCCCGCCACACCGGCCTGGGTCGAACGCTTCGCAAGCTGAGCCTCGACGAACTGCCCCAGCTCTGGAATGTCGTCCGGGGTGAGATGAGCCTGGTCGGGCCCCGACCCGAGGTGTTCTCGGTGGCAAAGGCTCGCGGCTACCTCGATCATCCCCGCCATCGGGTTCGTCCGGGAATGACCGGGCCTTACCAGGTGTCGCCGGTTCGGATGAAGGGCGATCTCCGCGATGGACTCGATCTCGACACCGGCTACGTGCAGCGGATCACCCTGTTGCGCGACGTCGGGTTGTTGTTCAGGACGCTTGGCGTCATGCTTCGCGTCGGCGCCGCCGGTTCCTGATACCGATTCGGCCGCCTCGTGCGGCACACTGATTGCCATGCCGATGCGTCAGGACTGCAAGTTTTTCGAGAGTCGCACCTACCCGAGCGGTGACACCGTCCGGAAGTGCGACCTGGATCTTGCCCCCGAAGCTCCGTGGCGTTGCCCGGATGATTGCCCGAAGTACGAACGTCGTTTGGCCGACGTCAACTGGGCGCACGGCACGCTGATCACTCCCGAAACGCCGGCAGAACCCCCGAGCCTTGGTGAGGACGACAGCATCGCTGCACTTCTCGACGCGGCGGAGGACATCGTGAATCATGCCGGCCCGTCGATACGGGCGGAAGTCGAACTCGAGCGGGCGAACGAACAGCAGGGCGGCCGGCTGCGTCGCTTTTTCGATCGGCGCAAACGAAACGGCTGAGTCCGGATCGGGCTGATTCGACCGGCTGTGCCGCCGGTAGGATTGTCGGCCATGTCCCTTGCAGACGCCGTGCCCGCGTGGCTTGACGATCGACGCTCCCAGGCGAGCGCTACCTTCGCCGACGCGTCACTTCCCACCGACGCCGAAGAGGCGTGGCGGTACAGTCCGATCAACTCCATAGACGTCTCGTCGTATCGGACCGATGCATCGAGGGGTGCGACACCGCCGGCAGGTGCGGGGGCGGCCCTCACGATTCGAAACGGGCGCGTCGTCGATTCGTCCGCCCCCGACCTCGACGGACTGTTCGTCGGCCGGCTCGCTGATCATCCGGACGGAGCGGAATTGCTCGGGTCGGTTCGAGGAGAAGGTGTCGACGCAATCGACCTGCTTCACGATGCGGGCGTCGTCGACCCCGTTCTCGTCGATGTTTCCCGAGCGGTACACGTCGAAGAACCCGTGGTGATCGACACCTGGACCGATGCCGACAAGGGGCTGACCTGCCCCCACACGGTCATCCGTGCAGCTGCCGGGTCGTCGGTCGTCGTCCTTGAACGCCGCCGGTCCGGTGATGCCGACCAGCTCGTCGTTCCACTCGTCGAGATCGACGCGGGCCCCGACTCCCACGTGGGTTATCTCGTCGTGCAGGAGCTGGGGCCGAACACCAACTCGCTCGAGCATCATGCGGTCGAGGTTGGCCAGCAGGCGCACGCGATCACGTCGGTCGCAGCATTTGGTGGCGCCTATGCCCGAACGCGCGTCGACTTTCGTCTCAGCGGTCGCGGAGCCACGGGCGATCTGCTGTCGGCCTTCTTCGGCGACGGCGATCAGATCCTCGATTTCCGGACCTTCCAGGAACACCTCGCTCCCGACACCACCTCGACGCTCTTGTTCAAGGGTGCGGTCACCGGCCGAGCGCAGTCGGTGTACAGCGGTCTCATCCGCGTGGCCGAGTCGGCACCTGGCACGAACGCATTCCAAACGAACCGGAACCTGAAGCTCAGCGACGATGCCTGGGCATACTCGGTGCCGAACCTCGAGATCGAGCAGAACCAGGTGTCGTGCAGTCACGCGTCGACCGTGGGTGAGATCGACGAGGACCAGCGTTTCTATCTCGAGAGCAGGGGAGTGCCGACGACGATGGCTGAGCAGCTTCTCGTGTCTGGCTTCTTCGCAGAGGTGATCGGGCAGCTCCCGGTCGCCGAGGTTCGAGCTGAACTCCAACAGACGATCGATCGGGCGCTCGCAGCCGATCGTGCCGCACAGGAGGTGCAGGCATGAGCGAGGTCGCTCCACAGCTCACGGTCAAGCTCTGTGATCTCGATGGGTTGACAGATGGCAACATCGCCTACGCCGAGGTCGATGGTCGGCCGATCGCCTACGCCCACATTGGCGAGAACTGGTTCGCCGTCGACGACACGTGCACCCACGCGAAGGTGTCGTTGTCCGACGGGATCGTCGACGAGGACGACTGCACCATCGAGTGCCCGAAGCACGGAGCGCTCTTCTCTCTGGAGACCGGCGAGGCACTCACGCTTCCGGCCATTCGACCGGTGGCAAGACACCAGGTCGAGATACGCGAGTCCGAAGTGTGGGTCACGATCAACACCGAGGAGGACACATGAGTGAACTCGTCATCTCCGACCTGCGCGCGAGCGTTGGTTCGAAGGAGATTCTCAAGGGTGTGTCGCTCACCGTTCGCAGCGGCGAGGTGCATGCCGTCATGGGCCCGAACGGCTCGGGCAAGTCGACCCTGTCGCATGTGATCACCGGCAAGCCGGGCTACACCGTGATCGGTGGTTCGGTCACGCTTGATGGTGTCGACCTTCTGGCGCTCCCGGCGTGGGAGCGCGCTCGGGCCGGCCTGTTTCTCGCGATGCAATATCCGACCGAGGTGCCGGGAGTATCGCTCGAGGCGATGCTGGTCGCGGCGGCCGAAGCGGCCGGGCGGGACCCGCAGGCCGTGAGCGCGTCGATCGCGCGGGAAGCGGCGCAGATCGGATTTGGCGAGCCGCTCATTCATCGAGCTCTGAACGAAGATCTGTCCGGTGGCGAGAAGAAGCGGAACGAGACCGTCCAGCTCGGCGTGCTCGAACCGCGGATCGCGATTCTCGACGAGATCGATTCGGGTCTCGACGTGGACGCGATGCGGGTGGTGACGCGACGCATCGAGGAGGCGACCAACGACGCCGACAACCCGCTGGGCGTTCTCGCGATCACCCACTACAAGCGGCTCTTCGAGGAGCTCGGGCCAGATCGGGTACACGTGTTCGCCGATGGTGTGATCCAGACCTCGGGTGGCCCCGAGCTGGCCGAGGAACTGGAACGGACCGGATACGGCGAATGGGTGGATGCCGAAGCCGCTTCCGATGACCCAATCGCGTTCGACGACCCGTTTGGCGACACGACGTTTGCGGATCATCTCAACCTGCACGAAGGCTGAACACCTCCAACCGTCCGCGCCCCCGACTGGCGCGAACATTACGCTTTCGCTCGCGCTGGTGGGGTGCAATACTCCGTGAGTCGAAGAGGGTAATTCCACCCTTTCCGCCACGGAGTGTGGGTTCTACACTACATCGTGTGAGTAAATCTCACATTAAGCGGGTGCGGGAACGCAAAGGGAGACTGCGCGTGGTTGGACTGGCGGAGAGGTTGAGCCCGATACTTTCATGGGCATACGGCCGGCGCCGCATTTTTCCTGTTGTCAGCGATCTGGCCGCGTGGGTGGTCGGCATCTTCGTGGGCGGCGTTCTCAAGCTCGTCTTCTCAATCGGAGGCGTGCTCGACGAGTTGCTCGTACTCGCGATTCTGGCCGTCATGCTCCAGACAGTCCTCGGCACGATCAGCGGGTTGTACCGCCACCGCTGGCGGGTCACCTCCTTCGATGAGGTGTCGGCGCTCGGCGCGGTGTGGCTGATCACGAGCGCGGTGCTCGTCGTGGGCAACCATCTCGCCCGGCAAGCCGGGTCCGATCTGCGCACGTCGGCGGTTCTCATGGGAGCGCTCGCGGCATTTTCGATTATGGGATTCGTGCGGGGCGTGTGGCGGCGATTCTGGGAACGAAGCCTCCGACCCGATGAGGCCACCTGCCATCGCACCGTCGTGTTCGGCGCGGGGGTGGGCGGCACTCAGATGGTGAAAGCGATGCTGCTGGACGCCGGCAGTTCCTATTTCCCGGTTGCGTTGCTCGACGACGATCCGGCAAAAGCGAACCGGGAGATCGACGGCGTGAAGGTCCTCGGC
>JBPCTR010000105.1:0-12567 GCA_051011575.1 Acidimicrobiales bacterium | reverse complement strand
GCCATGGCCCGTATGGGGGAACGGCTCCAAGTCCATCCCACGAGCGTGACCAGCACGATCGACCGGCTCGAGCGCGACGGTCTGGTCACGCGCAGCCCCCACCCATCCGACCGGCGTGCCACGCTCGCCACCCTCACGACCGAAGGCCGAAGGGTCGCAACCGCCGCCACGACGGCGCTCGAAGCGATCCGGTGGGGCGTCGGCGACATCGAGGACCAGAACCTCACCGAGCTCAATGTGGGCCTGGCTCACGTCCGCAGCTCGGCCGGCGACAACGTGAGCGGGTCTCTTCCCGCCGACCGCACGGAGGTGTCGCGATGACCACCGATCGACCCGAATACGACGCCTGGCGCGCGAAACACGACGCCGCTGATCACCGAGATGTGCCGTTCGAGACGATGTCGGGCGTGCCGGTCGAGCCCGTCTATGGCGACGGGCCCTACCCCGGCCAGTACCCGTACACCCGGGGCGTGTACCCCACGATGTACCGCAGCCGTCTCTGGACGATGCGCATGTTCGCCGGCTTCGGCACTGCCGAAGACACCAATGGTCGGTTCAAGGACATCCTCCGAAACGGTGGCACCGGCCTGTCGACGGCGTTCGACATGCCCACGCTCATGGGGCGCGACTCCGACAGTTCGTGGTCACTGGGCGAGGTGGGCAGAGCGGGCGTCGCCATCGACACGCTCGCCGACATGGAGGACCTCTTCGCCGACATCGATCTCTCGGCCGTCTCCACGTCGATGACAATCAACGGGCCCGCGGCGGTGATTCTCGCGATGTACGTGGCGGTAGCCGAGAAGAACGGCTGGTCGCACGATCAGCTCGCCGGCACGATCCAGAACGACATCTTCAAGGAGTACCAGGCCCAGAAGGAGTACATCTACCCGCCCCGGCCGAGCGTGCGCATCGTGACCGACATGATCCGGTACACCTCCGCCGAGATGCCCCGCTTCCATCCGGTGTCGATCAGCGGGTATCACATCCGTGAAGCCGGGAGCACCGCCGCCCAGGAGTTGGCGTTCACCCTCGCCAACGGGTTCGCCTACGTCGAGGCGGCCACGGCGGCCGGTGTCGACGTCGACGACTTCGCCGGCCGGCTCAGCTTCTTCTTCAACAGCCACAGCGACTTCTTCGAGGAGATCGGCAAGTTCCGCGCCGCCCGGCGGATATGGGCCCGATGGATGAAGGAACGCTACGGCGCGGTCCAGGAGCGGTCGATGTTGTGCCGCTTCCACACCCAGACTGCGGGCGTGTCGCTCACGGCACAGCAGCCCGAGATCAATATCGCCCGCGTCGCGATCCAGGCCCTCGCCGGCGCCCTCGGCGGCACTCAGAGCCTGCACACCGACAGCTTCGACGAAGCGTTGGCGTTGCCAACCGAGAAAGCCGCTCGAATCGCCCTGCGCACGCAGCAGATCGTGGCGCACGAGACCGGGGTCGCGAACGTGGCCGATCCTCTCGGTGGGTCCGATTACGTCGAATGGATGACCGACGAGATGGAGCGGCAGGCCGAATCGATCTTCGCCCACCTCGACGATCTCGGGAGCGGCTCGATTCTCGAGGGTGTGTACGCCGGCATCGAGAACGGCTACTTCGTCGGCGAGATCGCCGATTCTGCCTACCGATTCGAGCGCGAGATCAACAACGGCAACCGAATCATCGTGGGTGTGAATGCGTTCACGGACGGCGACGACGCCGACAAGGAGCTGTTGCGCATCGAGGCCGAGACCGAGGAATATCAGCTCAAACGGCTCGACGATGTGAAGCGGCGCCGCCACCACGCTGCCGTCGCCAGCTCGCTCGCTGCGGTGACGTCGGCCGCCAAGGACCCCGCGACCAACCTGATGCCACCGATCCTCGACGCGGTGAAGACCTACGCCACCCTCGAAGAAGTGGTGATGGCGATGGAGTCCGAGTTCGGCACTTACGTCGAGAAGGCGGTCATCTGATGACCGACTCCAACCCCCAGATCCGCGTCATTCTCGCCAAGCTCGGCCTCGACGGCCACGACCGCGGCCTCAAGGTGGTCGCGCGCATTCTCCGGGATGCGGGCATGGAGGTCATCTACCTCGGACTCCGTCAGACCACCGACAGCATCATCGCGGCGGCCGAGCAGGAAGACGCCGATGCGATCGGCCTGTCCATGCACAACGCCGGTCACCTCACGCTCGCGCCGGCCATGGTTGCGGCGGTTGCTGCGGCCGAACTCGGAACGCCTGTGGTCGTCGGTGGCATCGTCCCCGATCAGGATGTGCAGCCCCTGCTCGATGCGGGTGTTGCTGCGGTGATCGGGCCGGGTGCGTCGGCAGAAGAGGTCGCACAGACTGTCCGTGACGCGGTTGCGGCCGACTGAGATGGTCCTCGCATCGCGATCGATACCGGATCTGTATGAGGCCGCTCGCAGCGGCGAGCGGCGAGCTGTTGGGCGACTGCTGACGATCGTTGAGCGCGGTCTTGAGCCGGCCGACGAGATCAGTGAGCTCGCGCACAGGGACTCGACCGGAGCCCACATTGTCGGAATCACCGGCGCACCCGGGGCCGGGAAGTCGACTCTTGTCGGGCAGCTTGTGACCGACCTGGTCGTCGGCGGTGCCCAGCCGGCGGTGCTCGCGGTTGACCCGTCGTCGCCCCTCACGGGTGGGGCGATCCTCGGCGATCGGATCCGGATGGACGATGCGGCGGAGCGGATGAGCCCCGGCGTCGCCACCACGACGGCGTTCATCCGATCGATGGCCACGCGCGGCCACTCCGGCGGGCTGGCGCTTGCGGTGCCGCTCGCCGTGCGGCTGTTCGACGCATGCGGCTATGCGCCAGTGATCATCGAGACCGTTGGTGTCGGCCAGGTCGAGGTCGATGTGGTCGGTGCCGCCGACACAGCGGTGGTCGTGGTCACGCCCGGTATGGGTGACGCCGTGCAGGCGAACAAGGCGGGTCTGCTCGAGGTGGCCGACCTGTTTGTGGTCAACAAGGCCGACCGACCAGGTGCCAACGATGTGCGCCGCGACCTTGACCTCATGCTCGACCTCAGCCACATGACCGGCCAGGAATCCGACACCGGCTACCGACCGCCGATCGTCATGGCCAGCGCACTGAACGGCGAGGGAAATGCCGAGGTGTGGGCCGCGGTCGAGAAACACCTCGCCCACCTCGACGAGACCGGCCAACGTCAGAGCCGTCGCCGCCACCGCGTTCGCACCGAGGTACGCGCCCGGCTCACGCAGACGCTCATCGGTGCTGCCGACGCCGCCATTGACACGCCTGTCGGTGCTGAACTGGTGGCAAAGGCCGAGGCGGCGCAGATCTCGCCGACCGCTGCGGCGACCGAATTGATCGATCAACTGCTCACCGAAGGACACCGACCATGACCAGCTTCACCCGCGCCCCGACCGACGTCGTGATCGTCGACGGGGCTCGAACCCCGATCGGGCGTTTCAATGGATCTCTCAGCGGCTTCAGCGCCACCGACCTCGGTGGCGTGGCCATCACTGCCGCGCTCGAAGCGTCGGGTGTGTCCGCCGACGCTGTCGACAAGGTGGTGATGGGCCACGTGCTCACTGCCGGCGAGGGTCAGTCGGGCGCTCGCAATGCCGCAGTCAAGGGTGGGCTCCCGCTCCACATAGACGCGGTCACGGTGAACAAGGTCTGTCTCTCCGGACTCCAGGCCATCAACTACGCCTCGATGCTTCTGCAGACCGGCCAGGCCGAGGTCGTGGTGGCGGGCGGGATGGAGTCGATGAGCAACTCGCCCCACCTGCTCATGAAGAGTCGGCGTGGCTACGGCTACGGCGACGACACGCTGGTCGACTCGCTCCAGTTCGACGGACTCACGTGTGCGATCGAGTCGAAGATCATGGGGGAGGCCACCGATCTCTACGCGATGGCAGCCACGATCGACCGCGGTGCGCAGGATGCATACGCCGCTCAGTCGCACGACCGTGCGGCCCGTGCGATCAAGGACGGCGTCCTCGACAGCGAAATTGCATCGGTCTCGATTCCGCAGCGCAAAGCCGACCCGATCGATTTCGTGGCCGACGAGGGTGTGCGTTCCGGGACCGACGCCGCATCGCTAGGCGGGCTTCGCCCCGCGTTCAATGCCGAGGGGTCCATCACGGCGGGTAACGCATCGCAGCTTTCCGACGGTGCCTCGGCGATGGTGGTCACCACTCGCTCACGCGCGGAAGCGATGGGGGCTGAGCCGCTCGCCACCCTGCTCGGCTACGGCATGGTCGCCGGGCCCGACAACTGTTCCCTCCTGCACCAGCCGTCGCGCGCCATCCGAGCGGCGGCCGAGCGTGCGGGCGTCGACGTCGGTGACATTGATCTTTACGAGATCAACGAAGCCTTTGCTGCCGTCGCACTGGGCGCTATGGGCGACCTTGGCGTCCCCGACGACGTCGTGAACGTGAACGGCGGCGCGATCGCGGTGGGCCATCCGCTGGGCATGAGCGGCAATCGCATCGCCCTCACTCTCGCCCACGAACTTCGCCGGCGCGGTGGAGGGATCGGTGCAGCCGGTCTCTGCGGCGGCGGCGGCCAGGGCGACGCTCTCATCCTCTCGGTGTAGTCGCAGAAACCACGACCCCGATTTGTCGTTTGGGGTCTGGCCGGGTCTTCTCGCGGGCGGGTTGGACGTTCGAGGACGGAGCGTGGAATATGGGGCGCCGGCCTGAGGGGGCCGGCTGCGCCCCAAGGGGGAACGTTGGTCGAGTGGGAGTCCTTCGCAGTGAGGCCTGCGCGTGTCTGATCTCGCTCGCGACGAGCCCGCCGACGGCGACTTCGATATGGCGAGCGTTCCCGACGATTCGCCAGCGCTGAACGTCTTTGCCAGAGTTCACCCAATTGGATTGGTAAGCGGCGCTTTTCTCGTGGCGGCCGGACTCTGGCACACCGTGTTCGACACCGAACGCCTGATCGGGAACATGGCCTGGTGGCAGTGGCTGGGCATGATCGTGGTAACGGTGCTCGCGTTCATGCCGTCCACGTTGAACACGGTGCGCGTGTCAATCGAGAAGTTCGCCGACATCTCTCTGAAGATTGCGTGGGTGTGCGGATGGATGGTCTTCTTTGCTCAGCTGATCAACGTTCTCACTCGCTATCTGAACCCCGCATTTGAACGAGACATCCTCATCGGCCAGATGACCAGCGTGGCGTGGCAGCTGTTCGCGCTCATGTCGCTTCTCGGTCTCAACTACGGCGTTCGGAATCAGGTGAATCCCCGCATCGATTTCTGGTGGGCGGGGTGGAGCGACCGCACGAAAGCCTGGCTCGACTTCGTCATGCACACGTTCTTCTTCATCCCGTTCCTCTACGCGATGGTGGTGATCCTCCAGGGCTTCGCCGCGACCGCTCTGGGACAGCGCCGTGGCGATGGGTCATGGCCGAGTGGATGGCGGGTCTGGAACACCTGGGAGGAATCGCCCGATGCCGATCAGCTCGCGCTTGGCCCGATAAAGGCTCTGATCTTCGTGGGCTTCATCTTCTTCCTCCTCCAGGTCTTCGCCGAGGTCATCAAGACTGGTTTCGTGCTCGCCGGGCGCCGCGAGTATGCCGACATTGGTTCCCGCGACGAATTCCAACGGATCGAGTAGGCGAACGACCTCGTGACTGATGTCGGCGTTCTGGCCATTGAGTCCTTCCTCGGACTCGAGTGGGGCGTGTTCCTTTCGTTGCTGATGTTCGCCGTGTTCATGGTGCTGATTCTCACCGGATACAACGTCGCCTTTTCATTCGCGAGCGTCGCGCTGGCGTTCTCGTTCATTGGTGACGTGACCGGCGTATTCCGCGTGCAATCGCTCTCGACCTTGCCGAACAACTGGTTCACCCAGGTGGCCGACGCAACGTTGCTCGCCGTGCCGTTGTTCGTGCTGATGGGAGCGATCCTCGAACGGTCGGGTCTGGCCGAGCGGTTGTTGAACGCGATCGGCTTGCTGATGGGCCCGTTGCGCGGTGGTGTGGCCGCAGCGGTCGTGATCGTGGGCACGCTTCTCGCAGCGGCCACCGGCGTGGTCGCGGCGACCGTGATCGTGATGGGGCTCCTGTCGTTGCCGGCGATGGTGCGGCTCGGCTACGACCACAAGCTGGCCACCGGTGCAATCACTGCGTCGGGCACGCTCGCCCAGCTCCTCCCGCCGAGCATCGTGCTGATCCTGTTGGCGCAGCAGCTGGGCGTCGGCATTCTCGGATTGTTCGCTGGCGCGCTTCTGCCCGGGCTGCTTCTCTCCGGCCTGTACGTCGCCTATGTGCTGGGCATCTCTTATCTCAAGCCCGAGCTGGCCCCGGTCATGCCGCCCGAAGAACGAACGCTTGCCGGGAACCCATCGCTGCGCACCAAGGCGATCCTCGCCCTGATCCTCTCGTTCATGGTCTTCCTCGTGCTCATCTTGCGCGGAGCGAATCCCGACGTCACCAACGCACTCGAGTTCGCGCTGACCGGTGCCGCGATCTCCTTCATCGGGCTCTTCAGCCTGATGGCGGTAACCCGAATGCTCGGCACCGAGGTGCTCGCGTCGATCGTGCCCACCGTCGTGCTCATCGTGGGTGTGCTGTTCTCGATCTTCCAGGGAATAGCCACGCCCTCGGAATCGGGTGCTGTCGGTGTGCTCGGTGCGCTGATCCTCACCGTGCTCAATCGCCAGGTCGACAAGCAGCTGATCCGCGACGGCGCCACGCACATCGAGCCCGAATGGAAGCTCACGAGAAAAGCTCTTCGGGCCGCGGGCGTGTCGACGGCGAACGTGACCATCCTCGTGATGACGCTGCTCTTCTGCTCGACCTTCTTTCGCACCATGTTCCGCGAGCTCGGTGGGGCCGATCAGGTCTCCGAATGGCTCACTTCGGTCGGTGGCGGCAAGTGGGGTTTCGTCCTGATCGCAATGGTTGCGGTGTTCATTCTGGGTATCAACCTCGAATTCCTCGAGATCACCTTCATCGTGGTGCCCATCTTTGTTCCGGCCATGCAAGAGCTGGCGTTCACCGAAGCGGAAACCATCTGGTTCGCCATGCTCATGGCGGTCAATCTCAACATGGCGTTCATCTCGCCACCGGTGGGGTTCTCACTCTTCTACCTGCAGAGCGTGGCCCCGCCCGAGGTGAAGACCGCCGACATTCACAAAGGCGCCATCCCATTCATGGTGCTCCAGAGCATCGCGCTCGTGATCCTTGGAATTTGGGACGAGATCACGTTCTCGTCCATTCGATGGTTCAGCAACATCGAGATCTAGATCAACAGCATTGCCATCGAATAGGAGGAAAAAAGATGGACGTTGAAGCACAGGAAGGAATCGAGATGCCGGAGATAAACCGGCGATCGTTTCTCGGGAAAGCGGGAGTCGGCGTTGCCGGCTTCGCGGCGACCGCGGGCATTCTTGCCGCGTGCGCCAGCGATGACCCCGCGGAGAGCGCCGATGGGGGCACAGGGGGTGACTCGGACAGTGGTGGCGACGACACCACCGATGACGAGATCATCGAAGCCAGCCAGGACGCTCCCGAGATCGAGTGGGAGATGGCCACCAGTTGGCCCACTGCACTCGTCACGATCTTCGGTGGGGCCACGTTCTTCGCCGAGCAGGTCAGCCGCCTTACCGGTGGTCGCTTCAAGATCAACGCCCGGCCAGCGGGTGAGATCGTGGGCGGCACCGAGGTGCTTCCCGCCGTGCGCGACGGCGGCGTTGCCGCTGGCCACACCGCGTCGTACTACTACACCGGCCTCAGCCCGGTACAGCAGTTCGGCACCGCCGTGCCCTTCGGGCTGAACCAGCGTCAGCAGAACGCATGGCTCTACCAGGGGTACAACGGCGGCGATCGGGGCATCGACATCCTGAACGCCTTCTACGCCGAAGAGCACGGAACGATAAGCTTCCCGGCCGGTGGTACCGGCTGCCAGATGGGTGGGTGGTTCTCCAAGCCGATCGAGAGCGTAAGCGATCTGAACGGCCTCACGATGCGCATTCCGGGCGTCGCGGGCCAGGTGCTCACGAACCTCGGTGGTGAGCAGATCTCGATGCCTGGTGGCGAAATCCTCCAGGCAATCCAGACCGGTGCGATCGACGCCGCCGAATTCGTGGGCCCTACCGACGACCTGATCCTCGGCCTCGACCAGTTCGATGGCGAGCTGTTCTACTACCACCCCGGCTGGTGGGAGCCCGGCACGGCGCTCGAGGTCCAGTTCCCGCTCGCCGAGTGGAACGAGCTTCCCGAGCAGTATCAGGCAGCCGTCGAAAACGCAGCTGCGCTCTCGAACAACAACATGTTGGCCACCTACGACACGCTGAACCCCATCGATCTTCAGACGATCAAGGGCTTCGCCAACATCCAGGAGTTCAACAGCGAGATCATGGGTGCCTTCAAGGAGGAGACCGAGAACGTACTCGACGGAATCGCTGGCGACGACTCCCGGTTCGCCGCCATCCTGGGCCCGTGGCGCGAGTACCGCGATGCGGTCTCGGAGTGGCACGGCCTCGCCGAGAAGTCATATCTCAACCAGCAGTCCGATCTCTGATTCGGTCCTGAACCCTCCTCTGTCGGTGGGGTGCCGGCCGACGCTGGCACCCCACAGCAGAGTTGGTCTGCGCCGGGAGAACGGATCCACCCCTGCCCCATGCGTGAACGCTCTCTCCTGAACTCGGTGCGCAAGCATCTCCCGGCCGATGAACGGGTGGTGCGAGTGGTGCACATGTGGACCCGGCATCGGCTCCTCATCCCGTACGCGATCGCCGCGTTCGTGGCCATGCTCGCCGTGGCGAGCGTCGTTGGCGTTCCACAATGGAGTGGGCGGGTGGGCATCGGTCTCGCCGGATCGGCCATCGCCGCCATGGCCACGACCGAGTACCGGGTGCTCGCCGAGAGCGCCAATGGGCTCTTCCTTCTCCGATCGAGCCGGATTCGTCAGACGGCGACCGCCCTCGACCGCAAGTTGGGCAGCGACGCCGAGATCGAGCTCGTCGGCAACAATCTGGTCATCACCGAATGGCTGGTCGACGGTACGCGGTACAGCGTGATGAAGCGGTTCCAGGCGGACATGGTCGCGCTGTCCATCCGGTGACGGTTCGATCGATCGTTGCCTTCGTGGCCGCCGTCGCCCTGTTGCTGGTCGCGTCGTGGTGGTGGGCGGAGGCCCCGAGCCGACCGGCCGAGCGGACCGTGTCCTTCACGACCACCGCGTGCGGCGATGCATCGGGCACGAGCGGGGTGGGGGTCATCGTTGAAAGCGATCGCATGCTCACGGCAGCTCACACCGTGGTCGGCGCCAGCTCGGTTCTCGTGGAGCTACCTGATGTCGGGGTGGTCGGTGCAACGACGTTGAGGATGGATCTTCGAACGGATCTTGCGATGCTCGAGGTTTCTGGGGCCACGGCGACCCCGATCGAGCTGGTCGAACTCGTGGCCGACGACCGGGTGAATCTCATCCTGCCCGACGAGACTCGCCCGACAACTGTCGATTCGCGCGCCGAGGTGCGGATCGAAGAGGTTCGTTCGACGGTGCGTTCGAGTCGTCTGAGCTACATGATTCGTACCAGAGTCGATCTCGGTGACAGCGGCGCCGGCCTCTTCGATGACGAGGGCCGGTTGGCCGGAATCGTGTTCGGACGAAGCGAAGTCGAAGCGGACCGGAGCTTTGCCGTGAGACGAGAGGAGATCGACTTCATCCTCGGCGCCCCCGACCGCACCTACCGATGCGACCCCGCCGCCCACCTCGTCGTCGAGGTCCTCTGACCCCTTATCCCAAAATGGGGTCAGACCCCTCCGGGGCCGAGGAGGGTGAGGAGAAGGTCGAAGAACGCGTCTTCGGGGTAGTGGGTGACGATGTGGGCGTTGCGGGGGAGGTCCGCGAAGCCGTAGTGGTCGACGATCATCGTTCCTCGCATCGGCTCGGCACCGATGGCGACGTCGACCCCCAGGTGTTCCAGCTCGGCCGGTGACGGGTCGATCGCGTGGGCCATTGCGATCGGGTCGGGAAAATCGGGGCCTGCGAGACGGGTTTCGTTCCAGGCGTAGTCGGTGAGTGTGGCCTGGATATCGAGGCTGAAGTTCGCAACGTCGGTTTCGAGGCCCCGGATCTGGCCTCGACGTTCATCGGTGACCACGGCGGAGGCGATCGAGACGTCCCAGCCCACCAGCTCGAGCGGCATGCCGCTTCGGAGCACAACACGCACCGCCTCGGGATCGACCCAGAAGTTGAACTCGGCCGACGGGCTGATGTTGCCGGGACCGTGCTCGCCGGTGCCTCCCATCACGACGACGCGTTCGACCTTCTCGGCGATGTCGGGCGCCCACAACAGCGCGGTGGCCACATTGGTCAGCGGTCCCAGCGTCACGAGCGTGATCTCACCTGGATTGGCCCTGATCGTGTCGACGATGACCCGAACGCCCTCGGTGCTCGCGGGCGTGCGACCCGACAGGTCGAGTCCGATATCGCCGAGGCCGTCGTCGCCGTGAACGTCCTGGGCGGTGCCGAGATCGCGCAGGATCGGACGGGCGGCCCCGGCATGAACCGGCGTTTCCAGTCCACACAATGCCACCGTGTACAGCGCGTTCTGCACGGCCTGATCGAGCGGCACGTTGCCCGCCACGACCGTGAACGCGAGCACGTCGATATCGGGCTGACGCAGCGCCATGCACATGGCGACGGCGTCGTCGCTGGCGGTATCGGTGTCGATCAGAAACTTGCGCATGGTGACGGACGCTAGCCCTGCTCTTAGAATTGTGGCATGCCGACGTATCGCTCCCACACGTCCACCCACGGCCGCAACATGGCCGGCGCCCGTGCCCTCTGGCGTGCCACGGGCATGACCGACGAGGACTTCGACAACAAGCCGATCATCGCGATCGCCAACAGTTTCACGCAGTTCGTGCCCGGCCACGTCCACCTGAAGGACATGGGCCAGCTCGTGGCCCGCGAGGTGGAGGCGTCCGGGGGTGTGGCCAAGGAGTTCAATACCATCGCCGTCGACGATGGCATTGCCATGGGCCACTCCGGAATGCTGTACAGCCTCCCCAGTCGCGAACTGATCGCTGATGCGGTCGAGTACATGGTGAATGCGCACCAGGCCGACGCGGTCGTGTGCATCAGCAACTGCGACAAGATCACGCCCGGCATGCTCATGGCGGCGATGCGATTGAACGTGCCGGCAATCTTCGTGTCGGGTGGTCCGATGGAAGCCGGCAAGACCCGGCTCGCCGGTGCCGAGGTGAAGGTTGACCTGATCGACGCCATGATGAAGGCGGGTGACAGCACGGTGTCCGACGAAGATGTCGACCGCATCGAGCGGTCGGCCTGTCCCACGTGCGGGTCGTGCTCGGGAATGTTCACCGCGAACTCGATGAACTGCCTCACCGAGGCGCTGGGTCTCTCGCTGCCCGGCAACGGCACCACGCTCGCCACACACGCCGACCGTGAGCGCCTGTTCCTCGAGGCCGGTTCCATGATCGTCGACATCGCCAAGCGGTACTACGAAAAGGACGACGACTCGGTCCTGCCCCGCAGCGTCGGCAGCAAGGCCGCGTTCACCAACGCGATGGCGCTCGACATTGCCATGGGCGGCTCGACCAACACGATCCTGCACCTGCTGGCTGCGGCCGAAGAGGGTGAGGTCGACTTCACGATGGCCGACATCGATGCGCTCAGCCGCCGGGTGCCCAACCTGTGCAAGGTGGCGCCATCGGTGCAGGAGTACCACGTCGAAGACGTCCACCGTGCTGGTGGCGTTCCGGCGATCATGGGCGAGCTCGCTCGCGGCGGAATCATCGACACCGCCACGCCGCTCATCCACGCCAACAACTGGGACGACGCTCTGGCCCGCTGGGACATCGCGCTCGATCCTTCCGAAGAGGTGCAGACCTTCTTCCGCGCCGGCCCCGCTGGTATTCCCACCCAGACCGCCTTCAGTCAGGCCACTCGATGGGACACACTCGATACCGACCGCATGTTCGGTTGCATCCGCTCGGTCGAAAACGCCTACTCGCAGGAGGGCGGCCTGGCAGTCCTCTACGGCAATATCGCTGTCGATGGGTGCATCGTGAAGACCGCCGGCGTCGACGAAGCGATCTGGCAGTTCAGCGGTCCGGCACGGGTCTACGAGTCGCAGGAAGACGCCATGGAGGGTGTGCTCGAAGAGGTGCAACCCGGCGAGGTCGTGATCGTGCGCTACGAAGGCCCCAAGGGCGGGCCGGGTATGCAGGAGATGCTGTACCCGACCACCTACATCAAGAGTCGGGGTCTCGGGAAGGAATGTGCGCTGCTCACCGACGGCCGCTTCTCCGGCGGCACGTCAGGCCTCAGTATCGGCCACGCTTCCCCCGAGGCGGGCGAAGGCGGCCCGATCGGCCTGATCGAAGACGGCGACATCATCGAGATCGACATTCCGAGTCGCAGTATCAACCTGGCGGTCGACGAGGCCACCCTCGCTGCCCGCCACGAGGCCCAGCTCGCCCGTGGGGAGGACGCGTACACACCCGTCGACCGCGACCGCGTCGTGAGTCAGGCGCTTCTGGCATATGCGGCGATGACGACCTCGGCCGCTCGTGGCGCCGTGCGCGACGTGTCTCAGCTCACGCGCTGAATCGAGC
>JBPCTR010000104.1:0-27906 GCA_051011575.1 Acidimicrobiales bacterium | reverse complement strand
CGAGATCGCGATCAAGATGAAAGAGAGCACCGGGCCCAAACTGCCGGAGGGGCTCGAGGTGATCGGATTTGGGCACAGCATCGGCCTGGGAATCCACGACCGGCCGTTCATCACCATGGAGGATGACCGGCTCACTGAACCGAACATGGTCATGCAGATCGAACACGTCACGACCGATGGCCATGAGATGTACCACACCGAAGACAGCGTGCTATTTCACGAGTCGGGCGTGACCCTGCTCTCCGATTACACCGACACCAGCGCGATGTATGTGATCGAGTAGCAGCGTTACCCTCGACCCATGAAGCAGCTTTCGGCGCTCGACACCACCTTCCTCTACATGGAGACCGCCAACTCCTACGGCCACGTGTCGAGCGTGTCCGTCTACGAGCGTCCTTACCCCGAATATGACGCCTTCGGCGCGTATCGGCGGGTGATCGAGCAGCGGCTCGGTGTGCTCGAGCCGCTGCGACGGCGGCTGGTGAAGGATCCCCTCGACCTGGATCGGCCGTACTGGATCATCGACCCCGACTTCGACCTCGAGTTCCACCTCCGCCACATCGCGGTTCCGCCACCGGGCGACCACCAGCAGCTCCAGACGCAGATCGAACGGTTGGCGAGCCGGCCGTTGGATCAGACGAGGCCGCTGTGGGAGACCTACGTGATCGATGGCCTGCCCGACGGCCGGTTCGCGGTGTTCTCGAAGATGCACCATGCCACGGTCGACGGCGCGGCTGGTGCCGAGCTGCTGGGCATGATCACCGACCTCGAACCCGGGGCATCGCGGCCCGAGTTCGACGTGGAACCCGCGCCTGCCGACCCGGTTCCCTCATCTCTCGAACTGCTCCGCAAAGGTGTGGTGGGAATGGCGCTGCAGCCGGCCAAGCTTGCGGCCTACCAGTTGCAGTTGCTGCGCGATGTCGGCGAGGTCACGCGCATGCACGGCATCAAGTCGGCCGCCGATGTGATGGGTCGCTTCGTGCCCGGAGGAGCGGGCCAGACGATTCGACGGTGGGCGCACGAAGACCACGACGACTCTCCGGACGTCCCCGTCACGCCCGCACCTGCCACATCGTTCAACGCCAGCATCGGCCCGCACCGCAACTTCGAAGCTCGGTCGGTGCCCCTCGATGACATCAAGACCCTGAAGAACGCGATGGGCGCCACGGTGAACGACGTGGTGATGGCGATTTGTGCGGGCGCGCTGCGTACCTGGCTCGACGGCAAGGGCGAGCTGCCGGACGTGCCGCTCGTGGCCATGGTTCCCGTATCGATCCGCTCGGGGGAGGAGACCGACCGTTGGACCAATCGCGTGTCGGCGATCTTCGCCGAGCTGCCCACGAACGAGGGCGATGTGCTCACCCGGGTCATGCGCGTGCATGAGGCGATGCTCCACGGCAAGGAGCAGTTCGACATGTTGCCCGCCGAGATCCTGAGCGATCTCAGCCAGCTCGCCCCGCCGGCGTTGGCCATCCGCGCGTCGAGGCTGGCGAGTCGCATGCATCTCGGCAACCGTCTTCACCTGCCGTTCAACCTGGTGTTGTCGAACGTGCCCGGGCCTCGGCAACCGCTCTACCTCGACGAGGCCCGCCTGGTGCACTACTACCCGGTGTCGACACTGGTCGAGGGCCAGGGTCTGAACATCACGGTGCAGAGTTACCTCGACACCCTCGACTTCGGCCTCGTCTCGTGTCGAAATCTCGTACCCGACCTGGCCGACCTCGCCGATCTGCTCGATCACGAGGTGCAGCAGCTCTTCGATGCGCTCGGCCTCGAACGTACGGCGGCCAAACCAGTGGCGCCGAAGCCGAAGACGGCGGCGAAGCGAAAGGCGCGGGCCAAGAAGAAGGCGCCTGCAACGAAGAAGGCGCCTGCACCGAAGAACGCAGCTGCGAAGAAGAAGGCTGCAAAGAAGAAAGCTGCGTCGAAGGCAAAGGCGAAGACGTCGGCGGCCAAGCCGGCCAAGAAGAAGGCCACGGCGAAGGCCAGGACCCCGGCAAGATCGAAGTCGACGCCGGCTTAGGCTGAACCGATGTCAACGTCGAGCGAAATCGATCTCAACGGCCCCGTCCACGTAGTCGACCACGGGGGAGAGGGCATTCCGATCCTGCTCGTCCACGGGTTGGGCGGCTCCCACGTGAACTGGTCGGCGGTCGCCGACCGAATGACGGAGTTCGGTTCGGTTCGGGCCATCGATCTGATCGGGTTCGGCTACACCCCGCCTGCCGGACGGTCTTCGTCGGTCGAGTCTCAAGTGGAAATGATCGTCTCGTACCTTCGCGAGTACACCGATCGGCCCGCGGTTCTCGTGGGCAACTCGATGGGTGGCCTCACCTCGATGCTCGTCGCCGAGGCGGCTCCCGACCTCGTCGACTCGCTGGTGCTGGTCGACCCCGCCCTCCCGGTGATCCGCCCGCGACTCGACACCGAAGTGTTGGCCAAGCTGGCGCTCCCGCTGATCCCTGGTTACGGGAAGAAGGCCTATGCCGCAGCAGCCGAGGATCCCGAGGCGTTCCTCGACTCCACGCTCTCGATCGTGGCGGCCGATCCCTCGAAGCTACGCGCCGAGGACCGGGAGGTTGCGTTGGTGGTGGCCCGCGACCGGGCCGAGATGCCGTGGGTCGCGTCGGCCTTCGGCGATTCGGCGCGGTCGATCTTTCGCATCGGTGCTCGCCGGATGAGCTTCGCCAAGCGCGCCGCCGCGATCCGGGCTCCCGCTCTCGTGATCCACGGCGAGCAGGATCGTCTCGTCGACGTGGCCTCGGCCCGTTGGCTCGTGAAGCAGCGGCCCGGCTGGGAGCTCGTAGTGCTCGAAGGAATCGGCCACGTCCCGCAGCTCGAAGCGCCCGACCGCTTCCTCGAACTCGCCGGCGCGTGGATGGCCGAACGCTCGGCCGACTCGCCGGTCTCGTAATCTCCTACCCCGGGAGGACCGGAATGAACCTCGACGACATCGTGTATCTGGCCCGGGGCCGAATCGGCGTCACGCACGAACGCCAGTGGAACGCAGTACACATTCGCTTCATGCAGACCCACGATGAGTTCGGTGTGTTCCTACCGGCAGCTGTGCGGGCAGGGCTCGTTTACGCCACCGAACATCGCATTCCGAACTGGGTGGTCGACGTGGCCGACGAGGTCGATTCGATGGCGGAAGCCGACGCCGAGTGGGAGAGCTCCGAGGAGTTCCGCGACCTGTTTCGCAACTCGTCGATTCGCCACATCTTGTTGGTTGTGGCTCGGCCCGAACCCGGCGACGACCTGGCCGGCGAACGGGCGTGGGTATCGGGCCTCGCCGCCGAACTCGGCCGGGAGTTTTCGAGCGCGGTCGTGGGCGGCCGCGACGGTATCGCTCCCCACCTCGCCCAGCTCGCGTAGGAAGGTCGTCCGGGAATTCCGACCCCCGGTAGCGGGTGGGTAGCCGCGAGCCTCTTCTCGGCGATGGCCGTCGGCGAGTTTCGCCAGGCTCACCTCGTCGATCCGATCGGCCGGTGTGGCGGCGACCTTGCACTCGGTCACGGCCCGAAGTGTGGCTGTTCGCACCCCGCCCTCGAGTACCGCCCGTTCGCCCAGTACGGCCCCCGGCCCGAGCTCGCCGATCGGTTCGCCGTCGACCTCGACAGTCAGTACACCGTTGAGCAACAGGAAGAGCTCGTCGCTCGCACCACCCTGCTCGACCAGCGTGGCGCCTTCCTTGACCCGTCGGATCCGGGGCTTCGCCGAGCCGCGCATGATGTGTTCCTGAAGCTGCTTCTCGAGCTGCGTCTCCACCTCGGTCACCAGCGCCGGCGAATCCTCGTCGCCCCAGGGCGTGCGCCGGCCGAACGACGTGTTCATCCAGTCCTTGTACTCAGCGACGCTGCTCTTCGCAACGAGCTGGCCGTCATCATCGAACACCCAGTGCCGGGGGAATCCCGACGCTCCAGTCATCGCGGATGAATGGGTACCGTCGGCATTGATCGTCAGTTCCAGGGTGGTCCATACCGTTGGCGCGAAGTACTGGATGAATGGCGGTCGTTTGACCGCCCGGGGCATGGGTGCGCCGGTTCTGCCGCCGGTGGCCTGGGTGAACCGGACGGAGGTGCCGGTCACCTGAGGCTCGCCCCGGAGGTCGTTCAGGCTGAGCGCGGGAATCGTGATCGATCCCACCCCGAGCCCGACCGTCGTTGCGCCCATGAGCCCGCCCCCGGTCTGACCGAAGCCGGTGATCGTGCCGTCGTCGTCGACCTCGATGAACGCCCGCAGCTCGTTGGCGAAGCGGAACCGGTCGTTCGCCTGCAGGTCCGACAGCGTGCCGTGCACATCAGGGCCCAGCGAGTCGGGTGGCGGCGGGTCGTGATGGGCCATCTTCATCCGGGTGGCCATCTTTCCCATGCCTTCCAACAGGTCCGATGGGATCCACGAGATCGTGGAGATGGTGCGTTCGATTCGCATGGCGGCGTCCTCCTTTGTGTTCGCCTGTTCACACGTTGAGGACGTTGCCGGCGAGGAACCAGCGTGTCGGCACCCCAGGTGGTGGGTGGTAGCCCACCCCTGTTTCACGCGTTCACACGCTGTTCTGATATTTCCTGCGGGACAACACTGTCGGTACGGTCGATGTCCACAGGGGGCCGATCTCTACAGGGGGTGATGTAGTGGCGATCTCGGTTTTCCTCGCCGATGACAACCTCATCGTGCGAGAGGGGGTGAAGGCGCTGCTGGAGATCGAGGACGATTTCGAGGTGGTGGGCCAGGGCGCTGACTACGACGAGCTGGTCAGCGGTGCGGAGGCCACCGAGCCGCAGGTGATCGTCACCGACATTCGCATGCCACCCGATTTCAAACGAGAAGGAATTGACGCGGCCAAGGAGGTGCGGCAGCGCACCCCCGGCACCGGCGTGGTCATTCTCTCGCAGTTCGATGATCCGGACTACGCCGTGTCTCTTCTATCGGAGGGCGCCGCCGGCTACGCCTACCTTCTGAAGGATCGTGTGGGGGAAGGAGATCAACTGGCTCGGGCGGTTCGTGAGGTCGCATCCGGCGGCTCGATGCTCGACCCCCAGATTGTCCAGGGACTGACCAACCCGGTCACTTCCGATTCGTCGCTGTCGCCCGATGAAGAAGACCTCCTCCAAAGCGTCGCCGAAGGACGGTCGTTGAAAGCGATCGCCGTCCAGAGAAAGACGACGGCCACCGATGTCAACTCGGCCGTCGAAGCGCTGTTCGCCAAGCTGGGGGAGGGCATGGCCGCCGGTCGAACCGACAGCCTCGATCGGCTGAAGATGCTTCAGCGAGCGATCGTCGACCGCAAGGAGCAAGGCGAGGCCCTCAGCCGCCTGCTGCCCGGCGGTGTCGCCACCCAGATTCTTCACGAGGGTCGCCAGCCCGGCGAGACCGAGGAGATGACCGTGACGGTGCTCATGTCGGACATCCGGGGTTACACGACCATCGCCGAGCACGCCGACCCCAGCCTCCTGGCCGGGCAGCTCCACGAACACCGCGCCGCCATGAACCGGGCGATCCTCGATCAGGGGGGCACGGTGATGCAGTTCGTCGGCGACGCCGTGATGGCAGTTTTCGGCGCGCCGATGCCGAGCGAGGACCACGCCGACCGCGCGGTCGCCGCCGCCGATGCAATGCACGCCGCCCAACAGGATCTCAACCAGCGTTGGGATCGCAGTGGCCAGCCGAGCTTCGGCTTGGGCATCGGCATCTCCACGGGGCTGGTGGCGGCGGCTCTCCTCGGTTCCGAGGAACGCCTCGAGTACACGGTGGTCGGCGATACGGTCAACCTGACCCAGCGACTGCAGCAGTGGGCCGATCCGGGCGAATCGGTCCTGAGCGAACCCACGTGGGAGGCCCTCGGCGACAAGCCCGACGCCGAACGGCTCGAGCCCGCCAACGTCAAGGGTCGTGACGGCCTCGTGCAGGCATACAAGGTTCAAACATGACTGACCGAACGCTGCGCCGCGTGGGGCGGTGGCTGTCGGCGCTGGCGATCGTGTCGGTTCCGATCACGTTGCTCATGGTGACGCTGGCCGGGGCCCTCGATCAGATGTTCACCAACTACACGTTCATCGACATGGTGGTCGCGCTGTCCTACGGGACGCTCGGTCTGGTCCTCATCAACTCCGAGCCCCGCAACCGGCTCGTGTGGTTCTTCGTGGCTCTCGGATTCAGCCTCGGCCTCGTGGGCATCGTCGACGGAACGGCCGAACTCACCGCCCGGGCTCAGGGTGTGACCTATGCGGAGATCGACCTGTCGGGGTGGCCTCCCGGACTGGCGAGGCTCGCCGGCTTGATCCACGCAACGTGGCTTGTCGCCAACATGGGTCTCCCCACGCTCGGCCTGTTGCTCGCCCCTGATGGGCGGCTTCCGTCGCGCCGGTGGCGTCCCGTCGCAGTGCTAACCACACTGGCCCTCGCGGTGGGCTGGCTGATGTTCGCCGCCAAGTGGCCAATCCTCGGCAGCGGCAACATCGTCGAGTCCTACAGCGGCGCGGCAGCCGACGTGCTCGGCAGTGCTTTCATCGTCTTGGTCACGTCGATCGTCGCGTCGTTGGTGGCGATCGTTCTACGCTACCGGCGGTCCGACGCGGGCACCCGGCGTCGGCTGCGGTGGTTGCTCGTCGGCGGCAGCCTGTTGGTTCTCATGTGGTTCGTGACGGCATTCGGGCCAAACGTCGCCGGCGATCGTGGGGGCGACATCCTCTTGATCGGCTTCTACCCGATCCTCGCCCTCTCCTTCGGGATGGCGATCTGGCGCGACCAGCTCTTCGACGTCGACGTGCTGATCTCGAAGTCGGTGATGTACCTCGGGCTCTTGGCGGCGATTACTGCGGTGTTCGCGGCGGTCGTCGCCGTCCCAACGCTGATCATTGGTGAGTCGGACGAGGGCGGACCCGGATTGTTGTTGCCGATCATGGCCACTGCGATCGTCGCGGTCTTGTTCGAGCCGGTACGGGCGCGGATGCAACGGTGGGCGAACCGCCTCGTCTATGGGGAACGGTCGACGCCCCACGAGGTTTTGTCGGAACTGACCGCCCGGTTGTCGGAGACAGACCACGACAGCGGCACGAACCATCTCGCCAGGCTGCTGGCCGAGGGAACCGGTGCAGATCATGCCGACGTGTGGCTGCAATCTGGCGAAACGCTCCTGCGAGCAGGCTCTTGGCCGGTAGATCAGCCTGGCCTCTCGTCGCTACCTTCTGTGCAGCTGGTCGATGATGAGTTCAGCTTGGTGACTCCTGTGCGCCACGGCGATGAGGAGCTGGGCGCTCTGAGTGTGACGAAGCCGCGGAGCGACCCGGTGACTCCGGCGGACCGTGAGCTCGTTGCCGATGTGGCCGGCGGCGCCGGTTTGATGCTGCGGAACATCGGCCTCAACCGAGAACTCGAGGAGCGCGCCGAACAGGTTCGTCAGTCCCGGCGCCGGTTGATCGCCGCCCAGGATGCCGAGCGTCATCGGCTCGAGCGCGATCTCCACGACGGTGCGCAGCAGCAGGTTGTGGCGTTGAAAGTGAAGCTGGGTATTGCCAGGACACTCGCTGAGCGCGAGGGATCCGGCGAGATCGCTGATCACGTGGTCGGGCTCGCCGACGAGACGCAGGCGGCGGTGGATGCGCTGCGGGCGGTTGCTCATGGCATCTACCCGCCGCTCCTCGAGGCCGAAGGCCTTCAGGCTGCACTGCGTGCCATCGAACGGACGTCGGCGTTACCCATCGAGCTGGAGACGCTCGATCTCGAGCGGTACGACCGCTCGACGGAGGCGACCGCGTACTTCTGTGTGACCGAGACCCTGGAGCGCGCTCGCATGTCCGGAGCAGCGAGCGCTCGAGTTGAGGTTGCCGGCCGCAATGGTGACCTGGTCACCGAGGTTGATCTGGGACGGATCGAGACCGAACTCGACCTGCGATCCGTCGCCGATCGCCTCGATGCGTATGGCGGCACCATGACGGTCGGAAGGAATGCGAATGGTGGGCAACGCATCGTCAGCTCGCTCCATGTCGCTCTCGGATCGGAGCCAACCGATCACGATGCGACTCGAACCGCGAGGGGCATGACGTGATCCCATTGCGCGACACCACGAAGCGAAGGATCGGGTTCGTCCTTCTCGTGCTGATCCAGATCGGCGTGCTCTCGAGTATTGCGATCTCGGTGCGACTGGACGATTGGCCCGCGGTCCTCGAGGTCGTTGTTCTCGGGTTCACCTTCGGCGGCGTGATCGCCTTGTCGCTTCGTGCCCAGCCCGCAAATGGTGCCGTCTGGGCCCTTCTGTGGGCGGTGGCGTTCGGGCTCTCGAGCGACCTCGGGAGACGAGTGGTCCTATGGCGCTCCGACTTCGACGGAAGCGCCGTCCTCGCGGGTGATGTGAAGGTGGCGCCGGCTGACGTCGACCTGGTCGCTGCGCTCGGGCTCGTCGGGGAGCTCATCCTGTGGGTTCCGGGCATCTTTCTGTTGGCGATCCATACGCTCGCCCTCTTTCCGGGCGGGACGGCCGTCTCTCGTCGGTGGCGGCTCGTTCTGCTCGTGTCGGCCGCGGCGATGGTGTGGTTGGCCGCAGTGGGTGCATGGAGGCTGGCGCCGTGGCAGAAGACGCCGTATGACGAAATCGTGGACGAACGGTTTGGCGTGGCGGGGATCTGGATGCTTCTCATGGGTCCGCTATTGCTGATCTCGGCTGCGTCGGTCGTCAGCCTCGTTCGTCGGTACCGGCGGAGCTCTGGCGACGAACGCGTGCAGTTCAGGTGGGTCGTCTGGGCGCTCGCGCTCTTCGTGTTCCACATCTTCGCTTACGTACTGTGGGATCGACTTGGCGCCGACCAGCTGATGAGCACCCTGGCCCTGGCAAACATCGCGGTCGCGTTCGGGATAGCGATCGCCCGTCATCGCCTGTTTGACATCGACACCATTGTGAGCCGGTCGGTCACGTTTGGTGCGTTGGCGTTGTTCATCGGCGGTGTGTACGTCGCCATCGTGGTCGGGATCGGTGAACTGCTGGACGCTGGCGCGGGGTTCGGTTTGTCGGTTGTTGCGTCGGTGTTGGTGGCGATGGCGTTCCAACCGGTCCGCCGCCGGGTGCAACGGTGGGCGAACCGGCTCGTCTTCGGCGAACGGGCAACGCCCTATGAGGTGCTGGTGCGGTTCTCGCGGCGGTCGGCCGAGCTGTCGGACGAGGACCTGCTCGACCGCGTCCCGAAGATGATCGTCGACGGGACGGGGGCGGCGACGGCGACGTTGTGGACAAGAACACTCGACGGTTTCGTGACCGGCTCGGTGTCTCCGGCTGGGACAGCTCGGCGACGAATCGATGGCACCGATCGATTCGAGGATCTCGATGCCGACTACTCGCTTCCCGTGTTTCACGACGGCGAGTTGTTGGGTGGCCTGTCGCTGGTGAAGGCGGGTGGTGAGACGATTACGCCGGTCGAGGAAGAGTTGCTGGCCGACCTGGCATCTGGCCTCGGCCTGGCCCTCCGCAACGCAAGGCTCACCGGACAGCTGCGCCGTCAGGTGGCCGAACTCGAGGCGTCTCGCGAGCGGGTGCTCGCCGCAGCCGATGACGCGCGACGCACGTTGGAAAACGATCTCGACAGCGGCCCCCAACAACAGTTGGTGGCGTTGAAAGTGAAGCTCGGCCCGACCCGAAAGCTGGCCGAACGCGCCGGCGCCGAGAAGACGGCGGCGCTACTCACCCAACTCGAAACCGATGCCGGTGACGCGATCCAGGCGGTCCGAGACTTCGCCGGAGGCATCTACCCACCGCTACTCGAAGCCGAAGGCCTCACCGCCGCCATCTCTCAGGAAGCGAACAAGGCAGCCATCCCGGTCTCGGTTCGAGGCGACAGCGGGCAGCGCTATCCCCGGGAGGTCGAAGCCGCCATCTACTTCGCAGTGCTCGAATCGCTACAGAACACCGCCAAGTATGCGCAGGCTTCTTCGGCGACGGTGACGCTCGCCGCGACGAACGGGTCGCTGGGATTCGAGGTCCGAGACGACGGAGAGGGCTTCGATCCTGTGGTCACGGCGACCGGGGCGGGCCTCACCGGGATGGCCGACCGGCTCGACACCATCGGCGGAACCCTCCGGATCGATTCGTCGCCCGGCGACGGAACCACCATCACCGGATCCGTACCAGTGGAACAAACGGTCCCCGCGTGGGGGGTCGGCGCATGACCAGCCAGCCGTTCAGCCGTATGAGCGACGAGACGGCGATCAGGGCGGGCCGCGCAATCGCGTTGGTATCGATGACGGCCGCGGTGGCCTCGGCCGTTCTGTTCGCCGCAATGGGCGAGTTCCGGCTCTGGTACGAGGAATGGGGCGTGCAAAACGCGCTCGGAGGATTCGCTTTCAGCCTGCTGTTGTTCGCGGCGGTTTCGAAACAACCTCGGAATGGTGCTCTGTGGGCCGTCGGGTGGAGTGGCGCGCTACAGAGCATCATGATGGCGCTTGCACCAGCGGTCATCATCCTTCTCGTCAGGAACCAGCATGGCGCGGAGGCCGCTGCCGACTTCAGGAACATCGTCGACCCGTCGATCGAGATTCAGTTCCTTCGCTGGTTGAGCGAGTCAATCTTCATCCTCGCCCTGGGGACGTTCATGACCTTCGGCTTCCTTCTCTTTCCCGACGGACGATTGCCATCGCGTCGGTGGCGAGTCGTTGCGTGGTTGGCAGCGATCAGCATGGGTGGTGCGACCCTCGGAGTAATGGCCAGGGGCGTTCAGACCGACGAGGAGAGATCCTTCGGGCCGATCGCAGGCGTGCTGATGCCGTTCGTCCTGGTGGCAATTCTGGCGTCGATCGTGTCGCTTCGGTTCAGATATCGCAGAGCCGGCGGGGACGAGCGCCATCAGTTGCGATGGCTCGCGTTCGGAGCGACCAGCTTGTGTCTCCCTTTCCTTGGCACCGCGGTCTACGACTTTCTTGCCTCGGAAGGAGATGTGTGGTCGCCGACGCTGAGCCGGGCGACGGCGCTGATCGCACTTCCCTTCCTCGTCGGCTCCTACGCCATCGCCCTGTTCAAGTACCGCCTCTACGACATCGACGTGGTGATATCGAAGTCGGTCACCTACCTGGGTCTGGCCGCGGTGATCACCGCGTTCTTTGCAGCCGTCGTCGCGATTCCCACGCTGATAATCGGCGAGTCCGATCAGGGTGGCCCCGGACTGTTGTTGCCGATCGTGGCCACCGCAATCGTGGCGGTCCTGTTCGAGCCGATTCGATCGCGGGCCGAACGATGGGCGAACCGGCTCGTGTACGGCGAACGGTCGACTCCCCACGAGGTGTTGTCTCAGCTCACAGCCCGGTTGTCCGCGACCCGTGAACACAGCGGAACCGACGACCTGGCGAGACTGCTGGCGGAGGGAACCGGAGCCGAAGACGCCGCGGTGTGGTTGCGAGCCGGCGACACACTGGTGCGAGACGGAGCATGGCCAGTCGGCGAGTCTGCGCCCTCGTCGGTGGATGCCGGGGATCTGGTCGATGACGAGTTCAGTTTGGCGACACCGGTCCGGCACGGAGACGACGTTCTGGGTGCACTGAGCGTGACGAAGCCACGGAGCGATCCGCTTACGCCGGCCGACCGCGCACTCGTCGCGGACGTGGCCGGTGGGACAGGCTTGCTGCTGCGAAACATCGGTCTCAACCGCAAACTCGAAGAGCGGGCGCAGCAGGTTCGTGAGTCGCGGCGTCGCCTTATCGCGGCGCAGGATGCCGAGCGGCACCGACTGGAACGCGACCTACACGATGGCGCCCAACAGCAAGTGGTGGCGCTCAAGGTGAAGCTCGGACTGGCGAAGACTCTTGCCGACCGAGCCGGCGCGGACGACGTGGCCGGGCTCGTCGCGGGTTTGGCGGACGAAACCCAGCGCGCGGTGGACGGGCTACGAGCTGTCGCGCACGGCATCTACCCGCCGCTCCTCGAATCCGAGGGACTCGAGGTCGCGCTACGAGCAGTCGAACGCACATCCGCGACTCCGCTCATGATCGAGACGACCGGGTTGTCGCGCTACGACCGCCATCTCGAGGAAACCGTGTACTTCTGCGTCCTTGAATCGGTGGAGAGAGTTCGCATGTCCGGCGGAGGGAGGGTTCGCATAGGCGTGACCGGCATCGACGGCGCGTTGGTCGTGCGAATCGACCACGACGGTCGAATCATCGATGCGGACCTTCGGGCTACGTCGGACCGCGTCGACGCCTTTGGCGGCATGACCGCAATCGAGTCGTTGTCCGGCGAGCTGTTCCGGATAACGAGCAGCCTGCCAACCGGGGAGCCGGCGATGGTGTCCGCGTGAGGTTCGACGACGACCGCCGGATCCTGCTCGGCAGGGTCCTGGCGGCGTCCTCCGTCGCATTCGGCATCTCGGGCGTCGTCGCGCTCGCCGCCATCGGGCGCTGGGACTTCCTCATCGGCGACTTCATCGTCCACAACGCTGTGCTGGCGGTCGGCTTCGGCGTGCTGGGATGGGTCGTGCTGCCAGTCCAGCCTCGAAACGGAACGGTCTGGGCACTTTCGGGATCCGCATTCTTCGGGGGCATCTACGTCGCCGCGGACTCGTTCGGCCTAATTGCGGCCAGGTCATCGATTCCGGACCTCACGTGGGAAGTTGCGCAGGAAATGAGCCTCGCGGAACTGCCGACGGACGCAGCGATCCTGACCTCCCCGGGGGCGTGGAGCTGGATTCCAGCGTTCTTCCTGATGCTCACCGCTGGGCTCCTGCTGTTCCCCGACGGAAGACACCAAGGCGCACGCTGGCGATGGCTGTTCTGGTTCGGACTCGCGCTCATCGTCGTCGTGACGCTCGCGCAAGCATGGGTCTTCCGTCCTCCGAGCAGCACCGTGAGTCCTGATGCACTGTTCGAGGACTACCCCGGAGCTGCCGGGGCCGTCGTTGCGAACGGCTTCTTCCTTCTCTCGCTCGTGTCGATCCTGTCGGTTGTGTCACTCGTCGTTCGATACCGGCAGAGCTCAGGTGATGTTCGCCGGCAGATCCTCCTGATCGCTCTGGGAGGCGCGTTACTCACCGCGGCGCTTGTGTTCGGCGGGATCGTCGACGCGGTTTGGATCGAAGCCAGCTCGGTCTTCGACGTCTTGGTCCTGGTCGGTGTAACGCTGCTGGTCCTGAGCTTCGCGATCGCGATCCTGAAGTACCGCTTGTACGAACTCGACGTCGTGATCTCCAAGACCGTGACCTACGTGTCTCTGGCGGCAATCATCGCCACCGTCTACGTCGGACTGGTCGTGGGAGTCAGTGGCGTGGTGGGCGGAGGGTCGGCGTTCGGGCTCCCGATCGTCGCGTCCGTGCTCATTGCGATGGCATTCCAGCCGGTGCGCAGACGGCTCGAGCGGTGGGCGAACCGCCTCGTGTACGGCGAGCGGGCCACTCCCTATGAAGTGCTGGTCGGGTTCTCCATGCGTTCCGCTGAGCTGTCCGACGAAGAGCTGATTGCCGTGATCCCTCAGCTGATCGTCGATGGCACTGGCGTCGAAATGGCAGCTGTGTGGACCCGGACCGACGATGGCTTTCGAACCGCCGCCGCGTGGCCCGCCGACACCGCAATGCGGTTCGTCGCCGGGGCCGACGATTTCGTCGATCCAGAGGCCGACCACTCGGTACCGGTTTTTCATGATGGTGAGATGCTCGGAGGGATCTCGTTGGTCAAGCCCGTTGGCGAATCGGTGACATCGATCGACGAAGGACTGCTCTCGGACCTCGCCTCGGGCATGGGCTTGGCGGTGCGCAATGCTCGACTCACCGGCCAGCTTCGGACACAGGTCGCAGAGCTCGAGGCTTCCCGAGAGCGGGTACTCGCCGCGGCCGATGAAGCTCGGAGGACATTCGAGAATGACCTCGACGCCGGTCCGCAACAGGATTTGGTGGCGGTGAAAGTAAAGCTTGGCCCCGCCCGAATGCTCGCCGAGCGCGCCGGGGCGGAGAAGGCGTCCGCGCTGCTCGCCCAACTCGAACACGATGCGGGCGCAGCGATCAAGGCCGTTCGGGACTTCGCTGGCGGCATCTACCCACCGCTGCTCGAAGCGGAGGGGTTGGCGGTAGCGATGGCACAGCAGTTGCATGCGGCGGCAATTCCGGTTTCGATCACGGCCGAGGGCGTAGCGCGATATCCACGGGAGGTTGAAGCCGCCGTCTACTTCTCCGTGCTCGAGGCGCTGCAGAATACGGCCAAGTATGCGCAAGCCACCGAGGCGTCGGTGACGATCGAGGCGACCGATCGGTCACTCACCTTTGAGGTGAGGGACGACGGCCGGGGATTCGACGCAGAGGCCGTCGCCGGAGGGGCCGGTCTCACCGGAATGGCCGACCGACTCGACACCGTCGGTGGCACGCTCCGCATCGAGTCCACGCCGGGCAAGGGAACTGTCGTCGAAGGTTCCCTTCCGGTTCAGGCGTTGGCCAGCGCTTAGCCCTGTGCGCCGACCCATACGTCTTCGAGCGTGTCCATACTGAACGCGGACTTCGGCACGAAGCCAAATGCTCCGGCGGCGACCGCCGGTTCCTCGTAGTTCCCCGATTCATGCGTCGACATGACCAGAACACGCGGCGGGTCGTCGGCCGCCGTGATCCGGCGGGTAGCTTCGAGGCCGTCGATGCCAGGCATCTGCACATCCATCAGGATCAGATCCGGCCGAAGGGCCGCCGACATCTCCACGGCCTGCTCGCCGTTCTCTGCTTCGCCCACTACCTCGAAGCCGTCGGTCAGCTCGACCACCATCCGTGACGCTTCGCGAAACGGAAGCTGGTCGTCGACGATCAGAACCCGGACGTCTCCCATGGGTTCATCATCGCATCGGGGCGCAACGAGTCCCAGGGGGATCGCACCAACATGAGGGTGGGGCTGCCACGGTCATTGGGTTGCGACACCGAGGAACAGCAGAACCGCTCGAACGCGGCGGTTCACGTCGTCGGCCTCCGACAGGTCGAGCTTGGTGAAGATCGATCCGATGTGTTTCTCGACCGATCGGGCCGAGATGAACAGTGATTCGCCGATCGCGGCGTTGTTGCCACCTTTGGCCATCTCGGCGAGAACTTCGTGCTCCCGCTCGGTCAGCCGATCGAGGATCGAGTCGCCGTCCTTGCCGCGAGCGGCCACAAGCGCTTCCACAACCTTGGGATCCACGACCGAGCCGCCCTCGTGTACGCGCCGGATCGCTGTGGTCAGCTCGTCGAGGTCGGCGACCCGTTCCTTGAGGAGGTAGGCGCGCCCATCGGAACCGTGCTCGAAGAGCCGGATCGCGTATTCGGGTTCGACGTACTGGCTGAGGACCACCACCCCGATTTCGGGATGGTCGGCCCGAATCGTAATGGCGGCCCGGATGCCTTCGTCGGTCTGGGTCGGTGGCATGCGAATGTCGGTGAGCACCACGTCGGGCCCATGCTCCTCGACTGCGGCGAGGAGCTCGTCGGGTGATGCGCACGCGGCGACCAGCTCCAGCTCGTCGTCGAGTGCCAACAGACTGCTGATGCCCTCCCGCATGAGAAGGCTGTCCTCGGCCAGCACCACACGAACGACCACGCTCGGATCCTAGTGACCTGGTCATCGGGCCTCAGCGAAATCGCGCCGCAGCGCGTGCGGTCGCTGGTCCGTAGCTGCCGCCGAACTTGATGGCGTGCACGGCGAGCGGGGCGAGCTGATGAAGCGCGACGCGATCCTCCCATCGGTCGGCGAGTGGGTACGTGTCGTCGTACGCAGCGAAGCAGTCGCTGCCGTAGCCTCCGAACAGCAGCATCATCGACAGGTCGAACTCGCGGTGGCCGCCGTGTGCGGCCGGGTCGATCAACCAGCTGCGCCCGTCGGCCCCGATCATCCGGTTGCCGGCCCACAGGTCTCCGTGCAGTCGGGCTGGCGGCTCGGGCGGTCCGCCCAGTTGCTCGAGACGAGCTGCGATCGATTCGAGGTCGGCGATCGTGTCGCGTGAGAGCGCACGGCTGTCGGCAGCGAGCCGAGCCAGGGGGAGCAGGCGGTTGGTGCCGTAGAACTCGGCCCACGTGTCGCACGGCTCATTCGGGAGCCCTCGGCTTCCGGTCGCTCGCCGGTCTGCGCGACCAAAGCACGGCGCGCCCGCCTGGTGCAGAGCGGCGAGAGCATGGCCGAGCTCGACTTCGGTGGTCTCGGTCGCGTCGCCCGGTTCGATCCACTCCAGCACGAGGAGTGGGGCATCGACCCCGACGTGCAGCACCTCGGGAACCGGGACTACACCGGCCTCGCCCAACCACCGCAAGCCGAGGGCTTCGGTCTCGAAGAAATCCGGCGCCGCGTCGGCCTTGGTCTTGGCGAATACGCGGGTTCCGTCGTGGAGTTCGATTCGGTAGGCGTCGGCCACATCGCCACCGCCAAGCGGATCAGCCCGCAAAACTGCGGTCCCTATCGCGTCGGAGACCAGTGCGACGACGTCCACCGTGGCGACGTTAGGCGCTGGCAACGCGTGCTCACCGCGTCGCGGCAAGGGCGTAGGCGAGCCACTCGTCGACGACCGGGCGGTTGTCGCCTATCCACAGCCGCGCCTCCTGGCGAACGTCGGCTTCGCTGCTTGCGCCCGCGTCGTAACGGTCGTTCTGGGCGGCGATCGCGAGCGGGTCCAGCTTCACCACCTCGAACAGAGCTACGGCGGCGGGATTTGCCGAGGCGAAGTCGGCGTTGGCGGTGACCCGTATGTCCTCGACGTACCAGCCCAGCCAACACGGGTCCTCTGTGCAGCGAGCGCCCATGCGGGCAGGCGCGGCGTCGTCGTATTGCAGACCGGTCGCGCCCGACCCATCGAGCGCGAGCTCTTGACCGCCCAGACTCAACCAGCGCACGTTCTCGCCCGGAATGAGGCGCGCCAGGTGCCCCGATGGGCTCCACGTGTACTGGATCGCCGCCTCACCAGCTTCGACTCTGCTGAGCGTCGCGTCGAACATCTCGCCGTACGTGTCACCCTTGAACTGCTCGAGGGTGGTCCATCCGTTCCTGTCGATCATCTCGTCGATCACGTCGTCGCAGGTCCACGACTCCGGACACCCCGAGATGTCTCCCAGACCGTTGCCGTCGATGTCGAACAGCGCCGCCAGCCCCGGATCGGCGGCGATCTGCGCGAGCGACGTGATGCCATTCGCATCGGCAACATCGCTCCCGATCACCAGGCCTTGCAGACCGGCGCCCACCAACTCCTGACCGAGCACCACCAGGTTGTCGCCGAGACGGGTGCCGTCGTCGAGCGTGCGGTCGTGATGAAACTGGTGCTGCGGATACCAGCCGTTGGGCCAGAAGTCCACGGCTCCCGCGGCCATCGAGATGTACGCGTCGGTCGGCGACTGCTCGTTCACGGCAGGATCTGTCACCGTGTAGCCGAGCTCCTCGAGGAGTGCTGCGAACACGGCGGCCTGAAAATAGCCACTCGACCAGTCGGCCCGCCCGACCGTCACGGTGAGGCCCGAGCCGGGAAGAGCGGCGTCTGCGCCCACCGGCTCCACCGTCGCCGTCGCTTCGAATTCGGCGGCGACGGGCACCAGCGGGTACTGGGGGCAGGAGGCGGCGCGCGACGCGTCCCGCGGGCCGAAGAGCGCCCACTCATCCGCGGTCATATTGCGGCCAGCAGCTCGGCACGCAATGTCGACCCACATGACCGGGTCGAGGTTCCAGACGAGAGCGTTGCCCTCGAGCGGCGTCACCACCCGAAGGACGTCGCCCTGCGCCACCGCATGAGGTAGCCCGCCGGCTTGGCTCGGGAGTGGCGCTCCCAGTTGCAGGCCAGTCTCGACATGCCACACCCGAGCCACCCCGTCCGCAGCCGAGAACATCCATTCGCCGTCGGTGCTGAACACCGGCAGTTGGGCGCCCGCCTCGGTCGACGTGTCGGCCGGATCCAGCGACCGCACCCGCTCGAGGGACTCGGCGCCAAGAACCCACACGTCGCCCCGCCCGCCGATGGTCACGATCTCCGTCTCGTCGGGGGTGAAGGCGGCACCGGCAACCCCCCCTGGCATGTCGGGGAGAGGGGTTGTCTCACCGCTCGCCAAGTCGACCAGGAAGGCGGGTCCCGGCGAAAACGTCACCGACGCCGGCCGCGGTATCAGCGTGCTCATCAGCGCCTGCCCGCCGTCGGCGGAGAAGTCGGCCGCTCGCATCATCTGCGCCATCTCGTGGACCAATTCGCCCGTCGCCGTCTCGACCACCACCGATTGGCCGAAGCTGAGCGCATGGGCGACGAGCCGGCCGTCGTCGCTCCACGACGGCAGCACGGCAGCGTCGACGGCCAGCGCCAGTGGCTGCCCTGACGGAAACTCGAACAGCGACTGCGAGGCGAAGAACTCCGACGTGTGCATCACCACGTCGCGTCCGCCCGCAGGCAGGAATCGGAAGTAGCCATCGGTCTCCTCGAACCGAGCCCGCCTCACCGGAACGTCCCAGGGAATCGGAGCAGGCTGTCGCGGGCCGAGATCCACGATGCCCTCGGTGACCAAGCCCGCCGCCAACACCGACCCGTCGCCACCGAGCGACGGCAGCACCGATTGGCCGATGGGCACGGCATCGGCGATCAGTCGCCGGCCATCGAGCGCACCCACCACGATCCCGTCGCCCGTTGCCACCGCCACGAGCCGTGCACCAGAGTCGACGGCCACGGCGTTCGTGTCGGTCTCGTGGGCGTCGAGCACCACGTCGTCGGGTGCGTCGCGCGTGATACCTCCAGCCGTGAGCTCGTCGATTGCAAGGTCGAGCACACGTCCGTCGCTCAGGAGTGCGATCGCCCGGCCCGGCCCGCCATCGGCGAAACCACCCACGCTGCCCGACTGCTCGGGCTCGTTTCGACCGGTGGGAATCGTCCCTTCGGAGACCCGCTCGCCCGTTGCCATGTCCCACCGGGTCACGAATATGTCGCCTGCCACCACCACCACGTCGGGATCGGCGTGGTCGAACCAGAACCAGCGTGGCTCATGCGCGTAGCGGAACTCCTCGTAGGTGCCCCATGAGTGCACGATTTCGGGGCCGAGCGGCGTGAGGTCCACCGCGTCCCACGCCCGCAGGAATACGCCGCCGGCCGATACGAGCCTGGTGCCCGAGGCATCGAAGCGAAGCCAGCTCACCCCCTCGAGCTCCGCCGCGGGAAGATTGAGGTACACACCGTCGTCGAGCTGGAGCTCGCCCACCGTGCGAACCGGGTTGGCGGTCGTCGACGCAAGCTCCGCTCCTGACGCGACGTCCAGGATGCGGATGATGCCAGCGTCGTCGCCCACCGCAATCCGGGTACCTTCCGAGGTGATTGCGACCGCTCGACCATTGCGAGCCACCGCGGGGAGTTCGCGCGTCGAACCCGCGTGCACGTCGACCAGCACCAGGCTCCCGTCGGCGGTGGCTACGGCGGCCACGCCCGACGGCGACGTGGCCCTTATGCCCGTGGTTGGTGGCTTGGTCTCGCCACTCACCGCCGCACCAACCGCCGGGGCGCCGAGATCCACCGGCAGTACCACCACCTCGCCGGACCGCGTGTCGATCACGTGCAACTCGTCGCCCGACGCGGCCAGGAGCCGATCGTCGGTCACCCAGTGCACGTCGCTGTAGGCGTCACCCGCCCCCAACACTCCGAGGAAGGGACCGGCGCCCACGAGCGTCCGTTGCAGCGCGCTCAGCCCGACCACGCCGCCGTCTCGTCGATGGGCTTCCACCGCCATCAACAGCGCGACCTGCGGGTTCGTATCGGCCTGGAACGCAGCGTCGCTCGCAAGGCGAGCGGTCTCGGCGTCGAACGCCTCGCGCGATGCGTCGTTGCGCTGCACCCACGCGTAGATGCCGAAGGCGGTAGCGATGGCTGCGGCGATCGCGAAGGCGACGAGCACCTGCCGTCGCCGTCGGGCCCGGCGGTCCTCGAGGATGGCGTTTTGCTCTCGACTTGCCTCGATGAACGCGCGTTCGTGGATGTTTAGTACCAGGTCGGAGCCGCCAGCCCACGCGTCGAGCTCGGCCAGTCGGGCACCGGTGAGCAGGTACTCGGGATCGTGATTGGCGCCATCCCACTCGGCAATGGCTGAATGCAGCCGGCGGCGAAAGACGAGGTCATCGCGCTGTTCATCGAGCCACGAGTGCAGGCGCTCCCACTCACCGAGGAGGGCCTCGTGCGCCACCTCGACCGTTGGCTGGCGAGAGGTGGGGTCGGCGTCGAAGGTGAGTAGTCGGTGTGCCGCGAAACGTTGCAATGCGTCCGTAAGCGCGTCGTGGTCGACGTCGAGGGCGTCGAGTTCCGAGCGGTGAACCCGTCTCCGAACGAACCGGGCATCATCTGCCGTCGACACCAGGCGGAGGAACGTCTGTCGGATCGCCACGCGACCCTCTGTGGGGAGGCCGGTCCACAGGTCCTCGGCTCGCCCCGACAGCGCGCCGAGCACACCACCCGTGGCCACGTACCCCTCGTGGGTGAGCCGGTTCGAGCTGCGTCGCTCGACCAGCTCCACGAGTGCATGTTGTAGCAGTGGGAGACCTCCGCTCTGGGCCGACACATCGTCGACGATGCGGGTCGCGAGGCCCGGCTCGAACTCGAGTCCCACGGCCTCGGCCGGCCCCTCGACGGATGCGGCCAACCCCGCGGGCCCGGGCGCTGAAACCGGCACCAGTCCCGCCTCGACCAGCGGCCCGAAGGCGGGGTACTCCAGCGGTCGTGCGAAGAAGTCGGCTCGCAACGCGAGCACTACTCGCAGCCGCGAATGCGGGTCCGAGGTGGCCGCCGCCAGGTTGTCGAGGAAGAGCGAGACCGTCTCGGCCGAGGTGACCATCGAGAACAGTTCTTCGAACTGATCGATCACCAACACCAGTTCGGTGTCGTCGTCGGGGAGAATCTCGGCGAGCACTCGGAGCAGTCCGTCGTCGCCCCGCAGAAGGGTTTCAGCGATCGGTGTCGGGCGAAGCGCGACCTTGGCGAGCGCCTGCGCCAGCTCCTCGAAGGGGTACGCGCCCGGGTACATGTCGGTTACGAGGTACGACGAACCGTCGGCGACGAGCACGGGAACGAGCCCCGCCCGTACTGCGCTCGATTTGCCCGACCCCGATGGGCCCACCACCGCCACCAGCCGGTTGACGTCGAGCGCGGCGCGCATGCGGGCCACGAGCTCATCGCGGCCGAAGAAGTCGCCGGCCTCGCTCTGCTGGAAGGCGCGAAGACCCTTGTACGGGTTGCGAACGGTCGATCGTGGGGGCGGTGTGTCCCGTCCAAGAGCCACGGCGTCGTGCCCGAGCGCCCGATGGAGGTCAGCGGTAAGGCGCTCGGTGGGCGGCGACTCGCCGGCGAAGGCCTCGGCGAACACCGAAGCGACCGCCGTGTCCATGTCTGACGGAGGCAGGTATTCGCCGTCGGTGACCGCGGGAGCGAAGCCCGTGACGAGTTCGTGGGCCATCGCAACGAAGGCGTGACGGTCTTCGGCATCGGAGCCTGCCGCCCGACCCACCACGAAGTCTGTGAGGACGGCGTCGCCGGAGTCCTGAACCACAACGGTGCCAGTACGCACATCGCCGTGGGCCACGCCTGCGCGGTGGGCGGCGCCGAGAGCCTCGCCCACCTGGCCCATCACGCGCAGTGCCGCCGCCCCACCCGGCGCTCGGAGCACCTCGTGGCGATCGAGGCGGTCCCCGCCCAACCACGGTGAGACCTGGTAGAAGCGGCCGGGCTCCCGCCAGGCGTCGTGCACCTGTGCAACGTGCAGGCTGTCGATCAGTGCCAGGCGAGCGGTGTCTTCGGCGTAGCGCGCCACGAAGCTGGGGTCGTTCACCAGGGCAGACTCGAGGACGCGCACGGTGACCTCCCGCCCGATCGACCGTTGAAACCCCCGGTACAGGGTTCCGTGCTCGTCGGTGTGGATCGGCTCACGCAGCTCGTAGCCGCGCACCGCTCGGGTGGTGCCGGCGGCGTCGTCTCGCGCTGGTGGAGTTGCCGTGAGGTCGAGAGCAGGGTCTCGCTGCAGGATCGCTTCCTCCAGCGCCGAAAGCTCACTCGTGGGCTCGATGCCCATCTCTTCCACGAAGTGGTCGCGGGTGCGCGCGTACACCCGAAGCGCTTCGCCCTGTCGACCAGAACGGTAAAGGGTGAGCATGTGCTGGGCCCGAAATCGTTCGCGAAGCGGATATTCGACCGTGAGGCTTTCGAGCTCGCCGACGAGGACTTCGTGCCGGCCCATTGCGAGATCGGCGTCGATCCGGTCGGCGAGGGCCCGCAGCCGCAGCTCGCTGAGGCGGGTGATCTCAGGACGGAGCACCGGCTCCCCGTCGAGGTCGGCGTAGACCTTCCCGCGCCACAGTGCCAGGGCGTCGGCGAGTTGGCCCGATGCCTCCATCGGGTCGATGTCGAGCAGGGCATGCGCATCGGTCGTTGCCGTCGTGAACCGACGACCGTCGACGCGACTATCTGCCACGATGAGGGAGTACCCGCCCTTCTCGGTGTGGAGCGGATCACCGATCTGTGATCGCAGGTGGTGCACGTATCCCTGCAGCGTCTTGCGCGCGGTCGCAGGGCCCTCGTCGGGCCACAGCCCGTCGATGAGCGCGTCGGTCGAGACCGCTCGACCGTCGGCGGCCAGGAGCATGGCCAGCACCAGCCGTTGCTTGGGGCCCCCGAGCTTCAGTTCGCCGCCCTCCGAGGTCGCAGCGAGGGGGCCAAGGACCCGGAAGTCCACCTCGGTGGCGTGCGCGATAGCTGTCATGTGCGCATCATCGGCCCACACGGTTGGAGTCCGGTTGGAAGCCGACGTCCCTCGGGGGAAGCGTACGCCTGGCGGTCGAACGCGCCTAGACCCTTGAACACGTCGGGTAGTGTTCCGATCAGGGGAACGCTGTTCCGAAGGAGTGCTCAATGCCTGATGTTGTTGGATACCGCGCCAAGATCGGCGTGATCCTCCCGTCGACCAACACGGTTGTCGAGCACGATCTCAGCCAGGTTCGTCCTCCCGGCGTCACCTTTCACAGCGGCCGCTTCTTTGTGGAAGCCCCCGATCTCAGCACCGACGAGGCGTTCCTGCACTTCCTCGACCTGATCCGCGACACGATTCCATTGGCGGTTCGCGACATCATGACGTGCGAACCCGACTACATCCTGATGGGAATGTCGGCCGAGACGTTCTGGGGCGGGAAGGAAGGCAACGCCGAGTTCGAGAGGCGGGTGCGGGAGATCTCGGGAGATCTCGGCATCACCTCCGGCGCCGACGCGTGCAACGACGCACTCGAACGCCTCGGAATCTCCAACATCGCGTGCATCACGCCGTATCAGCCGGTCGGCGACCAGCAGGTCCACGGGTATTTCAGCGAGTGTGGATACGACGTCAAGCGGGTTCGGGGCCTCCGCTGCAAGACCGCAACGTCGATCGCCGACGTGCAGCCGGAAACGCTGCTGGAGGAGCTGAAACAACTCGACGGCCCCGACATCGAAGCCATCGTCCAGTGCGGCACGAATCTTTCCATGGTCGCCGTCGCCGACGAGGCAGAACAGATCCTCGGCAAACCGGTGCTGGCGATCAACGCCATCTGTTTGTGGCATGCGCTGCGCACCCTCGGCATCGACGACCAGTTCAGCGGACACGGCATGATGCTGCGGGACTTCTAGAGGGTGTCCCACGTCGTCGTTGCAGGCGCAGGTCCGGTCGGCTGCGTCGCAGCCGCCGTATTGGCAGCGCGCGGGGTGCGCGTGACCCTCCTCGAGGTCGAGCCCACGCTGCCGCGGCAGCGTCGGGCGTCGACGTTTCATCCAGCCACGCTCGAATTACTCCACCCGTTCGGGGTCGTCGACGAAATGATCGACCAGGGTCTCATCGCCCGTCACTTCGCCTATCGCGATCGCCGGGTCGGTGTCGTCGCGCGGTTCGACCTCGAGACGGTCGTCGATGTCACGCAGTACCCGTTTCGCCTGCAATGCGAGCAGGACAAGTTGTGCGAGATTCTGCTCGACCGATTCCGCATCGACCCTCTCGTAGAGATTCGCTTCGGGTGTCGGGTGCGATCCGTGGACTACTCCGATGACGGCGCTTCGGTCACGATCGCGTCCGGCGAGATCATTGATGCCGATGCGGTGGTTGGAGCCGACGGAGCATCGAGTGCCGTTCGGAAGTCACTCGGGCTCACGTTCGAGGGAATGACCTACGCCGATCGTTACCTCGTGGTGTCCACGCCGTTCGAACTCGCCGACCACATCAACGATCTGTCGTTTGTGAACTACATCTCCGACCCGGACGAGTGGCTGGTGCTGTTGCGCACCGTCGAAGTCTGGCGGGCCTTGTTCCCCGTGGCCGACGACGAGTCCGACGAGGAAGCGCTGAGCGATGAGAGCACCCAGCGGCGCCTGCACGGCGTGGTCGCTCGTGACGAGCCCTATGAGGTCGCCCACCGCACCATCTACCGAGTGCATCAGCGCGTGGCCAACACGTTTCGGGTCGGACGGGTCGTTCTTGCGGGCGACGCCGCCCACATCAACAACCCGCTCGGCGGCATGGGTATGAACGGCGGCGTGCACGACGCCGTCCTGCTCGGTGCGGGCCTGGCCGGCCTTCTGAATGGCACGGTCGAGAGCGACCGATTGGATCACTACGCCGAACTCCGCCGACGCCTCGCCCTCGACTTCGTCCAGAGGCATACCCACCAGAACGCCGTCACCCTGGCCACGCCCGACGCGTCGGTGCGCGAACAGGCGCTGGGTCAGATGGCTGCACGGGCGAGCGATCCGACCGAAGCTCGCGACTATGTGCTGCAGGCGTCGATGATCAAGGCCGTGTGGGCAATGGAGGAGGAGTTACGGGAGGTCGACGCCTACCCGTTCTCCTGATCTGCGGCCAATGGCCGAAACGCCGCTGTTTCGTTGACCGGAACAGCGTTTCGTTCTAGCCTCGTGCTTGCCGAAGCCGCAACCTTCGCATGTTGTGGCCGGCCGATTCCAAAAGGGGAATTCAACATGCTTCGTCGAATCACCACCGCCCTCGTGCTCGTGCTCGGGGTCTTCGGCCTCATGGCCGCACCGGCCTTCGCCGATCATGGGCAGGCGCACAATGGTGAGACCGCCGAGATCTCGGAGTCGGAAGGCCTGGCTCAAGACGACGTGGTGACGGTGACCGGCATTGGCTACGCCCCGGGATCGACCCTCACCGTCGTGCAGTGCTTCATCTTCCCGGCGGCCGGACCGAACGACTGCGAACTGAGCAACTACGGCCAGTTCACGGGCACGGTCGGCGACGACGGATCGGCCAGCGTCGACTACTCCGTGAACATCGTCGACGGCCGATGCGACGCCGACACCCCCTGCTTCATCGTGATCAGCGATGGCATCGGGGCCGCCGCGAACGCCATCGGCATGGAGGTCACATTCGCTGCAGCCGAGGTCGAGGAGACCACGACCACAACCGCGGCTCCGACCACAACGACCGAAGCACCCACCACGACCACCGAAGCTCCAGCGACAACCGCGGCTCCGGCCACCGACGCTCCCGCAACGACCGCGGTGGCCGCGGCTGCGACTGACGACGGCGACGACGATGGTGGAGGCGCCGGCTTGATCATCGGCATCATCGTCGCTCTGGTCGCGGTCGGTGGCCTGGGGGCCTTCCTTGCCAACCGAAACAAGAACTAGCGCAAGGCACGGCGTACACGTCAGTCTGCTCACGCTCGCGTGCGCTGTCCTCGTGGGGTGCGGTAACGATGACCTCGACGCTCCGTGGCAGTCGCAGCTGGGCTCGGACGCTCCTGATTCTTCGTTCGGCGTAGCGGCCGCACCGAACGGCGACGTGGTGGTTGCGGCGGCGACGGAGGGATCGCTTGCCGGCGATCACGGTGGAAGTCGGGACATATATGTCGCACGTTTCTCGGGCGAGGGTGAGCCGAGTTGGTCGATTCAGCTGGGAGGCGAGGCGAGCGAGTCTCCACTCGGCATCTCCGTGGCACCGGACGACTCCGTATACGTCGGGGGATTCACCGATGGGTCGTTCGCGGGCGACAACGCCGGCTCCGCCGACATCTGGGTGGCCCGATTCGATGCCGACGGCTCCGAGCTCTGGCGGAGCCAGTTCGGTGGAGACGGGTGGGATCGAGGCTTCGACGTGACCGCGTTCGACAGCGGCGTCTACATCACCGGCTACACCGCGAGCGTTCTCGACCCCGAGACCAACCATGAGGGCTTCGATGGATTCGCCGCACGCTTCGACGCTGCCGGCGAGATGCAGTGGATCCGCCAGTTCGGCACCGACGCCGCCGACTGGGGCCAGGGATCAAGCCTCGCCGCCGATGGTGGTCTGTATGTGACCGGATACACCGAGGGGGCGATGGCGGGTGACCACCTCGGCGACAAGGACGGCTTCATCATCCGGCTCACACCGGGCGGCGAAACGGTCTGGGTGCAACAGTTCGGCTCACCGGCCCTCGACTGGCCCCAAGGGGTCGGCACAACGAACGACGGCGGGGTGGTTGTGGCCGGCTCGACCGAAGGAGACCTCGACGGCAGCAACGCCGGCGAACGCGACGCCTTCATCGCTGCATTCAGCGAGACGGGAGAACAGCAGTTCATCAGCCAGCTCGGCACCGCCGCCGCCGACTCGGTCTTCGAGATTCGAACCTTCAACGATGGTTTCGTCGCCACGGGAAGCACAGCGGGCGATCTCAATGGCGCCAATGGCGATCGTGACGGGCTCCTCGTCTGGTTCGACGAGGCGGGAGCCGTGGTCAGCATCGATCAGATCGGCACCGCCGCCGTCGACGACCTCACCGGTCTGGCCGTGTCGGAGAACGATGTCGTCTTCTACAGCGGCACAGGGCCCGGCAGCGGATCGGCCGAGGGTGACATCGACGTCGTGCTCGGCGCAACCGACGGACCCGCCGATGGGTGAGCAGGTGGTCGGCCTCCGCGGCCGGATGGGTGTGATCGCACCCTCGACCAACACCGTGGTCGAACACGATTTCGCCATGATCCGCCCGCACGGAGTCACCTTCCACACCGGCCGCATGTACATCGAGAACCCGGCACTCGACAGCGACGACGCCTTCGAACGGTTGCTGGGCGAGATCCGCCAGTCGATCACGATCGCCATCCGCGACGTCATCACGTGTGAACCGACCCACATGCTGATGGGGATGAGTGCGGAGACGTTCTGGGGCGGAGTCGAAGGCAACAAGGCGTTCATCGAACGTGTACGGGAGCAGAGCGGTGGGCTCGACGTGTCCACCGGAGCGTCGGCCTGTCGGGATGCGCTCGCCGCGTTCGGCGCCGAACGGATCGCCGTCTTCAGCCCGTACCAACCGGTGGCCGACCGGCAGGTGTCCAGCTTCTTCACCGAAGCCGGATTCGACGTCGCAGCGGTCACCGGTCTGCGCTGTTCCTCCGCAACCACGATCGCCGAAGTGACCCCGGCCGACCTCGAACCCGTGGTGGACTCCCTCGACGGGCCCGAGGTCGATGCGATCGTGCAGGTCGGGACCAACCTTTCTTTTGTTCGTCAGGCGGCCGAGCTCGAGCACCAGCTCGGGAAGCCCGTTCTGGCCATCAACGTCGCCACCCTCTGGCATGCGCTGCGCGCCACCGGTGTCGACGACCGCATTTCCGGCTTTGGGAGGATCCTTGCCGAACACTGACGACACAGCTCGCCCCACCGGTCAACGCCTCATTGAGGACATGACCACCGCCGAACTCGAACGCGCCCGAAAGGTCGATTCCGTTCTCCCGGCGCTGGCCGCGCAGGCGGTCCGGGCCGACCGCGAGGGTGTGTTTCCGCTCGAGCACGTGAGCGTGATCTCGCGAGCCGGCCTGCTCGGGCTCACCGTGCCCGTCGAGTACGGCGGTCTCGGGGGAGGGCTCCGCGATCTCTCCGCCGCCACCTTCGCCATGGCCACCGCCTGCGCGTCGACCTCGCTGGCGTACTTCTTCCAATGCAGCGGTTCATCTCGCGGGCTCCTGCCGTTGGCAGCGATCGAGGCCGGACTGTTCCCCGA
>JBPCTR010000103.1:0-8798 GCA_051011575.1 Acidimicrobiales bacterium | reverse complement strand
AGATGGCGATAGTGGAAGTTGAGGCCGAGGGTCACCTCGGCGTCATCGCAGGCCTCGACCACCGCCTGGGCCTCCGCCACCGAGGTTGCCAACGGCTTGTCACAGAAGACGTGCTTCCCCGCCTTCGCGGCCGCGATCGCCTCACCGGCGTGAAGAGCATTCGGGGTCGCAATGAACACGGCGTCCACGTCTGGCCGTGCGAGCATCGCGGCATAGTCGGTGGTCACGAATTCGGCACCGAACTTCGCGCCAAAGGCATCGGCCCGGGCATGGTCCCGGCTGACAGCAGCGACGAGCGCGGCATTGGGCTCGGCGAGGATCGACGGGGCGATCGTGGTGTCGACGATGTCGCCAATACCGATGATGCCGAATCCGAGCGGCGCAGCAGGCGGCTCGCTCACAACCCGCACAAGGCCATCGGGTTGCCGACGAGGATCGCCTCCTTCTCGACATCGGTGAGCTCGGCCATCGTCCTGATCCAGTTCACGGGATCGGGAAGCACCATCGGCGCGGGCGTGTCGGTGCCAAGGACCACCTGATCGATCCCCACCGTGTCGACGAGGAACCGGAGGATCGGTCCGCTGTAGGTGCAGCAGTCGTAGTGAAACTTGTCGAGGTAGTCCGTGGGAGCGTTGCGAAGATCGAAGTGTTCTTCGGGGTGCCGCGCAAAGCGCGGGGTCAGCGGTTCGTTGGGGTCGACCCGGTCGAGCGCACCACACACCTTGTCCATCCGCACCGCGCCATAAGGCGTATACCCACCGCCGTGGGCCAGCAACGGTTTGAGGTCGGGGCACTTGTCCATCACACCGCCGAACACCAGCGCCGCGAACACCAGCGCCCGTTCGGTGAGGTTGCCCACCGAGTTACCGAGTTTGTAGCGCTCGATCCGGTGCGTGATCAGAGTGCCGCCACCCTGATGGAAGAACACGATCGCTCCGAGCTCCTCGGCCGCCTTGAAGAACGGCAGGAACTTGAGTTCGTCGTAGGTGGCGCCCGCAGCCGAGTCGTTGATCATGACGCCCTTGAGGCCGAGCTCGTTCATGCCGTATTCCATCTCGGCGATGGCGCTGGACACATCCTGCATCGGGACGTTGGCCAGACCCATGAACCGGTCGGGACGTTCGACCACCATCTCGGCGATCTCTTCGTTGCACTCGCGTGCGACGGCCTTCGTGGTCTCCAGATCATTGAAGTACTGGTAGAAGCCCGCGTTCGCCGACAGCAGCTGCATGTCGACGCCGTCGCGGTCCATGCCGGCCAACCGCGTCTCGACCGAATCACTGAATCCGCCGAGGCCGAGTTCGCCGACCGTGGAATCGAGGCCGTACCACGAGCCGGTCTCGGCGATTGCTTTCTTGTAGCGCTCGGGCGTGACGTGTGCGTGCATATCGATGACCGGCATCGTGTTCCCCCGTTGTCAACCCTCGACCGGCAGGTCGAGATTTTGCAGCATATAGGATCTCGCAATGCCGGATCCGATGCCGACAATGTGGTCCTATCGCCTCGACGGACCGCTGCACTACGCCCGGATCGAGACCGATCGACCCGACTTCTCGGCGGTACGCGAAGGCAACGTGATCCTCGAGTTTCTCGCCGGCGGGATCTGCGGGAGCGACATCGCCCGATGCCTCGATGGCGGCACCGAGGGTCACCCCGGAGTGGTCGGCCTCTCCCTCCACGAGATCGTCGGGCGCGTGGTCGCGTCCAACTCGGACCTCGCCGTGGGCGACCGCGTCGTCGGTTGGGTCGGGCAAAGCGTCGGGCTCAAGGAGTACATCGAAACGGAGGCCGAGGCCCTCGCGCCGATGCACCCGGACATGGACGAGGTCGCCGCGGTCCCGCTGCAACCGCTGGCCTGTGTGCTCCACGGCCTCACCAGGATCCCCGAGGATCTGAGCGGGCTGAACGTCGCCATCATCGGACTTGGTCCGGTAGGTCTGTTCTATGGGCACGCACTACGAGATCGCGGTGCAGCATCGGTCGTGGGTATCGATCTGGTCGATCGAGGTGCGGTGGCCGAGCAGTTCGGGCTGGACCACACCGAGGCGGTGATGAGTCGGGCGTGGGCCAAGCGGGAAGAAAACGTGAACCGGTTCGACCTCGTCGTCGAGGTCGTCGGCCACCAGGTCGGCACGCTGCAGGACGCGATCACCGTGGCCGCCCCGGAGGGCACAGTCATCTATTTCGGTAACCCGGACGATCGCTACTACCCGATCGATTTTGGGCAGATGATGGACAAACACCTCATCCTGCAGACCGGCCGCACCCCGCAGAAGAAGCGGCGGGAAGCGATGATCCGCGCCCAGGAGTACGCACTCCGGTACCCCGATCTGTTCGAGCGCTACATCACCCACGTCTTCGGGCTCGACGAACTGCAGACGGCCTACGAAACCGCGGCCGAGCCGTCGCCCGATCGCTTGAAGGTCATCCTCGACGCTCGCAGCTGACCGGGGTGCGGAGGCCGATCAGTTCATACCCATGAGTGCCATCGGGTTGGTGATCAGGATTGCCTCCTTCTCGACCTCGGTGAGCACGTCGAGGCTTCGAATCCAGTTCACCGGGTCGGGCAGGACCATCGGTGCAGGCGTGTCGGTCCCGAGCACGACCTGGTCGATGCCGACCGCGTCGACCAGGAAGCGGAGGGTGGCACCGCTGTAGGTGCAGCAGTCGTAGTGGAATCGGTCGAGGTAGTCGCTCGGCGCGTTCGTGAGCTCGAAGTGTTCGCCGGGAAGCCGGTCGAAGCGGGGCGTGAGTGCCTCATTGGGCGACGTGCGGTCGAGAGCGCCGCTCGCCTTGTCCATACGCACAGCGCAATAAGGAGTGACGCCACCGCCGTGGGCGAGGAGCGCCTTGAGGCCCGGGCACTTGTCCATCACGCCGCCGTAGACCAATGCACCGAATACGAGTGCCCGTTCGGTGAGGTTGCCGACGGAGTTGCCGAGTTTGTAGCGCTCGATGCGCTGCTCGACGATCGTGCCACCGCCCTGATGGAAGAGAAGGATCGCCCCCATGTCCTCAGCCGCTTTGAAGAATGGGAGGAACTTGAGGTCGTCGTACGTTTCGCCGGCGGCCGAGTCGTTGATGATGGCGCCCTTCAGGCCGAGTTCGCCCATGCACCGCTCCAGCTCGGCGATCGCGCTTGGCACGTCCTGCATCGGGAGCGTTCCTATTCCGGCGAACCGTTCGGGTCGTTCCACGACCATCTCCGCGACCTCGTCGTTGCACTCCCGAGCAATGGCCTTCGTCGTGTCCAGGTCGTTGAAGTACTGGTAGAAGCCGACGTTCGGTGAGAGGAGTTGCATGTCGACACCATCTGCATCCATGCCGGCCAGGCGCTGGTCGACCCCGTCGGCGAATGTGCCGATGTCGATCTGTCCAACGGTGCGGTCCAGCCCATACCACGAGCCCGTTTCGGCAATCGCTTTCTTGTATCGCTCCGGTGTCACGTGGGCGTGCATGTCGATGATGGGCATGGCGGTACTCCTGATTCGTGAACGCGGTCAGAACGGTGCCTCTTCGCCAGCGATGGTGATGCGGTGCATTCGCCGGCGATGGCCCGGGTAGTCGTCGATCGCATAGTGCTGAACGCAGCGGTTGTCCCAAATGCCGACCGTACCTTCGCGCCACTGGAATCGGCAGGTGAACTCCTGGCGAGTGCCGTGTGTGTACAGATAGGTGAGGATTGCGGTGCTCTCGTCGGCGCTGAGGCCTTCGATCTCGATCGAGTGAGCACCCACGTTCAGTGCCTTCCTTCCGCTGTCGGGATGGGTGCGAATGAGTGGGTGGTAGGCGCGGGTCTCGACCTCGCCGGGATCCTGCTGCTTCATGCCGCTCAGCTCGGTGAAGCGGGGCACGCGTTGGTCGCCGATGTTGAGCACTCGCAAGTCGGCCAGAAGCGTCTTCATGCCGTCACTCAGCGCTTCGTAGGCGTGGTACATGCTCGAATATGCGGTGTCGCCACCGGCCGGTGGCAGCTCGAGGGCGTACAGCATTGTGGCCTTCGGCGGAATGGTGATGAAGCTCGAGTCGGTGTGCCACTGGCTGCCGAAGGCGTACGTGTCCGCTGGTTCCTTGAGAACCTGCAGGATCTCGGGATGGTCCGGAAGGCCTTCCATGTACGGGTACAACATGATGTCGCCCCACCGCTTCGCGAAGGCGATGTACGCCGCCTCGTCGAGCGATTGATCACGAAAGAAGACCACCTGGTGGGCGACGAATGCGCGGTAGATCTCGTCGAACTGCTTCGAGGTCAGGTTTCCGAGGTCGACTCCGGACAGCTCAGCACCGAGCGACCCAGAGATGGGTCGGACGTCGAGGAATCGATACGTGTCGCTCGTCATGCAGCTCCTACCCGATCACCTCATCGTTGCGCGCCTCTCCGCCGTAGACCTCGGGGTTGAGGATGTCGAACGGCCGCTTGCCGTCGAGGAAACGCTCGATGTTGTTCACGGTGCGCATCGCCATCTCGTCGCGGGTCTCCCGAGCCGCCGAACCCATGTGGGGGGTGAGCACGACGTTGGGGAGGTCGTAGAAGCCCGCGAGCGGGCCGGGGTTCGGCTCGGGTACTTCGGTCGTGTACACGTCGAGGCCGGCGCCGAAGATCCGACCCTCTTGAAGTGCCTTCAACAGGGCGGCCTCGTCGACGATCGGGCCCCGAGATGTGTTGATCACGATGGCCGTGGGCTTCATGAGCGAGATGAGCTCTTCGCCGATGAGACCCTTCGTCTCGGCGGTGAGGGCGGGGCAGAGCATCACGAAGTCGGCTTCCATGCACAGGTCTTCGAGCGAGCGGTACTCCGCGTTTCCCAGCACGAACTCTTGCGATGGACTGAGCCGATTCCGCTGGTGGTAGATGATGTCCATCTCGCAGGCGGCGGCTCGTTTGGCCACGTGGGAGCCGATCGTGCCCATTCCCACGATGCCGAGCGTCTTGCCGTAGAGACGGGATCCGAGGAACGCGGTCGACTGGTTCTGGGTCCATTTCCCGTCGCGCAGAAACTGGCCTGCCTCCTGCAGCCGCCATGCCGTCGTGAGCAGCATCGCAAACGTGAACTCGGCGGCTGTCTTGCTCACGAAGTTCGGCAACCCCGAGACCGGAATACCACGGCGGGTACACGCAGCCTGATCGACGAAGGTGGCCTTCATGTGCATGGCCGCCACGAACTTCAGCTGCTCGGCCGCAGTGATGACATCCTCGTCGAACTCGACTTCGCCGAGCGCGTACATGATGTCGACGTCGGGAACAGCAGCGAGGATGTCGGCCTTCGGCATCGGACCGTCGGTCCCATCCCAGATGGTGACGTCGCCGAGAGTGTGGAGCTTCTCGGTCGCGATGTCAGAGATGGACTGGGGAACGAAGATTTTCGGGGTCATACATTTCGGACGATAGTGCGACCGCGAGATCCGAAGAGCAGATTCTCAGCGGCTGCCTTTGCGAAGGTTGTCGCAGCCACACCGGATGGTGCCGTTCTCCATGTTGGTTGGTCCGCCGTTGCAGAAGGCGATTTTGTGGTCGGCTTCGAGCCAGCCGAAGAGTGCATCACACCCGATCGTGCGTCGAGGATCTGTCGTCGAAGCCGGCCAATCAACACGGCCGGCCAGGCTCTTCGCGGATCCAAGGGTGTGCCTTGGATGGTTTCGCAGCGTCGGTCGACCTCGCCGAACTCGATCGCGAGCTCCAACGGATCGAAATCGTGGATCGGCTCGCCGAGCATGCGCTGGATCAGGTCCTCGAGCACACCCTCGGACATCACGATGTTGACGAGCGGCACGGGATGGGTGCCGTCTTTGCGTTCGAAACCGCGCGATAGGAGCCGCATGAGTGCGATCACCCGTCGTTGGTTGTGGGGCATGAGGCCTTCGGTGTGGCCGGCGTCTCTTTCGTTGCGAAACAGCTTCTGAGCTTCGTGCTCGACGGCGGTGGTGAAAGCTTCACCGGTGAGTGGGTCGAGCCGCAGAGTTATGTCGATGTCGCCGTCGCGTTTCTTGCGGACCGCCATGCCGTAGCGGTTGTTGCGTTCTTTGGGTTCGGGTCCGTCGGGGTCGGCGTGCAACAGCCAGTAGGCGAGGGCGTCCAACCAGTCTTTGAAGTCCAGGGTGAGGGCGGCGTCGCGCAGGATTTCCTGGTCGCGTTGGAGGGCGAGGTGAGTGCGCGGATTGTCGAGTTGGCGCAACTCCCAGATGTGGGCGCTGGTGAGCTCACCGGCCAACGCTGCGGTCGTGAACACCGGGAACCGGCCGAGCCACAAGCCGGCGGTGCGGAACGGCGCAATCTGCGACGTCGGGGCATGGGTCTCGGCGGCGAGATGGGCGTTGAGCGACCTGACGCCACGATGAGCAGCCAACCCGGCGGCATCCGCTTCGGCGATCACGGTCGCCGTCAACGCCGACGTTTGAGCGCCCACATGCAACAAACCCACCCCGAGGGCGTCCAGCGCATCGACAGTCAGGCTGGTGAGGTCGATCGACTGGCCTTCGTCGAGCAGGGCTTTCAACCGGGAGGTGAACGTACGAGCCTGCTCGCCATGGTCATGGATCGGCGTGACGGCCATACAAACTCACCTCCCCTTTTCAGCTACAGCAGTCCATTGATTCGGAGCGCTTTTTGGCTAGGGGGAAGCGAGTGGGGTACTCACGAGTCAAATCGAACGTACGTTCGAAACTCAACTCATGAACGTTGATTTCTCACGATTTGTGAAGGACGTCCACTAGCCCTGCTCTTCGGCCTCCAAGCGTTCGAGCTCGACGAGATCGGTGCCCGGATCCGGCCTAGTCTCGGGCTGAACGCCCGCGAGTCGCTCGATCGCCGTCGCGACAATCGGATCGAACTCGGCCATGTCGAATCCACCGGCAGGAACGATCTGTACGATCGAGACGACGTTGTTGCGAGATGTGATGACCGCATGACTCGTCGTATCTCCCTCGACGAACCAGTTGGGACCGATCGCCCCGTCGACCGTCATCGTGAACCCGACGAGTCCCCCGCTGGAGAACGGCTTTGCCGATATTGCGGCCTCGCCGAGAACTGCGGACGGACAGCCACCGGCGAGAGATGCGAAGGCATCGATGTATGCGTCCACTCTTTCGGTCCGGTTCAGCTCGGTCGTGTGGTGATACAGCTCCGTGCCCTCTCTCAATCGGAAGGTTGTGATCACACCCCACTCCTCGAGCAGGAGCACCTCGTTCAGCGGCTCGCAATTAGGTGATGGCGTGAACGAGATCGGCTCCCAGTACCACTCATCGACATCGATCCATCCCTCTATCGGCCCCAGCTGTGCGTTGGCCGGCTCCAGGATGAAGCCCTCGGGCGGGACCTCGACGCCGCCCGTTGAAGAGTCCTCGGCATCCACCTCGTTGTCGCCGCCGAGCTCATCGTCCGTCCCGGACGAAACGGCTGAAACGGTTGTGGGTGACGACGTCTCGATCGAGTCCGGCGAAGACCCACACGCGCTCAGCGCCATCACCATCACGAAGACGATCGCCGCGCTACTCACACCCTCATCTTCGTCGACTCTTCTCCGCCGATTGAGCCTCACACCCGCTGGGCTCTCCGCATATCGTGGAGCCATGGCCGGCCCCCCCGACCTCACCTCCTCTCTCCCGGCTATCCATTTCGCGCTGGGCGCCGGCACGGAGGTCGAGGATCTTCTCGAGGCAGCGATACCGCGTGCCATCGATTCGGGGTCGTCATCGCCGCTGGCGAGAATCACCGACTCGTTGTGGAGTCGACCACATGCGCCTCCGAACCCGACAGGTGAGCGCCTCCGTCGAATCGCCGACGGGCTCGACGCGTTCAGTGCCGAACTCAGCGACTTGGCTGCCCTGTTCGACGACCCGGAGCTGTGGGCGATCGCCGAGCGGTCACGACGCTGGGGCCCCGCCCTCTGGTCTTCCGAGATCGGCGTCGACCACGCCTACAACGAGGTGCGCCATGCGCTCGTCGAGCTGTGCCGGCGCCGCGCCAACCTCGTGATTGGGCGACCACTGTCGGGCTGAGGACTTCCGCCAAAATCTCGCGCTCGACGTAGCGGATTCGTCGCGTTCAGACGTTTCATATATGTGATGACCGATTTCGAGCGCTTCGTCGCCGACGCTCGACCGCGCCTGTGGCGGGCGTTTCTCGGTTCTCGCGGCGTGCATGGCGCGGAAGAAGCGCTCGCCGAGGCGTTCACGTGGGCATGGGAAAACCGCGAACGTCTCCTCAAGATGGACAACCCGGTCGGCTACCTGTACCGAGTGGGTCTGACACGCTCGACGCCCCGAAAGACACCCGAGCTGCCCGCACCTCTCGACGTTGGTCTCCCTGAGATCGAACCCGGCTTGATCCCCGCGCTCCTCGCCCTGTCCGACAAGCAACGTGGCGCGGTCTGGCTCGTGCACGCATGCGGTTGGACCTACTCCGACGTGGCGCTTGCCCTCGAGATCGGCGAATCGACGGTGGGCACCCACCTGACTCGCGGGCTGGCCGCACTCCGACTCGCCATGGAGGTATCCCCCCATGCCTGACATCACCCTCGACCTCGATCGGTATGCCGACGCGCTGGTCGACGCGTACCCGGCGCCGCTGACTCCGAGCGCGGATCTTGCTCCAATCACGATGCCCGACTGGGCTCCAGACGTGACAGAAGCTGGCGAAGAGATCATTCGGCTTGAGAGCGTTTACAAGATTTTCGGTCCGCAGCCGCGTGGGCGTGCGCTGACGCTTTCGAAGCATGGGATGAAGAAGAACGATGTGCAGGCTGCGACTGATCATGTTGTTGGTATGACGGATGTGTCGTTCAGTGTCAGCCAGGGTGAGA
>JBPCTR010000102.1:0-3508 GCA_051011575.1 Acidimicrobiales bacterium | reverse complement strand
GTGTTTTTTTTGGGGGGGGTTTTTTTTTCTTTTTTTTTTTCCTCTTTTTTTTTTTGTTTGCTTGGTGGTTGGTGTGGCCCCCCCCCCCCCCCACCACGCAATACCTAACTACTACTCGCTACGGAACCAATCTTCGATGTTCCAGTATTCACTGTCCCAACCGTTGAGATCGCCGGTGCCCTCGATCTGGTTCGACCAGGCCGACGCATTCGCACGGTGGATCAACGGAATGATCGCCGAGGTGGAGACCAGGTCGTTGATCTCGATCGCAACCTCGGTCAACCGAGGATCGTCGAGTGCCGTGGTCAACATCTCGTCGGTCAGCGTGTTCACTTCCTCGCTGTCGATGCGGTAGATGTTGTCACCGCCCCAGCTGGTGGCCGACGTCGGGATCTTCTCGGTCGTGAAGCCGTTCATGTAGGCGCCCACATACGGCGACGACGCACCGTTCGTGTACATCTGCATTGGCGTGAAGAACTTCCAGATGCAGGCATCGCTGGCGCAGGTGCCGTCGAAGAAGAGGCTTGCGTCCTCGTTCTTCATGTTGGCCTTCACACCGATCTCGTCCCAATAAGCGGCAACGAGTTCCTGGTTGCTCTGACGAACGGCGTTGGTCGAGGTGACATAGTCGAACTCGAGCGGGCCGTAGCCGTCCGCTTCACGGACGCCGTCACCGTCGCTGTCGAGATAGCCGAGGCCATCCAGAAGCTCATTGGCAGCAGCGATGTCCTGCGTGAGGCACCAGTCGTTGTTGGTGCTGCTCTGCGCACCCACCGGCCAGATGTTGCAGGTCGGGCGACCGGCAGGGCCGTACCCGACAGCCACGAGCTCATCACGATTGATCGAGATCGAGAGCGCACGATGCAGGTCGGGGTTGTCCACGAACAACGGGTTGGGCGTGCCCTCGGAAGGCGGATCCGCGAACGGATCCGTCTGGTTCAGGCTGATGTGCTCGACGTTGGCGGTGAAGCCGGAGACGAGACGACCAATACCAGTTGCCTCCATGGGGGCCAGGATCTCCGGAGCGACCTGAAGGTTCCATGCGTAGTCGGCTTCGCCGACCTCGAGGACCGAACGAGCGGCCGCTTCGGCATCGCCGCCACCCTTGATGGTGACGTTCGTGAAGAAGGGCTTGCCCTCAGCCGCGAAGCGGTAGTTCGGGTTGTACGTGTAGGTAACCGTGTCCTCAGGACGCAGGTCAGTAACGATGTACGGGCCCGTACCGACAGGAGCGAAGTTCTGCTCCGAGCACGACTGCGCCGCGGCGCCGATGCACTCTGCCATCTGAGCTTCCTGGAGGATGACGCCACCGTTGTAACCGACGAACGGCTCGAACGGATAAGGCTTCGGGGCCTCGAACGTCAGCGTGACGGTGAAGTCATCGTCGGCCACGACACTCGTGACCTCACTGAAGGTCTCGACCGAACAGCCGGTCGCTTCGTCGATGCAGTAGTTGTACGAGAACACAACATCACTCGCAGTGAACTGGGTGCCATCGGACCAGAGGACATCGTCGCGAAGTGACCACGTGATCGACGTCTTGTCGGCGGAAATTCCTCCGTTGGCCTCGGTCGGGATCTCGGTTGCCAGGGTCGGCACGAGTTCACCGTCAGGGGTGACCTCGGCGAGAGGCTCGAGCACGATCGAACTGGCAAGCAGATCCTTGGTGCCGTTGGACAGCAGACCGTTGGCCTGCGATGGGGCCTGCCACTGGAGGAGCAGCAAGTCGCCACCCTCGCCGGCCATTGTGCCCTCGGGCGCAGGTGCCGCCGTGGTTGTCTCGGCAGGCTCGTCGTCGTCGCCACCACCGCCGTCATCGGCGGTTGTTGCCGGGGCGTCGGTCGTTGCATCGGTCGACGTGCCGTCGCCTCCATCGTCACTGCCACATGCGGCGGCGAACATCGCCAACACCGCAAGTAGAGCAATGAGTTTCTTCCAACTCATGATTTCTCCCTCCAGAAGAGTTCGATAGAACTCGAACCGACCCCGAGTTTCAGGGCCTTCCTTGTTGAACCCGTTACTTTACACCGGGGTAGCTTGCTTGCCAGATCGGCCCCCGACCCCATCAGGGAGCCAAATGGCAGGCGACCCAGTGCCCTTCGGAGCTTTCGCGCCACTCCGGCACGTCGACCCTGCACTGCGCCTCGGCTATGGGGCAACGGGTGTGGAACGGACAACCCGGCGGAGGGTTCGAGGGGCTCGGAATATCGCCCTCGAGGATTACCCGTTCGCGGTACGACTCGATCACCGGATCGGGAACCGGAACCGCCGAATGCAGCGCCTGGGTGTAGGGGTGGAGCGGGTTGTCGTACAGCGCGTCGACGTCAGCCAGCTCGACAATGCGCCCCAGGTACATGACGGCGACGCGGTCGGCGATGTGGCGCACCATCGAGAGGTCGTGCGAAATGAACAGATATGTCAGGCCGAGTGCCTCCTGCAGGCTCTCGAGCAGGTTCACGACCTGCGCCTGGATCGACACGTCGAGGGCCGCGATCGGCTCGTCGCACACAACGAAATCAGGGTTGAGGGCGATCGCGCGAGCGACACCGATGCGCTGGCGTTGGCCTCCCGAGAACTCGTGCGGGTATCGATTGGCATGTGTGGGCGAAAGGCCGACGAGCAGGAGGAGCTCCTCGATCCAGGCGTGGCGTTCGGTCTTATTGCCGAAGCCGTGCTCGCGCAGCGGCTCGTCGATTATCGACGCCACCGTCATCCGCGGATTGAGCGAGGCGTGAGGATCCTGGAACACCATCTGCATGCTCGGACGAAGCTCGCGGAGCGGCGTGCCCTTCATCTCGGTGAGTTCGTGGCCCTTGAAGACGACGGACCCTTCCGTCGCCTTGTCGAGCTGAAGGATGACGCGGCCGGTGGTCGACTTTCCGCAGCCACTTTCGCCGACGACGCCGAGGGTCTCGCCCTTGTACACCTCGAAGGAGATGCCATCGACTGCCTTCACCGCACCGACCTGTCGGCGCAGCACACCCTTCATGATCGGGAAGTGTTTCTTCAGACCGCGCACCTGAAGGATGACCTCGTCTCCACCGGAGGATACGGGTTCGGGCACCTCATCGGGCGTGGCGTCGGACTCGACGAAATCAGTCGTCATGGCGAGGCCTCTCTTCGTCGATGTTCCACCAGCAGGCCACGAGATGTTCGTGGCCGATCTCCTCGAGCACCGGGTTGTCGGTCAGGCATTTGTCGAAGGCATGCGGGCAGCGAGGAGCAAACGAACAGCCGACGGGCGGTGCATACAGGCTGGGTGGCTGCCCCGGAATGCTGTACAGCTCTTCCGACTTCTCGTCGAGCCGGGGAAGCGACTCGAGAAGGCCCTGCGTGTATGGGTGTTGGGGACGCGCATACAACTCGTTCACTTGCGCCTGCTCGACAATCTGCCCGCCGTACATCACGAGCACACGATCGGCGAGACCCGCGATCACACCGAGATCGTGAGTGATCCAGATGACCGCGGTGCCGAGCTTCTCCCGCAGGTCCCTCACCATCTCGATGA
>JBPCTR010000101.1:0-19029 GCA_051011575.1 Acidimicrobiales bacterium | reverse complement strand
GGCCAGGAACGCCTTGGTGGTCATGGGCACGTCCTTCACGCCGGTGATGCGCAGCATGGGAATGTGAGCGAGCGTGGCGTTCACCCGCTTCTCGAGGTCGGTGAGCCAGGCGGTTTCACCCACGATCGCCTTCGGGAAGATCGCGTGGCCGATGCGGCTGTGGGGAGAGGGGGCTACGTCGGCGTAGTGGCGCATCTCCTCGTCCGTCACCGGGCCCCGCAGCAGCGACTTCATGATGCGGTTCACGAACAGGTGCCGATTCATGAGCAGTCGTTGCATCACGGGAAGGCCGGTCAGTTTCGAGAAGGTGCGCTGCATGAGGAAGGTGGAGGGCCAGACCATCGTGTTGCCCGCGACGAGCCCGGTGAATCGGTCGGGCATCCGGGAGGCCACGTCGAAACCGATCGGGCCGCCCCAGTCCTGGCCAACGAGGATTGCGTCATGCAGGTCGAGCTGCTCGACCAACTCGGCCACGACCGCCGCGTGGGCGCTCGGCAGGTAGCTGTAGCCCTTGGGGTGCACGGAGAGGCCGAAACCGGGGTAGTCCATCGCCACACATCGGAAGTGGGGAGAGAGCAACGGGATCATCTTGCGGTAGAGGAAGCTCCAGTCGGGGTTGCCGTGCATCAACAGGAGCGGGCGGCCCTCGCCCTCATCGATGTAGTGCACGCGGCCGACCGAACTGTCGAACCACTGCGAGGTGAAGGGGAAGAGGTCGGGGTTCGGGGTGAAATCGACGTCGTAGGGAGCGTCGGCTTCGTCGAGCTGGTGGGCTGCTCGGGTGGTGTGCGTTGCGGCCATGTCGGCCTCCTGGGTCGGTCTGTAGAGTTTCTGCACTATCGGGTGCAGAATTGAACGTGGGAACAGTATTTACACCAACGAATGTAAAAAGCAACCCCATTTTCCCGAAAGTCGTGATAATCTGCACGACATGGTGCAAAAGACGGCCAGGAGAGGTCGACCACCCAAGTTCGACCGTGACGAAGTCATCGCCGCCGCGATCGGCGCGTTCTTTCACTCTGGATACGAGGCGACGACCCTTGGCGACCTCGAGGAAGCCACCGGCGTGGACCGGTCCACCCTGTACAACAGCTTCGGCGGCAAACAGGGCCTCTACGACCTGGCCACCACGTCCTACATCGAGCGCGGTGAGGCCTCGTTGTTCGAACCGCTCACCGGCGGCTCCGGCGACGGCTACGCCGACGTGCTCGAGTTCCTCGGCCGCCTGCGATCGGGCCTCACCTCACCCGAGGCCATCCCTGGCTGTTTGATCGTGAACGACATGGCTGCGGGAGCGGCCCCAGAAGTTGCCACGCGCTATCGCACGAAACTCGAAACCGGGCTGGCCGCTGCGCTCACCCGAGCCGGGCACCCCACGCCCGAAGCCCAGGCCGACGTGCTGGCCGCCGCCGTGATCGGCGTGAATCTCGTGAGCAAGATGACCGCCGACCCCACGGTCATCGGCCGTCACGTCGATGCCATGATCTCCACCGTCACCGACTGGCAGAACGCGAACGACTGACCCCCCTCGACCTCGACCGTTGGAGGTTCGTACGGAAATCGGCCTGTTGGCACCTAGCCTTGTAGGGACCACCAACGCAACAAGGAATTTCATCATGGGTCTTCTCGACAATCTCAAGGGCGCCCTCAAGGGCAACACCGACAAGGTGAAAGACGGCCTCGACAAGGCCGCCGACATGGTCGACGAAAAGACCGACGGCAAGTATGCCGACAAGATCGACATGGCCCAGGACAAGGTCGAGGACGCACTCGACGACATGGCTGAAGAGGGCGAAGAGCCCACCGAGGGCTAGTTCCGCTTCGAGCGACGCGACCGGCGGGCAGATCGCCGAGTCGCTGCTCGACCTAACATGCCGCCCATGCCTGCGGCGGCGTGTCCACCGAAACAACCCGGCCACCTTCGCCTCGTCGGCTGGAACGTGGCCGGCGCCTTCCAGAACAAGGCGCACCTCCTGCGCGCGCTCGAACCCGACATCGCGGTCGTGTCAGAGGCGTGCGACGAGGCCCGCCTGATCCGTCACGGTGTCGACGACTTCCGAGCGGCGTCCTGGATCGGACGTTCACCCCACAAAGGACTGCTCGTCGCGAGCTGGGGGAGTGAGACAAAAACGCGGACGCTCCACACCGAATGGGACCAGCGGCTCGAATGGGTGCTGCCCGTTCATGTGAAGGCCCCACTCGACTTCTCCCTCTTCGGCGTGTGGAGTCAGAACCTCAGCGGCGAACCTCGGCGGCACATCCGGTATCCGAGCGAGAGATACCGCTACCCGTGCGGACATCTGGTCGAGGCCTACGCGAACGTGCTCACCAAACGACCCGCCGTACTGCTCGGCGACTTCAACCACCACGTTCTCTGGGACAAGGGCGACCCCACCTGGGACTTCTGTTCACTGCTCGACATGTACCGATCGGTCGGTCTCGTGAGCGCCTGGCATGCGCACCACGGTGTGGAGGTCGGCAACCCGAACGAACCTGCCACTCACTGGCACACCTACAACCGCGCCAAGCCGTACCACCTCGACTACTGCTTCGTGCCCGAGGAGTGGGTACCGGCGATGTCGACCGTGTGGATCGGCGGCTACGACGAGTGGGGTGCCGAGAGTCCTCGCAGCGACCATGCCCCGATCGTCGTCGACCTGAATGTGGAGCGACTCGAGGAGCAGGGATTGTGATCATCGAGCCTCGCATCAGATCTGTGGGCGATGGCACGGTGCGTCGGCTGTTGCCCTACAGCAAACGGCGGATGGTCGGCCCGTTCATCTTCTGCGACCTCATGGGTCCCGAGGAGCTCGAGCCCGGACAGAGCATGAATGTGAATGCGCACCCTCACATTGGGCTCTCGACCCTCACGTATCTGTTGGAGGGTCGCGTGGTGCATCGCGACTCGACGGGCGCGGTGCAGGCGATTGAGCCCGGCGCGGTGAACTGGATGACCGCCGGTCGGGGTGTGACTCACACGGAGCGCAGCCATCCGGACGATGCCAGCGCGTCCGCCTCGCTGTTCGGGGTGCAGACGTGGATTGCGCTTCCGGAAGACGCCGAGGAAGGATTGCCCCGCTTCGAGCACTGCGGTGCGCGAGACGTCCCGGAGGAGGCGCGGGATGGTGTGACGCTGCGGGTGGCGGCCGGAACTGCCTTCGGCGTCGAAGCCCCGGTCACGGGCTCGTCGCCGCTGGGGCTGGCCGAGATCTCGCTGTCAGACGTTGGAGTGCAGATCGAGCCCGATCATCCCGAGCGGGCGATCCTCGCGATGAAAGGTGGGTTGACTCTGGCGGGCACCTCGCTAGAGGCCGGGTCGATGATGATCCTCGACGAGGGAGACCGCCCGGAGCTGCACGGGAGCGGAACGGCGCTGATGCTGGCTGGCGAGCCGGTGGGTCCGCGGCATATCTGGTGGAACTTCGTTCACTCGAGCCGCGATCGAATCGAGGCGGCAAAAGACGATTGGACCAACCAACGCTTCCCCACGGTGCCGAGCGACCACGACCCCTGGGTTCCACTGCCTTCTTGAAGCCTCGTACGTCGCATACCGGGCGACCGTCGGATGAGCTGCGAAGGTTGATGGATGGGATCGGCAGCACGCAAGATCACAACCCTGCTGCTTGCCGTCGGGGTGATGGCGGCAGCATGCTCGAGCGCCGAGCCCGAGTCAGCGGTCACCGATTCGACGACGTCTCTGGCGTCAGCGGGCTCCCGCGACCAGACCTCCGACGACGAGATGGTGACGCTGGAGCTCGCGAATGGGCTCGATGTGGTGATCACTCCTCGAGCCGGTGCGCCCACGGTGGCGATCGCGCTTGTGTTCGAGATCGGGAGTGACCACGACCCGACCGGCCAATCGGGACTGGCCCACTTCGCCGAGCACCTGTTGATCACCGGTGCAACCACCCAGGAAGCCGCTCGTGATGTCACCGAGATCATGGGGGCTTACCCCAACGGCTGGAACGCCCAGACCGGTACGGACTTCACGATTCTCGCCACCGTGATCGAGCCGCAAGCCTTCGAAGCCGAGCTGGCGGCCGTGGCGGCCCGTCTGACCGGCGTCATGGCAACGGCCGAAGACGTCGAGCGGGAACGCGGCCGGATCCTGATCGAGGTCGACAACATGTTCGGATCCATTCCCGACCTGGCGGTGGCCAATCTGGCCCGCGAGCAGCTCAGACCGACTCCGAACGGAGGGCGCCGAGGTGGTGATCCGACGGTGTTGGCCACTGTGGGCCTCGACGAGCTTCAGGCATGGATGGCCAACTATCGCCCGGGTGTCGCCACCCTGTCGATCGCCGGGCCGGTCGACGGCACTGAAACGACAGCCATGGTCGAGGCGATGTTCGGATCGATCGCCGAGGGGCCTGGCGCTCCGTCGAGGTTCGACCCCGACCCGCCTGAGAATCGGCTCCACGTGCAACCCGCCTTGGAGGGCAGCCTGCGATATGTGACCCTGGCCTACGAGGCGCCCGCGCCGAGTGACCCTCGCTACCCGGCGTACCTCACCGGCGTCGGCCGTCTGTTCATCGAATCGCAAACGGCCGACCTACGGGTGATGTTTGCTCCCATCGACGATCCAACGTCACTCACCATCACAGCCGACATCGCCGAGGACGAAACCGTCGACGATGCCGCGGCGAGGCTTCGCTCGTCGATCATCGAAGTTCTCACCGCACCGCTGCGGCCGGGCGAGGGTGATCAGACCGCGCAGCTCTTCGGCGTGCTGCTCGGACTCGACTCGGGCACTGACCCGAACGCGGGCCTGAACACCTACGGCGTCGCATTCTCAGCAGCTCGACGTCCCGCGCTCGGCATGGATCCCGCCAAGGTCGAGGCTGGCCTCGAATCACTCGCCGACGACCAGTATCGCGAAGCGATCTCGGCGCTCATCGTCGACGCCCCGCTCATCGGCGCCGCCATCGACTGAACGCGCCCACCACGGCCTGCGTACGGTGTTCGGATGACGACAGGGCACGGGCGGTCAGATCGGTGACCGCGAGCCGCGCGCTGATCGCCCTCGCCGCCGCCCGGCTCCGACAGGATTGGCCGCTCGTCACGGTGACCGTCATCGTCGTGTACGCGGCGCTGATTCAACTCGCCTCGGCGCCGATGTATGCCGAATCGGTTGCGGTCGGTGCCCTCCGCTGGAAGGTCACCGACATCTCGGCCGCCTCGACGATTGCCCGCGTGGATCTGAGCGCGAACCCGGACGTCGTCGATGCTGCCGGTCGGCGGGTGACGTCCGTATTTGCCGACGCGCGCAGCTTGGACGGCGCCGAGGTGAGTGAGCGACTGGTGAGCCCCTCGTTCGAACTTCCCGATCAGCCAGATTCCGCGAAGACCGAAGTCACGGTGTTCGCATCGGTCGAGCAGTTGCCGGAACACTCCGTACTTACCGATGGCACGTGGCCCAACAACTCACCGGGAGAAGGCAGTCGTCTCGCAGCCGCCATCGAGCAGGAGATTGCGCGTCGGCTCGAACTCACTGTCGGGAGCAGCCTCGATGTTGTCCGTCGGCGCGATGGGATGCCGGTAACCGTCGAGATCGTGGGGGTGTACGAGATCACCGACCGGTTCGAGCGTTACTGGGCGGGTGCCCCGCTCCTCGCCACGGGATTGCTCGACGGTCGATCGTTCCGGACGATTGGACCGCTCGTCGTCGATCGAGCGCCGCTTCTCGCTGGACGGGTTGGGCGCCTCGATGCGAGTTGGGTTGTTCTGCCTTCGGTTTCTGAGCTCACGCTCGCTCAAGCCGACCAGCTTCGATCCGATGTCGAGCAGCTGCCCGTGCTCATCGAGAACGAGCTGATGCTGCTGACATCCGACGAACGCGAGGCAATCGGCGGTCTTGCGGTCGAAAGCGATCTTCCAGAGGTTCTGCGTGAGACCACCGAATCGATCAGCGTCAGCCGCGCCGGAGTCACATCGATCGCCGTCCAGCTCGGCATTCTCGGCGCACTCGCACTCGGTATCACCGCCGCGATTCTGATGAACGCCCGGCGGGATCAGCTCGTCCTGCTCGTGACACGCGGGATGAGTCGGGCGCACCTGATCGGGCTCGCCGCTCTCGAAGCTGCCCTGGTTCTTGTTCCGGCCGCCGCCGTCGCTCCGTTTCTCGCAGTGCTCACCGTGCGTGTGGCCGCGAGAACAGGACCGATCGAGTCACTGGGCTTCGACCTCGACCCGACGCCCAGCATCTCGGCGTATCTCGTGGTGGTGCCTGCGGCACTGTTCATGTTCGTGCTGCTCGTCCTGCCGATGGCCCGGGCCACAAGCCGCCGATCGCTGCGATCACTTGAGCGGGGGTCACGAGAAGCCACCCCCCAGCGAATCGGCTTGGATCTCGCCCTCCTGGTCGTCGTACTCGGCGCATTCTGGCAACTCGGACGTCTCGGGGCCGCCAGCGACTCGGTGTTGCGCGACCGTTTTTCGATCGACCCTCTCCTTGTGATCACACCGCCCCTTGCGCTGGTCAGCGGCGCGGTCGTGACCCTCCGGATCATCCCCCTACTGGCGCGTGTCGGCGACCGCATCGCGAATCGGCGCCGAACCGTGATCGGGGCACTCGTCTCCTGGCAGCTCGCTCGCCGTCCCGCCGAGCTCGCCCGATCGGTCTTCCTCCTCGCTCTGGCCGTGGCCATCCTGGTCTTCGCCTCGACTTACGCCGCTTCGTGGGACAAATCGCAGGGCGATCAGGCGGCTCAGCAGGTCGGTTCCGATGTTCGCGTGCATCCCGATCGACGGACCGGTCAAGCGTTGGATGATCTGAATCTCATCGCCACGCACCAGGCGATCGAGGGAGTAGACGACGCGCTGGCGATCTCTCGCATACCGGGACCGTTCCCGTCCACCCAGCGAGGTGCCGAGTTCGTGGCCATCGACGCTGGCCGAGCACACGTTGTGCAGCCCGCCGTCGGTTCGCCGGAAGAACTCGCTGCGGGTCTGGCAGCGCTCGCCGAGCGGAGGCCGGATTTGCCAGGCCTCCCGTTGCCGGCGGGTGCGACATCGCTCGAAATCTCGGTCGTGGTCGAGGAAGAGCAGACCCCACATCCCGAGGCCGAGTCCTTGATCCTGCCTCCAGCTCTCCAGGGCCGATTCGACGCCCTGCTCGTCGACGAAGCCGGGCTCCTGCACCGGGTCGAACTGGGAGCTCTGGTAGGCACCGAGGAAGGCACCGGAGCACCGCTCGATGTAAGCGTTGACCTCGTGGGCGAAGGTCGGGGCACCGATGGAAGACTCCGGCTCGTCGGATTCGAGATGCAGATCGTTGCGCCAACGCCCCCGGCTCGGAACGTCACGATCACCGTCGGAGCGCTCGAGGCCGTCGTCGACGGCGACACGGAGACGATTTCGCTTGCGGACGCCGCCTGGCTCGTCGACAGCGGAGCCACGGGCAGACAGTTCGAACCGACTGCGGGTTTTGTCACGACCGACCCGGCCACCGGACGGCAGGTCTTCCAGATCACGACAGGCTCGGCCGCCGGTTCGGTGGTTGGGCTGCTCGAGTTCCGGGTCGGTCCGACCAGTCTGCCGGCGGCGCTCCCCGTGCTGGTCAGCGAGTCATGGCTCGCCACGACGGGAACCGAGATCGGCGACTCGTTCGCGGCGAGGGTGAATCCGACGGCGACCGGCCTCGTCGAGGTGGTGGGTTCAGTCGAGGCCTTCCCGACGGTGTCTCCCGATCTCGAGGCGTTCGTGATCGCAGACCTCGCAACCGTTCAGGCGATGGCGTACCGGCCCGATCGTCGAATCGACGCCATCGACGAGGTCTGGCTCACGCTCGACCCGGCGGCTGACCGAGACACCGTCGCCGGCGCGCTCGCGGGTGAACCGCTCACCTCGGTAACGGCCGTTGGTCGCGAAGAACTCACTGCAGAATTGCGCGCCGACCCGACCGCACTTTCGGCGATCGGTGCCTTCAGCGTGGGGGCGGCGGCCGCGGTCGTCTTCGCCGTGCTCGTGTTCGTAACCGTGGCCGCCACCGCTGTGCATGGCCGCCGAGGAGAGTTCCTGTTGCTGCGTTCTCTGGGTCTCGCGCCGCGCGAACTCAGACGGTGGATGGCTGCGGAACACGCCGTGCTGTTGTTTCTTGCGTTGGGACTCGGCACGGGCATCGGGGCGGCGCTGGCCTACACGGTTCTCCCGGAGATCACGCTCGACCAAACGGGTGCGACCGTCTACCCACCGGCTCGAGTGGTCGTCGACGGGATTCGAATCGTGACACTCCAGGTACTGATCGCGGCGGTCATCGGTGCGATCGTGATCGGTCTGACCCGGTACGTGGCCCGTCGGTCCATGGCCGAAGAACTCCTCCAGGGGGTCTCCACATGACCGCGGCCCGGATCTGGTGGAGATTGGCCCGTTCCCAGCCCGGACTGCTGGCCATCGCCACGGTTGTCGTGGCGCTCGCATGTGGGCTGTTGGCGACCGGGGCGCGGGTGTTCCACGAGGTCGCCGCCGACGACCTCGTTCACGCCATCGACGAGGGTCCGGAACCAGCGCAGCGGATCGAGTACGTCGTCGAGAGCCGGCTCGGGATCGGTCCCGATGATCCAATGGCACAGATTCGAGCGCGCGGCGAGGCGTTTCTCGATGAACGGGTGAGCGACGTTGTCGCCGATGTGCTCGAGCCCTCGCAATTCGTCATCGACTCGCCGCCCTACGAAATCTCGAGCTTTCCCGACGAGGACGACGGCCCGTTCGAACTCTCGATCGCACTGCGGTATCAACAGGGCCTCGAGTCGCAGATGTCGCTCATTGCGGGCGAGCTGCCGCAGAATTCGAGCGCCGTCGACGTGCTGCGGGGTACGGAGTGTCCCGCCGATCGTCTCGAGCTCGCCGGCTATGTACACGACCCCCTGATCGACTGTGAAGTCCACCAGTTGGGGGTGCACCAGGTTGCCCTCACGGAGGAGAGCGCACGCGACCTTCTGGTTGGGGTCGGCGACCGGATCATGCTCCATCCAGAGATCCTCGACCCGCTGTGGGCGCCGGTGTTCGGTGTCGATCTGTCCGAGCCGACCGTGCTCGAGATCTCGGGTCTCATCGAACTTTCCTCGCCGGACGCGCCCTTCTGGTTCGGCGACACGACACTTCATCGTCCCGTCGTCACGGAGAACGCCGACTTCCGCATCGTCGAGGCGATCGGCTTCCTTGCGCCAGCGCAGTACCGGTCCTGGCTACGCGAACGGCTCGGAGTCCGTTGGAGGTACACGTGGCGGTACCCGGTCGCGGCCGATCGAATCCCGGTCGACGGCGCGGCTGAGGTGGCCAACGAGGTCTCGCAGCTCTCGGCACCGGACGGGCGGGTTATTTCGCGACTCGACGCTGCGATCTTTGCGCACCTCGACCAGCGAGCCCTCGCGCTCGCGGTCGCCTCGATCAGCTCCAGTGGTGTCGTGACGCTCGCGGTGGCCGCGGTGTGGATCATCGTGGCGCTTGCTGGTCGCCGCGAGGCGCGCGGCTGGCGCACGCTCGAGTCCCGCGGAGCCGGGCGCTCGACCATGGCGACGATCGGCGTTCTGCACGGGCTCGCCGTGACGATACCGGCGGTGCTCGCGACATCGCTGGTGGCCTGGGCGGTAGCGCCCAACGCCCCTTGGACGCCTGCGGGAACGCTCCTGGTCGCGCTCGCGGTTCTCGTGATCGGCACCACGACCACAGCGACGCTTCGCAACGATGCGAGGCTCGGCGTCTCTTCCGGCGCACTCACCTCCAGCACATCGACATCGGCCCGCCGATTGGTGCGAGACGCGTTGCTCGTCGTGCTTGCCATCGGTGCGGTGGTCCTGGCCTCCCGGCGTGATGCGACCGGTGGCCTCGATCGCAGTGGTGGACTCGATCTCCTCCTCGCGCTCACTCCGCCTGCAGTCGCCATGGCGCTTGCCGCTATCACGATCCGATTTGCGCCACGGCTGTTCGAGATCGTCTCCACGATTGGCGCCCGGTTCGATGGTCTCGTCGGATTCGTCGGAAGTCGGCGTCTCGCCAGTGGACGCTCGGCGGCCGGTGCATCGGCCGTCATTGTCGTCCTTGCGATCGGCGTAGCGGGTTTGGCGGGCAGCCTTCGTCGATCGCTGCCCGCGATCGACAGGTCGGACCCGTTTCCGCTGTGGATCGAACGAGGCCTCGAGGTCCTGATCGCATACTCGATCCTCATTGCATTCGTCGGCGTGTCGGCTGGGTTGGCCATGACCGCCGCCAGTCGCCGGCGAGCACTCTCGATACTTCACACGCTGGGCGCCTCGTCCCGGGAGATGGCAGGCATCACATCGCTCGGTCAGGTGGCGTCGACGCTCCTTGCGGCGGTGGTCGGGGTCATCGCGGCGGTGGTTGCCGTGATCGGTGTCGGTTCGGCGCTCGACTTTGCCGTCTTCGCTGCCAACGATTCTGGCATCGAGCAGGCGCCGGTTCGCCTCGATCGAACCTCGGCCGTCGCCAGTGGATCGGCCGTGATCCTTGCCTCGGTGGTGGGAGCGATGGTCGCGATCCGCCTCGATCGGCGGTCGGTTGAGATGAGTAGCCTCGACAAAGGGGGAGTGGGTTGACGGACACCATCAACAACACGAGCAGCACGAACGCCGACGCGTTGATCCGTTGCGACAACGTCGTGCGGATCTACAAAACCGCCGAGCTCGAAGCGGTGGCGCTCCAGGGACTCGACCTCGAGGTGTACACCGGTGAGATGATCGCCGTCGTCGGCGCGTCCGGGAGTGGAAAGTCCACGCTCCTCAACATTCTCGGAGGGATCGACGCGCCCACCGCTGGTCAGGCACAGGTCGCTGGGCTCGACCTTCTCCGGCTTTCCGAACGTGAGCGTGTCCGGTACCGCCGGCGGGTCGTGGGTTTCGTATGGCAGCAGACCGCTAGAAACCTGCTGCCCTTTCTCACCGCACTCGACAACGTCGCGCTACCGATGGTGCTGGACGGTCGCTCGCGACGGGCGAGCCGCTCCCGCGCGCACGACCTGTTGTCGAGGGTCGGCCTCGCCGATCGGACCGGGCACCGGCCACTCGATCTGTCGGGTGGCGAGCAACAGCGGGTCGCGATCGCGGTCGCGATCGCCAACGAGCCTCAGGTGCTGCTGGCCGACGAGCCAACAGGAGAACTCGACAGTGAAACTGCACGTGAGGTCATCGACGTGCTTCGGGAGATCAATCGAGAGGAGCAGCTCAAAATGGTGCTCGTCACCCACGATCCGCTGATCTCCGACCGCGTGACCCGCACCGTCTCGATCCGCGACGGCCGGACGTCGAGTGAGGTTCTTCGATCCGATCCCTTCGGAGACCCGCGGTCCAGCCAGGAGTACGCGGTCCTCGACCGGGCCGGCCGGCTCCAGCTGCCCCGCGAGTACCTGGAAGCGCTGGACATGCGGCAGCGTGTGCGCCTCACGCTCGATCCCGATCACATCAACGTGTGGCCAGGAGCTGACGATGGCGATTCCTGACCTGCACCCCGAAGCACCGGCGGTCGAGGCGACCGGCATCGTGCGGATCTTCACCGGCGGGCCGATCGACGTACACGCACTCCGGGGCGTCGATCTCACGGTCGATCCCGGCCAGGTGGTTGTCGTCCAGGGGCGATCGGGCAGCGGGAAGACCACACTGCTCAACCTGCTCGGTGGTCTCGACGACCCCACCGAGGGGTCGATCCGCATCGCGGGTGAGCCGATGTCGGAGCTCGACGAAGCACTACGAGCCGAGGTTCGCCGCACCTCCATCGGCTTCATCTTCCAGTCGTTCGGGCTGATTCCGATGCTCGACGCCCGCGAGAATGTGGAGGTTCCCCTCCGGTTGCAGCGGGCACGCCCTGCCGATCGTCGATCGCGGGCCACCGAGCTTCTGGAGCAGGTCGGGTTGGGTGAACGCATGGCGCACCGGCCGGGCGAGTTGTCGGGCGGGGAGCAACAGCGAGTGGCGATTGCGCGTGCGCTCGCGGGGCGGCCGCGTGTGTTGTTGGCGGACGAACCAACCGGCCAGCTCGATTCTGAGACGGGGCGCGACGTCATCGCCCTGTTGTCGGTCCTCGTGCGTGAGAACGGAATCGCCGCCGTGGTCGCGACCCACGACCCCGCCGTTGCGGCGGCATCAGATGAGGTTCTGAAACTCCACGACGGTCGGCTCGAGAACTCCTAGCACGCAGACCCGACAGGGGCGCCGGTCAGCTCAGCGCGCGCTTGGCAGCAGCGAGATCGTCCGCGCCGAAGACCAGGCGGGTCTCGGTGGCCAGGTAGGCAAGGGTGATATTCACGCCGGAGGCGCCCAGCCGGGCCGCCATGTCGCCGAGAGCTCCGGGCCGATCGCCTTCATGCAAGTCGATCACCACGACCTCCTGTTCCGAAACCACGTCGATGTTTTCGGCTGCCAGAGCCTGCATCGTGGACTCGGCGTCGTCGACCAGAACGTGCAATTCGGTTTCGCCACCGCGGCGCATCGCGCAGAAACCGCCGATGTTCACGCCGTGATCGCCCAGCACCTTGCCGAGCCGCGCGAGCTCGCCCGGTTGGTCGGGCAGGTACACCGTGACGTCCGTGGCCATGGGATCCGGTCTAGCAGGTCCACCCCATAGGGTGCACCGGCCCGCGCCTTGCCGGCCGAGGACCTCGATCGGCCTGCCGAACTCCCTCAGGCCGTCAGCGCGTCGATCAGCATGAGCATGGCCCCAACGCCGAAGAGGGCAACGGTGATCGACACGCCGATGCGAGTGGCACGAGCTTGTGGGTGCCACGCGCCGGGGCCGCCCGCGAAGGTGAAGACAAGTCCGATTCCGCCGGCGACGCCCGCGATCAGAAGTCCGAACGCACCGGAGGCCCATCCGGACAGCGGCCGATCGACGATTGCCGCGAGCAACGCGACGAGGACGAACACCACAGACAGCCCAGAAGCACCCACGATTGGCGACCTCGGCCATGCGCGCATCGGTCCCGATCCTTTGCTGAAGTACGGGCCCGAGGTCGGGTCGAGGTTCGACAATGTGGGTCGATTGGTTGAGACATCCCGACCGATCGCAGGTTCGGGGTCGCCCTCGATCGACACCGCGGCAAACCGCATCTCGACCGCTGCCAGATCCGCGCCACTCGCAACCATCGCCTGGGCGCCGGCACCGTCGGCTTCGCGCAGGAGCGCGATGAGGATGTGGGTGGTCCCGATGTAGTCGTGGCCAAGACGTAGCGACTCGCGGAGGCTCAGCTCGAAGACCATCTTCGCCCGCGGCGTGAACGGGACATGACCTCCCGGCGGTCTGGAGCCCGGAGGAACCATCGCGACGATCGCCGTACGGATGGCGTCGTGGTCGACACCCAGGTCAGATAGAACGCGCGCTCCCGTCCCGCCCTCGACCCGCAACAGACCGAGTGTCAGATGCTCGGTTCCGATCGAACGATGGTTCAGGTGGCGCGCCTCCTCCTGTGCGGCCACGACGATGTGTCGAGCCGAGTCGGTGAACCGTTCGAACATGTCTCCCCCCTTCGGGAGCGGCGAGTCTCGATCAGTCGGGGCTGGCTTCGGCGGCGCCCGCTGCTTCGGCCGGACCCGCGGCGGGTGGCGGGGCCACGCCCAGAATGCCTGCCGCCTCGGTGAGCCGGTCGGGGGCCACCCACACCTGATACTCCTCGGCGTCGATCTTGCGGGTCGACGAGAAGTCGCGGGTGCCGCGCAATCCGAAGTGGCCGATCGCGCGCCACGCCGCCACACCGAGAGCACCGACCACGGCGTAGGTGATGATGATGCCTATCTCCGACTCGCCCTCGGCGGCGAATGCGCTGAACACGAGGCCGATCAGCAGGCCGAACCACATGCCGGACAAGGCGCCCTCGCTCGCCGCCGAGAACACGGTCCGGCGGCCGGTCACGTGCTCGATCTGGCGGAGGCCGCTCCACACGATCGTGAGTGTGCCCACGGGGAATCCTTCGTCGGACAAATGGTCGACGGCTTGCTGTGCCTCCTTGTACTCGTCGTAGGTGGCCAGCTGCACCGGGACGACTCCGGGCACGATGTCAGGTGGTTGCTCCATCACAAGAGCATTGCCGATCGAGCCGAGGTCTGAAACCTCGGACACATCGGGCGACACGGTGAGAGAGGTGCAGTGAGAGACGTGTGGTGCAGGAAATCGGCCGATCGCGTGGCGCGGCGCTCCATAGCAATATTCTGGACCGCCGTACGCAACCTTTGAAGGAAGTGAAACCGATGGCCGGTGGTCTGGTCGGATTGCTCGATGATGTCGCGGCGCTGGCGAAACTCGCCGCAGCGTCGATCGACGACGTGGGGGTTGCCGCGGGCCGGGCCAGCATGAAGGCGGCTGGGGTGGTGGTCGACGACACCGCCGTGACCCCCGCCTATGTACACGGCCTCGCAGCCGACCGCGAGCTTCCGATCATCAAGCAGATCGCGAAGGGTTCGCTCCGCAACAAGCTGCTGTTCATCCTGCCGGCGGCGCTCGTGCTCAGTGCGATCGCACCCACGCTGGTCGAGATCATCCTGATGTTGGGTGGCACGTTCCTCTGTTACGAGGGCGCGCACAAGATCATCCACGCGCTCAAGGGCGACGACCACGACCACGACGTGCCAGCCGCCGTGCAGGGTCCTGCGGCCGAGGCCGCCACCATCTCGGGGGCGATTCGTACCGACTTCATCCTGTCGGCCGAGATCATGGTGATCGCCCTCAAAGAAGTACTCGATGAGGGCGTGGTTTCGCGTGCGGTGATCCTCGTCGTCGTGGCGATCGTGATCACGGTGATCGTTTACGGCCTCGTGGCACTGATCGTGAAGATGGACGATGTGGGTCTCTCCTTGGCTCAAAGAGACGACGAGTCATCGCAGCGACTGGGAAGACTCCTCGTGAATGGGATGCCGAAGCTGCTCACATTCCTGTCGGTCATCGGGACCGCCGCCATGCTCTGGGTGGGCGGGCACATCCTCATCGTGGGTGCTCACGAACTCGGGTGGGATCTGCCCTACGACATCGTGCATGATCTCGAGGATGCTGTTCACGACGTGGGAGGCATCGGCGGTCTGCTCGCCTGGCTCGCCAACACGGCGCTGTCGGCCGTGGCCGGCTTCGCCGTCGGGTCGGCGGTCGCCCTCGTGGTGGCCAAGCTGCCGTTCGGGAACGATGCCGCTCACTGATTGCGGAGCTGGCTCGCAATCCCTTCGAGAGCCGGAATGCCTGCAGCCACGAACGATCGTGTCCGATGTCGACGGGGTTTCTGCGGCACGAGTTGGAGCACGGTGACGTTGCCCGATGGCGACGGGCCGATCCGAAGCGTCGCCTTGCGTCGCACCAATCGTGTTCGCACGATTGCGGTCCACGAGAACCAGCTGCCGTCCGAGGCCATCGACTGAGGGAGAACTCGCACTCTTCCGAAGGGACGCGCGAACATGTCGCCGCGCCGGGCGCGCGCCAAGGCGAACGACGGTCGGAGGAGCAGGGGCGCCATCACCTCTTCGCGGGACCCGGTTCGACGCGGCGCCTGATCGGACGTGGGGCCGAGTCGAGGCCCCGGCGTCGCCGTGACCTCAGCGGCGCTCGAGATTTGGTGGGCCAGCCAGAGGCTCGCTTCGCGCACGGCCTCGGCCGGATCGACCGGCTCCAACGGCTGGGGTGCTTCGATGAGATCTCCGTCGTCGCCGATCCAACGTGGAACGGCGACCGGGCCACCGTGACGATCGGCAATCTCGGGCGATCTCACGAGGACGGTCTGTGCTCGAATCCCATAACTTCATCTTGAACCACGCCGAGAACCCCGGCAATAGCCGCGACGAGTCAGCCGGCTCGTAGGCCCGGCAGCACCTCCGTGGCCACCTGTTCGAACACGTCGCGTTGTGCATCGATGGGGTAGTAAACGCCGATCTCGTCGAATCCGAGATCGAGTAGCTCGCCGGCTAGATCTCCGAACACGGACGCTGACTCCCAATAGAAGAGATGCCCGCCTCGCTCACGGGCATCGGCATCGAAAAGAAGGAAGCTGTGTCGTAGGGTCGCCGGGTCACGACCGGCCGCCTCGCACACCGAGGCCATTCGCCCGACGAGGGCGGTCGCATCGGTTATCAACGTCTCGGCGCCGGCCCCAAAACTCATCGTGTTCCACGTGTCGGCATGGTCGGCGGCGTACCGCATCATGCGTGGTCCCATCGCTGCGATCGTGATCGGTGGCCGCGGGTCCTGCATCGATGGGTGCACCGACGCTCGGTCGACGGTGTAGTACGTGCCCCGAAAGTCGATGGTTGCGTCGGTGAGAAGCTCGTCGACGATTCGGATGTATTCGGCGAAACGATCGGCGCGCTCCGGGTTGCTCCAGTTCGGAACGCCGACCATGTCGTAGCCCGGATCGACCGTGAGCCCGAGTCCGAGGCCCGCCTCGACCCGCCCACCCGAGATGTGATCGACAGTGAGGAGTTGGCGGACGAACGTGGCCGGATCCCGCATGGGGATCTGTGCGACCTGCGGAGCGAGTCGGATGCGCTCGGTCGCTTCGGCGAAGCCCGCCAACAGGGTCCAGAGGTCGAACCACGCGACGGAGGGGTTCTTCCAGTCAACGAACTGATCTGCCGTCGTGGCGATCTCGAAGCCCAGGTCTTCACAGTGCACGACACGCCGTTTGAGTTCGGGCCAGTCGAGATCAGGGAGTAATTCGACCCCGAATCTCCGCGTCATGCCCACACCGCGAAACCTAGCCCATAGGCATGACGCGACCGCCCGGATTTCCTGGGCTCAGGTTTCGGTGATGCCCGCTTTCACCGCGGTAATTATGTCGTCGGTCAGGTCGGTGAGGCCGTGGGCCTCGGCGGCGTGGGCCGCCGCCGCCGACAAGACCTCTTCCTCCGTCTCTCCGCTGACCACGCCGGGGCAGCCTTCCATCAGGGTTCCGCATGCGAACTGCTTCATGATTCTCGCTCCTTGGTCGTGACGTGCGCGTGAACGAAGCGGCGCTCCGAGGGTCAGCTCGGGCGTGCCATCGCTTCCGCGTCGTCGTCGGAAAGATCGAGGTCGTGAACCGACTTCGCATGTGTCTGTGCCTCCTGCACGACCGCGTCGAGGGATTCGCCCCGAAGCACGGTTCCACACGGGCACTCGATGAGCTGCTCGGCCATGGTCAACCACGTCCTTTCCTTCTCCTGTGCGACACTACGGAGATCGAGTTGGCACAAGTTTGGTGAATTGTTGGTGCGGGTGCACGTCCTCGGGCGAATCTCCATCGAAGGCCCCTCCGGTCTCGTCGACGAGTCGGAGCTGCCCGGCTCGCTCGGTCGCGTCGCGTTGGTCTCGCTCGTTCTCGCCCACGGTCCGATCTCGCGGGATGCACTCGCCGACACCCTCTGGGGCGATGACCTGCCGGCTGAATGGGGCGCAAGCCTGAGCGCCACGCTCAGCAAGATCCGCACTGCCCTCGCACGGGCTGGAGTCGACCGGTCCCGCCTGACCACGACGTCCGGAGCGATCGAGCTGACCCTGCCGGCCGGAGCCTGGGTCGATCTGGAGGACGGCATAAGGCGCCTCGATCGTGCCGAAAGTTCGCTCCGCCACGACGATGTGATTCCTGCGCTCATCGACGCCACCGTTTCGTCGAGCATCCTCGCCCGAAGCTTTCTCCCAGGTGTCGATCACCGGTGGATCGACGAGATTCGCCGCGACGTGGTCAACCGGCGGGTTCGGAGTCTCGAGGTTCTGGCAGATGGTTGGCGTCTCGAGGGAGATCCGCAGCTGGCCTACACCGCGGCCCGACTGATCATCGGAATCGATCCGATCAGCGAACACGGCTACAGGTTGGCGATGGAGGCGTGCCTCGCGATGGGCGAGCACGGCCGGTGCCGCCAGATTTACGACGAGTGCTGCGAGACGCTCTTCCGCGAGCTCGGAGTGGAGCCCTCGCCGGAGACCTCAGCGCTCGGTCGAGTCGCCGACGCCTGAACCCGGTGCCACCATGGCCGGATGAAAGTGTCGAGCCCCGACAAGCTCATCTACCCCGCCGACGGTGTCACCAAGGCCGACGTGGTGGCCCACTACCAGGCGGTCGGGGAGCGCATGATGGACTTCCTCGCCGGCCGACCGCTGACACTGCAGCGGTTCCCGCGCGGGATCGACGCCGTGGGGTTCATGCAGAAGAACGCGGCCAACCACTTCCCCGATTCGATTCGACGGCACCCCGTGCCGAAGCGTGAGGGCGGACACACCGTGTATCCGGTGGTCGACCATGCTGTCGACCTGGCGTACCTGGCCAACCAGAACACGGTTACGTTCCACATGTGGACCTCGACGGTCGACCAGCCCGGTCATCCCGACTGGATGGTGATCGATCTCGACCCTGAGGACGGTGACGTCGAGAAGGTTCGTGTCGCCACCGGGGTGGTTCGCGAGGTGCTGTCCGAGTTCGACGTGCTGGGGATTCCGGTGGCCACTGGGTCGAAGGGATTTCACGTGTGGGTTCCGCTCGACGGCACGCTCGGCTATGACCGCGTGGCCGTGGCAGCCCGAGCGATCGCCGGTCTCGCGGTGACCGTCGACCCGCACCGTCTCACCACCGAGTTCCTCAAGAAGAACAGGGGCGGCCGGGTCTTCGTCGATTGGCTGCGTTCCGCTCCCACCGCAACCGTCGTGGTGCCCTTTTCATTGCGACCGCGGCCGGGAGCCCCGGTCGCTGTCCCAATGCGTTGGGACGAGCTACCCACCGCAGAGCCCACGGGCTGGACGATCCACGACCTGGGCGACCGCCTCGCCGTCGACACCGCGTTGTCGCCGCAGACCCTTCCGGTCGACGACATCGTCTCGGCCGCTCGCAGCGGCGGCGTCGACCTGGATACGCCGCACGACCGATTCGGTCGGGAGCGTTGAGTCAAGGCATTCGGTTGACCGCATCCTGCCCGGATGCGACGGTGTTCTCATGCGGCGGATACTTCTGGTCCTCTTTTGTTCGATGTGTTTACTCGCGTTCACAAGCTGTGGCGGTGGCGACGATTCCTCTGAGACCGTGTCCGAGTCGGCCGACTCTGACGATTCCGGCAGCCGGACCGTCGACGTACCATCGGGCTT
>JBPCTR010000100.1:0-7908 GCA_051011575.1 Acidimicrobiales bacterium | reverse complement strand
ACGACCACGACGACGACCACGACCACAACGACGACGACGACGACGATCCCGCCACGAACGGCCGAGGTCGACGTGGGCACCGACCGCGTGAACGTCACCCTTTCGCCGCATGGTTGGCTGATCCCCGATCCCGAGCTCGGGGGGACACCCGTCGGAGCAGACCTCGATGATCTGCGACCATTCGTGCCGCCGAACGACGGCCAGTACGGCGTGACCATCGACGAGGACTTTCTCGACCAGAATGAGGGTGCCGCCTGGCTCACGGAGGACGACGGCCTTCCTGTCATCGACCGCGTCGATGCCACGGACCGATGCCTGAACATCCTGACTCCGATCATCCTCCGGAGGTCGTTCGTGTCGTGCCCGACCCGCGTCCAGAGTGACGCGTGGGGCTACGTGGGAATCGTCGACGACGCTCCCGCGGTCAACATCGGCCAGCCTGCGGTCGATGGGGTGATCATCGAACACAACACCATCACCTGTTCCGGGTTCGACGAAGACATCTGCGGGAGCGACATTCGGATCGGCTCGCCCGGCGCCGTCATCCGCTTCAACGACCTCTCGCACGCGCGCGGTGCCATCGGCCTCTTCGAGAAAACCACGTTCGTCTTCAACCACCTCCACGACTTCTCGTTCGGATTCGACCCGACCCGGGTGAACTCGGACCGCGTCACCCACAACAACTCGGTGAACAATCTCGGATACCGCGACGTCGTCGTCGCCGGCAACTTCATCGATGCGACGTACGGCCGCGTGTCGCTCGATCCGAACGAGTACCTGTATCTGTCGTTCCCGAAGATGTACGACGACGGCATCATCCGCGAGGGGGATCCGATCAATGGGTTCGCTTTCGCCCACTATCTGGTCAACGGCGATGGAGCCGGGGCGATGTACGTCCGGAACTTCGTGCGGAGCGCCGGCCGCCCGTTTCGATGCAATGCGTCCCTTCGCCACGAAACCAGCGTCTGTGCCGCCGATCTGTCCTTCAACGTGTTCGACGATCTCCATCTCGAGAACTTCAACTCCGTGCCTCCCTACGAGGACAAGGACGGAGCCGGCAGTCTCGACGGTGAATGCAACTTCCGGATGGCGGACCGCGAGCTCGCGCTCCTTCCCCTTCCCGGCGAGAATGGCGACGGCCAATGCATGACGCGACTCGAACTGAGTCGAACCGAACACGTCGAGTTCGCGTCGGCCATCGCCCGGACCGAGATTCGGCTCTCCTGACACCATGAGTCGGGTGCGGGTGCCACGAGGCGCGATCGCAGCGCAGTGGGGGCTCATGACGGAGCTCTCCGGCTTGACGATGTCGTTGCTCACGTTTGTCGTCGTCGGCAGCCGGCTCGGTCCGGGAAGATTCGGATTGCTCGCCGCAGTGCTGGCGACCATCGGACTACTCGGGCCGCTGCTGACGGCATCGCCGGAGCATGTGATCGTGCAGAGGATTGCACAGGGGACGCCGTGCCGTGATGCATGGATGCGCTCCGTAGCTGTCCTCGTGACCGTCGGACCACTGTCGTCCTTGGCGATCGTTGCGGTGGCAGTCGTGGTCGCACCGGGTATGTCCCCCGCGGCGGTGATTCTCATCTCGATCGGTGAGATCGCGTCCCTCGGCCTCTCGCGCGTCGCGGTGCGGGCCCACGAGGCAGAGGGCGACAGCCGGTCGGGCGCCCGAGTCGCGGCGCTAACTCTCCTCTTTCGGGCGGCGGCCCTCGTCGCGTTCCTGACCCTCGCGTCGCCGACGCTGACCTCGTGGTCGGTGCTCCACTTTCTTTCGAGCGGAGTGGCGGGGTATGTCGCGCACCGCTCGCTGTTTCGAGGTACCTCGATTCGACCGAACATCTCGCTGCCGACTACGGACGACTATCGGCTCGGACTTCCCTTCTCCCTGAATGCCGGGCCGGACGGCCTCCTGTCGGACAACGACAAGATGGTCCTCTCCGGCTCCGGACTCGAGGTGGACGCAGGAATCTATGCGGCGGCATACCGGATCGCCTCGATCGCGGGCGTTCCGGCTCGGTCGGTCTTGCGCATCCGATACGCCTCCTATTTTCGGAAGGAGAATCAATCCGCCGAGTCGTCGGTCAGGAATGCGTGGTCGATCGTGCGTGCGACTGCTCCTGCCGGTCTTGCGTCCGGACTCGCAATCTTCTTCCTCGCCCCCGTCGCAGAGTGGGTCCTCGGGGACGATTTCTCGGATTCGGTGCCGGCGCTTCGTCTTCTTGCGTTCCTCCCGTTCATCCGCTCGATTCTGACGCCCGGTGCCAACGTATTGACGGGGACCGGTCGTCAGCGACTTCGGATTTTCGGAACGCTCGGTGCCGGTCTGCTCAATCTCGGTCTGAATCTGCTGCTCATACCGTCGTATGGATGGCGGGCTGCGGTCTTCACGACACTCCTGGCCGAGCTGGCTCTTCTCGTTTGGGTCTGGTTCCACGTACTTCGACCCGGGAAGAACTTCGCTTCGCCACAACGCTGAGCTCGGCACCGATTTTCTTTGCCGACGTGGCCCGCGTCTTCTTGTCGAGTCGGTTACACTTCGTAACACTATTACGTTATCTTTGCGAAACGGTGCCGATAAGTAAGGTGTGCGACATCTCCGATCACAGCAACGACGCCGTATCGATCCCGACGACGCCCTCAAGGTCGGCAGTCCGAAGGTCGAAGTTGTCGACATGACTTCGAAACATGGGATGCGAAAGTTGGGTCGTCCTCGTACTGCCGCCCCCGTGCGCCGGCCCCGAACGAGGTTGAAGAACGTTCTCGTCGTCATCGCTTCGACATCCGCCCTCGCCTTCGGCGCCCAGGGATCGGGCTTCGCGGACTTCGGAGTCGGGCGGGTCCTGGTCGGCCCGGACGAAGTCGAGACGACGGGCTCGCGAACGCTCGTGTCGCCGTCCGATGTCAGCGTCTCACTCAGCGCGTCGAGCGCCACCAGTGATCAGCTGATTCCGGAAGCGCTCGCGAGTGCCGACACGCCAGACCAGGTGCCGAAGGCTGCGCCCGCCGCTCCCGTGGTCATTGCCTCCCGCACCGTGCCGACCGGCTCCGACGTGGCAGCAGCCTCGACGACAACGATTCGAGAGCGTGTGGCGAGCGAGTCGACGAGCACGCCGCCCACCAGCACCACCGCAGCGCCCGTCGTGGTCACGACGAGCACGGGCGCGCCGGGGACGACCGCCGCACCCACCACGACCGTCGCGCCGCCGGCAGACGACGAGGGAGCGGGTCAACCGACACAGGCACCGGGCGGGTGGGTCAACCCGTCGGCCACGGGGCATCGCGTGTCGACGCTGCACCAGTTTCCGGCCGCCAACGACGGCCCGTTCGGCGTCACGATCGACCAGTCATTCATCAACGCGAATACAGGCGCCGCGTGGCTTTCGTTCGACGGTGGACGGCCCGTCATCTCGGGTGCCGATGCTGGCGGGAGATGCCTCAACATCCTCACGACCGTGACCCTTCGTGACAGCTACGTCAATTGCCCCACGAGAGTTCAGAACGACTCATGGGGCTACCCGGGAGCCGTGGATGATGCCCCTGCGGTGAATGTCCTCGGGGCCAGCAACGTGATCATCGAATACAACACGATCACGTGCAGCGGGAGCGATGGCGACATCTGTGAGGGGTCGGTTCGTCTTGGCGGCGACAATGCGCTCGTGCAGTACAACGACCTGTCCTTTGGTCGGGGAGCGGTGAGCATGTTTAGCGGAGCGGTCTTTCGTTTCAACTACGTGCACGACCTGAGCTTCGGGTTCGATCCGAATCGAGCCGGCAATCCGAACGACAATGTCACGCACAACAACGTCGCCAACAACCTCGGCTATGCCAACACGCTCATTCAGGGCAACTACATCGTCGCCCGGTACGGGCGGGTCTCTGCGCAACCCTCGACGTATCGGTCGCCGATCTATCACGGCGTCTATGCCAATGGCATCGTCGAGGTCGGGGACCCCATAAATGGCTTCACCTTCGCCAACTACCTTCAGAGGGGCAACGGTTCGAACTACCGACTCGTCGAGAACTACATCGAAGGCTCGGGCCGCCCCTTCCGATGCAACTCGAGCAACCAGTACCCCGGAACGAGCTGTGCCCAAGACATCAGTCGGAACGTGTTCGCGGCCGATTACTTCGACGGCTTCATGCCCGAAGCGCTCTTCCACGACAAGGATGGTGCTGGTTCGATCTCCGGCTCGTGCAACGTGCGAGCAGTCAACGGGGGACACGAGATCCTTCCGAGCAATTCGTTCGGCCCGTCGAACACCCACGTCACCAGCGGGTGCTGACGTCGGCCGAGCCCGAGTACTGCTGAGCCCGGCGGGCCGCCCGCGTCATCGCTTTCGGTGATCGGCCCTCAACCTAGAGTCTCGACGTGCTCTTCAACTCGACGATATTCCTGCTGTTCGCCGTACTGGTGATCGGCGCACACCGCGTCGTGCGGGGGAAGAGCCGCACCTATCTGCTCCTGGCCGGCTCCTATGTCTTCTACGGCGCCTGGGATGTTCGATTTCTCTCGTTGATCCTCGTGTCGACGATCGTCGATTTCAGCATCGGCAAGCGACTGGTGGTCGAGGGCGATCAGGCCCGCCGAAAGCGTCTGGTCTCGCAGTCGATCGGGGTCAATCTAGGCATCCTCGGCGTGTTCAAATACCTCGGCTTCTTCGTGGAAGAAGCGTTGCCGTTTTTCAGCGCGCTCGGTCTGAGTCCGGACCAGCGGCTCCTCTCCGTCGTGCTCCCGGTCGGAATCAGCTTCTACACGTTCCAGACGATGTCGTACACGATCGATGTGTATCGAAAGAAGATCGATGCCGAACCCGATCTCGCAACGTTTGCGTTGTTCGTGGCCTACTTTCCTCAGCTCGTGGCCGGGCCAATCGAGCGCGCGGGTTCTCTGCTCCCTCAACTCCGGGCGGTGGATCGCCCCGTGACAAAAAGCGCCGTCTCATCGGGGCTTCAGCTCATGCTCCTTGGATACTTCAAGAAAGTGGGGCTGGGCGACGTTCTCGGAGGCTTTGTCGACCAGACATTCGACGATCCGGGCGGAGCATCGGCGGCCATGACGCTCCTCGCAACGTACGCCTTCGCGTTCCAGATCTATGCCGACTTCTCGGGCTACTCCGACATCGCCCGGGGCGTTTCCCGACTACTGGGGGTGGATCTGATTCGAAACTTCGAGCAGCCATACCTCTCGGGTTCGATCACGGAGTTCTGGCGCCGATGGCACATCTCGTTGAGTTCGTGGCTGCGTGACTACCTCTACATCCCACTCGGTGGAAATCGTGGAGGGCGGACGCGCACCTACATCAACCTCATGCTGACCATGCTGCTCGGCGGATTGTGGCACGGCGCGGGCTGGAACTTCGTGATCTGGGGCGCACTGAACGGGGGATTTCTGGCGGTCGAGCGGCTCACCGGAATTGGTGAGCGAGTCGTCAAGTCGAGTCAGATGCGAGTCGTGAGCACAATTGTCACCTTCCACCTCGTCTGCCTCACGTGGATCTTCTTCCGGTCGCCGACTCTCGGTGACGCGTTGACGATGCTCGGCCGGCTCGGGTCGGCGACGACGTCGGGGATTGACGCCGATCTCGCCGCCTTCGTGATCTACAGCGCTATCGCCCTCTTCGTGATCGATCTCTTGCAGCGTCGGTCGACCGTCCATGCCTTTACGACCGTGTTGCCGTCCCGTGCTTCGGCTCTGGCGATTGGCCTGATGCTGCTCGGAACGATCTCCGCGACCGGTGCCCCCGCCCGCGACTTCATCTACTTCCAGTTCTGATGAGCACACGCCGACTCGCCGCCATCGTCACCGCGATTCTCGCCCTCGAGATTCTCGCGCAGGTGTTCGCCTCCCAGATTCCTCCGCCACTCGAGTTCGACAACTACGAACAGCAGCGCCAGGTCGAGCGAATTGTCGCAGCACGTGGGGAATGCACCGATGTTGTTCTCGCCGGCACTTCACTGATGGGCGCCGCAGGGGATCCGGCGCTGCTCCGCGAAACGACGAGCCGAACTGCACGGAACGTCGCACTGGGCGGCGGCGGCCCGCTGATCATGCCCTCGTGGTTCGACGAGGTCGTCATGCCCAACCTGTGTCCCCGTACCGTCGTGATCGGCTTGGGGCCACGCGATGCGAACGACAGCTTCTCCGAACAAGAGGGCACCGTCGATCGATACCTGAATTCCCGTGGACGGCGGCACCTGGTGGGCGAGGAAGGTCCGATGCAGCGGCTCGATCGCTGGCTGTCGCGAAATGTCGGATTCTTCAAACTCCGCTCCGCGTACCGTCGTCCGTCGACGGCACTCGCCTACGCGCTGGCCGGACGTGGAAACTGGCGTCAGAACTCAGGTGAAGACGGGAGCCTGACCGCCTTCGACGACGTCCGCTACCGACCTGATCCGGATCGCGAGCGGGAGATCGCCGAAGGGTCGATGCGCGACTTCGCCTCCGGTGGACGAAATCTTGATGCCGTCGAGCTCCTGATCGAAGAACTCCACGATCGGGGCGTGCGCGTCGTGCTGATCGACATGCCTCGCGTCCCGGGAGCGGTGGAGCGCATCATCGGGGAAGCGAAGCTCGAACGATACGAGGCTCACATGGCAGAATTGGCGACGAGACAAGACGTCACGTTGCTCCAAGCCGACGACGTCATCGTCGATTCAGCTCTGTTCGCCGATGAGTACCACGTGAATCGGCAGGGGGCAGATCTGTTCACGCAGTGGCTCGCCGAACAGCTTCAGGACTCGAGCGATCGCTGATCAGGGATCACGACGGCGCGCAACCCCAATGACTCCTTCGATCTTGCCGATGTTCGTCCAGATGCGCATGACGTAGAGCGAGCGTTGCGTCCGGTCCCGCCAGCTGGCGATGGCGGACCCGCCCCAGCCAACGATCTGCACGAGAGCTTTCGCCGACATCCACGCGACGCCGGGGGTGAAGGTTCCCTCTTCGAGCGTCACCGTCTGTCGCGCGTAGTTCTGGCCCTGTCTCCGCATGCGAGAACGCAACCACTGCCAGGTGGCCCGCTCGGCTGGAACGACTTCGGAGACGATGGCGTCTGCCGAGTTGATGAGAAGGCGACCTCTCGCCTCCAACTGACGGAAGAGGAGCGAGTCGGAGCCCCCGGTGACTCCGTACGCAGGATCGAACGGTCCCTCCACCAGCGACAGGGATTCCGATGTGACGAGCGTGTTACCAGTGCGATGGGCGACCGACGGTGTGCCGGTGGCGAACACCGGCCGGCTGAACAAGGGCTGAAGCCAATCCGGGAGCGGTGTCTCGAACCTCGGTAGGACCGGACCGAAGACCACGTCGGCGTCATGCTCGTACATGGCAGCGACGAGCAATCCGAGGCAGTCCGGTTCGGCGATCTCGTCGTCGTCGACGAACCACACGAGATCCCCGCGCGCCGCGGCAACACCTGCGTTCCTGGTCAGGCTGATGTTCGGTTCGGGCTGTGAGAGATAGTGGACGACGAAGCGGCTCTCACTCCCGTACTCGCGCACGGCCGGCTCGGCAGACGGCGGATCATTGTCGACGATGATCACTTCGACGTCGAGGCCGTCGGGCAGCTCCTGCGCCTCGATGCTGTGCATGAGGGCGCGAAGCCCGTCGGGTCGCCGGTAGGTGGCCACGCAGACCGATACGAGCGTCATCGGGGTCAGAGGGACGCGCGAGGTACGGGAGCCGCGTCTTCGCTCTCGGGAACCGGCGATCCGGGCTCGAAGGGTCGTTTCACACCCTTGTTGTTCGCCGCGATCGTGAGCGCGACGACGAGCATGATGAACTGGATCGACCGGCTGATGAACCCGGCCTCGGTGGTGGAATAGATGACGCCGAGGGAGATCACCGCCGCCGGGAACATGCCGATCGCTCGCGGCACCGCCCGGATGTTGCGTGTCGACCAGAGC